>JBNKNN010000212.1:0-5597 GCA_050293865.1 Hydrogenophaga sp. | reverse complement strand
CCGAATCGACCGCTGCAGCGGCTTGCCATCCGCCGCCAAGAGCCTTGTAGAGCTGGATGTGGCTGGTGGCGAGGTTGGCCTTTGCCGTTGCCAAGCTGTCTTGGGCTGAGAGCAAGGTGCGCTGCGTCTCCAGCACGGCCTGGAAATCCAGCAGACCGCTGGCGTATTGCTGCCGGGCCAGCAACTCGGCGGATGCGGCAGCATCGCTGGCCAGCTGGAGCCGCTGCAGTCGAAGGCGGTTGCCAGCAATGGCGGCCAAGGCGTTTTCAACTTCCTGCAGTGCGGTCAGAACCGACTGGCGGTAGCTCGCGGCTGCCGACGTTTCGCTCGCCGCAGCGGTTTCTGCTTGTGCCTGGAGGCCTCCACCATCCCACAATGGGGCAGTGAGGCTGGCCAGCAGGCTGTTGACAGCGCTGGCACCCCCGTCGGTGAGCCCGCGCAGGGTGTTGGCGCCCAGACCCAGCGAGCCGCTGAGCCGGATGCTGGGATAGCGAGCCGCTTGTGCCTGGTCCGCGCGTGCGGTGGCGGCCAGGACCTTGTATTGTGCTGCGCGTACGTCCGGACGCTGGCGCAAAGTATCTGCCGGGAAGGCCACGGTCAGGCTGGCAGGGGGCTCCGGGATGGCCGCAGCCTGCTCGAAGGCGGCATTGAGCGCGCCGGGCGTCTGGCCGGTGAGGATGGCCAAGGCGTGGCGGGCCTGGTGAAGGCTGGTCTGCAATGCCGCTACCTGAGCGTCGGTCTGCGCCACGGCGGCCTTGGCTTGTTCCCGCTCCAGGGACGAGGCCAGTCCTGCGTCCGTTCGCCAAGACGTGATTTGCGCGGTCTCGGACTGTGCCTCCAGGTTGCGCTGCGCAATGGTCAGTCGCTGTTGCAGCGCACGCGTATCGACATAGGCTGAAGCCACTTCCGCAGCGAGCGACACTTGGGTATCGCCGAGGGCGCCTTCGGCCGCTTTGAGGTCTGCATCGGCGGCGGCAAGACCTTGTTTGTTGAACCCAAAAATGTCCGGTTCCCAGCTCGCGTCAATTCCGGTGGAGAAGCGATTGGTGGACGGCGCATCACCGGATTTGCTGCGTTGTCCGCTGAGCGACGCATTGACAGCAGGCCCCATCCTGGCAGATTGGATCTGGCGCTGTGCTCGCGCTTGCCTGAGGTTGGCCTGGGCGACGGTAATACTGGCGTTGTGTGTGAGTGCCTGATCGATCAAACGCGTGAGCAAATCATCGCCAAAGGCGTTCCACCATTTCGACGGTGATTGTGATGGCGGAGGCAGCCCTGCTTCATTGCTGACTGCAGAGGGCAGCGGTTGACTCCATGTCTGGGGTACCTCTGCCTGGGTCCAGGCGCTGATGTCACGGTCAGCTGTGCTGGCGCAGGCGGCCAGCATCACACTGGCCGCTACTGCTGCCACCGAGTGGCGGCGCTTGCTTTCCTTGTTGGTGTTGACGCTGGAGGTAGGCATGGAATGCGTGGGCAGCGGTGAGTTCATTTCGACCCCATTGTGCGCCTGTGCCGGCATGTCTTGGCTTCAGAGGGGTGAAGTCTGCGTAAAGTTTCTTGTCAGCTGGAGGCGGTGAACAAAGCGTGCTCAAGGCGCGCCTTCGTCAATCGATTGAGCCGGTTGCTGCCCGGCGAGATGCAAGGTTTGCGTCGGGAACGCGATCTCTGCGCCGTGGCTTTCGACAATGCGCCCAATCTTGAGCAACACGTCCTGTTTGACACTGTGATACTCGATCCAGTCGCGCGTCTTGGTAAAGGCATAAATCATGATGTCCAGTGAACTGGCGCCAAACTGGTTGAAGTTCACGATCAATGTCTGTGTGTTGTCCATGTCGGGGTGATCGTTGAGAAGTGCCTTCACCTCCTGCACGATGACTTCTACCTGTGCAAAGTCGTCGTATCGCAGTCCAAGCGTTTCCTTGATGCGTCGATGGCTCATTCGGGAAGGATTCTCAACCACGATGCTGGTGAAGACCGAATTGGGCACATATATAGGATTCTTGTTGAAGGCGCGGATACGGGTGTGGCGCCAACTGATGTACTCGACGGTGCCTTCGATGCTTTTGTCAGGCGACCGGATCCATTCTCCGACCTTGAACGGCCGGTCCAGATAGATGGTGAGTCCACCGAAGAAGTTTGCGAGCAGGTCCTTGGCGGCCAGGCCTACAGCGATGCCGCCCACGCCACCGAGCGCGAGCAGTGCGCCGATATTGAAGCCCAGCGATTGCGCGACGGTGATGACGCTGAGCACCACAATCAGCAGTCGCGCCAGCTTGCTCAGAGCGTGAACGGTGGTGACATCGAAATCACCGCTCTTAGCCTGACCTCGCGTAATGATGTTTCGCGTCATGTGGCCAGAAAACTTCCAGCCAAACCAGGCGAAAGCGATGATCAGGCCCACCGTCCGGATGGCGCTGACTTCATCCATGAACTTGGGCTCAGGCCACTGGGCCTGCATGGCCCGAGCAATCCAGCTCGCTGCGGTCAGCCAGATCACCAGGTGCACAGGTTTGCGCGCGCTGCCGACCAGGGCTTCATCCCAGACGTTGGGCGACTGGTGGGCCCACTTGTCGAGCTGGTTGAGCACCATTCGGGCCAGTTGGCTGACGACCAGAGCCACGACAATGATGATGATGACCAAAGCGATCCAGGCTTCGACGCCGAACGTGTCTGTGATCAGTTGCTTGAGTTGCTGCATGCGTTTTTGGCTTTGAGATTCTTTCAGGTGGCAGGAAGTGGCTGCTGTCGAGTTCTTGTGATCCGGGCTTACTGGAACGCCACCTCGGCAAAGCTGCGCAGTTTGCGACTGTGCAGCTGCTTGCTGCCGCCCTCGCGCAACCGCTCCACGGCACGGATGCCGATGCGCAAGTGTTGGTCAACGCGTTCACGGTAGAAGTGGTTGGCCATGCCTGGCAACTTGATCTCGCCGTGGAGCGGTTTGTCGCTCACGCACAGCAGAGTGCCATACGGCACGCGAAAGCGAAAACCGTTCGCGGCAATGGTTGCGCTTTCCATGTCCAAGGCGACGGCGCGACTCTGACTGAAACGGCGCTGCGGCTTGTTGTCTGGCAGCAGTTCCCAGTTGCGGTTGTCCGTGCTGGCGACGGTGCCCGTGCGCATGATGCGCTTGACCTGGTGAGGGGCCACGCCAGACACATCGGCCACTGCCGCCTCCAGCGCCAGCTGAATCTCTGCCAGTGCGGGAATGGGGACCCACAGGGGCAAGTCTTCGTCCAGTACGTGGTCTTCGCGAACATAGGCGTGAGCCAACACGTAGTCGCCCAGTTGCTGCGTCGTGCGCAGGCCCGCACAATGACCCAGCATAAGCCAGGCGTGGGGTCTGAGCACGGCGATGTGGTCGGTGATGGTCTTGGCGTTGGCCGGTCCTACACCGATGTTGACGAACGTGATACCCGATCGGTCCGCTCTGACCAGGTGATATGCGGGCATTTGTGGCAATCGCGGTGGGGCAGCGCCCAGCGCATCTTCGTCTGCCGATGTGATGCCGACGCGGCGGGTCACGACGTTGCCGGGCTCGATGAAAGCCACATATTCACTGTTGGGGTTGGCCATCTCCTCATGGCCGAGCTTGATGAACTCGTCGATGTAGAACTGGTAGTTCGTGAACAAGACGAAGTTCTGGAACCACTCGGGGGCGGTTCCCGTGTAGTGGCGCAGCCGTTGCAGGGAATAGTCGACCCGTGGGGCGGTAAAGAGTGCCAGAGGTTGGGCTTCGCCCGGTCTGGGCTCAAACGTCCCATTGGCGATGCCGTCGTCCATGACTGTCAGGTCGGGGAGGTCAAACACGTCGCGCATCTGGGCCCGGCGTACGGCGTCCATCTCGCCCTCTACGTGGTCATGCTCGGCAAATGAAAAATGGATCGGGATGGGGCTGCTGCTGACCCCGACCTCGAGCTCTCCGCCGTGGTTCACGAGCAGCAGGCGCAGCTGATCGAGATAGTAGTCTGCATACAGGTCAGGGCGCGTCAGCGTGGTCTCGAATCGGCCTGGACCGGCCACGAAGCCGTAGCTCAACCGTGTTTTCATGCCCTCGTGCTGGCGCAGCACGCTGCGAGAGTGCAGGCGTACGAAGGGGTAGCAGGCCCTGACGCGCCGGCCCGTGAAATCCTCGCCGCCGACAAACCGCTTGAGTGTCTGGCGCAGAAACTGGATGTGTGCCTGATACAGGCGCTGGATCTGTGCCAGCGCGGCTTCGGCGTCAGTGAACAGGGCGGGCGGGGTGAAATCAGGTGTATCGATCATGTTGGCATTTTGGCCGGAGTGTTGTTGGCCGGTCTTGAACAGGGACAAGCGCCTTGCTTGCATTTTCTGCCATGATGCGCTTTGAGGTGTTGCCCGAGCAGAGCTGGGCGCCAAGCATAACGATGTTTCATGTCAGAAGTTTTGAACTGGGTACCGGACGGACGCCATATTGATGTGGCCAATGCGGCTGCTGTGCTGGCCTGTGCGCTGGGCTGCGGCCTATTGGTTGGTATAGAGCGCGAACGGAGGAAAGGGCAAGGCCCCAAGCGAGCGTTTGCTGGGGTCAGGACGTTTGCGCTGACCTGTGTCACGGGGGCGGCGGCGGCGCTGATGCCGGCGGCAGGGTTGATGGTCGTAGGGGCGGCTTTTGTGGCCGCCATGGCCTTGGTTGCCTTTTGGCGTGACCGCTCAGACGACCCCGGTGCCACCACAGAGCTGGCGCTCGTGTTGACCTACATGATTGGCGCATTGAGCGCCTGGAGCATTCCGCTGGCTGCCGCGCTGGCGGCTGGCATGACGGGGTTGTTGGCTGCACGCCAACGATTGCATGCCTTGGCGCGGCAGTGGTTGAGCGCGGGGGAAGTGCGCGACGGCATCATTCTGGCCGCGCTGGTGCTCATGGCCCTGCCGTTGGTGCCCGATCGTCCGTTCTGGGGCGACGTTCTCAACCCGTACCGAATTGTGCAATTGCTGGCCTTGCTTCTGGCCGTGCAATCGCTGGCTCATTTTTGTCGACGTCTGTTGCAGGCGCGCCATGCGGTGATCTTTTCTGCGTTTGCTTCGGGTTTTGTCTCCAGCACGGCGACCATCGCCACTCTGGGCCTTTCCGTGCGGCAAGGGCAGGGAGACGCGCGCTTGATGGCGGGCGGGGGACTTATTTCCTGTGTGGCGACGCAATTGCAGTTGCTCCTCGTGGCCTCTGCGATGCAGCCAGCTTGGCTGAGCGTTCTGTGGGTGCCGACCCTGTCGTCGGCTGCGATCGCGGCTTTGCTGGGCTGGTGGATGGTGAGCGGAGCCCAAGCCGACGTATCGAACGTGGGGCCTTCTCCTCGCATCGAGGGGTTGCCCTCTGCCGGCAATGACCGCATGTTCAGCCTGACCGGCGCAGCTGCCGTGGCTGGCTTGTTGGCAGGCATGCAGGTACTGGTTCGTGTGATGGAGCAGTGGCTGGGCTCGTCAGGCGTGTTGGTGGGGGCGTTGCTCGGCGCCCTGGTGGACTTGCACTCGACCATGGCCGCCACCTTTTCTGCAGGGCTACCCGGTGACGAAGGCCTGACCACTGTGGCGGTGGTGGCTGGACTGCTGGTCCATGCGGGCAGCAAGAGCCTGACAGC
>JBNKNN010000211.1:0-19402 GCA_050293865.1 Hydrogenophaga sp. | reverse complement strand
ACCAAGGGTGACCGGTTCTACTGACCTGGCTGAATGCCGGTAGGCTGGATCCAGCCCATCCAATAGCTGAATAGCACGAAGAGGAAGAGCAAGATGGAAAAACCGACGCGAAATGCCAGTGCAGTCGCCATGTTGCCCTTTTTGCGAGGAGCAGGGTCTTTGGTGTTCCCGTCCTCGGTGGACTGTCCACCGCGCATCATGAGGACAAGCGCGGTCACCAGACTGCCAATGATGGCCGCGAAGGCCAGAATCACCAAATACTTCATGAATGCCATTATCCCGGCTTTTGACCGCGCACTGCTAGCGCCTAAAGTCGTTCGATAAAGCCGGTACGAAGGATTCCATGACGGTCAAACGCTCACCCCGATTCTGGCTTGTCACGCTCGCGGCGTTGTTGGCAGCAACCTTGACTGCAGGACTCGGGATTTGGCAATTGGGTCGTGCACAGCAAAAAATAGATCTGCAGGCCAGCATTGATCGACGTTGGAGCGCAGAACCGGTGACAAACTCGGATTTGCTGCGCGCCAAAGACCCGCAAGACCTTCACTACGTCCGTGCCCTTGCTACAGGACACTGGATACCCGAGCGGACGATCTACCTGGATAACCGCACCATGGGTGGGCACGCGGGGTTTCTGGTCGTGACACCGCTGCGGTTGACCGATAGCGACGCCACCTTGTTGGTCCAGCGAGGCTGGGTCGCCAGAAACTTTCAGGATCGAAATCGCTTGCCGGAATTGCCGCTGCCGGGCGGCGAAGTAGCTGTTTCAGGCCGATTGTCACCTCCGCCATCGCACTATTTCGAACTTGGCGAGTCAGAGTCAGGGCCAATCCGGCAAAATATCGACTTGAGCGCCTATTCCCGCGAAACTGGATTGGCGCTGTTCACTCAAATGTCCCTCCAGCAAACCGGGGACGATGCCAGCGTTTTGAAACGCGACTGGCCGCGCTTTGAGGCCGATGTGCACAAGCACTACGGATATGCCGCGCAGTGGTTTGGCTTGTGTGCCCTGGTGGCATTTCTATATGTCTGGTTCCAATTCATCCAACCCCGACGCCAGCGTCGCCCGCACGGGCACGACTGATAGCCCTTTGACCATGACAGTCCATACTCTGCCCCGGCCGGGAGCGGAGATGGCCGACGAAGTTGCACGTACGCGCAGCGGTCGCTGGAAAATGATGGCGCTGTTCATCATCTGCGCAGCTCCGGTGATTGCGTCATATTTCACCTACTATGTCGTTCGGCCGGGCGGGACCAGCAGCTATGGTGAACTGATCGAGCCGCAGCGTCCGATGCCTGACTGGTCGGGGTTTGACCTGGAAGGGCGTGTCGTGCCGTTGAGCAGCCTCAAGGACCAGTGGTTGCTCGTGAGTGTCTCGGACAGTGATTGCAACAAGCAGTGTGAGGAGCATCTGTATCTGCAACGTCAGCTGCGCGAAATGCTGGGCAAGAACAAGGAACGCCTGGATTGGGTATTGCTCTATTCAGGTGAAAAGTCCATCAGAGAAGAGTTGCGTCCTGCGCTGGTGCAAGGCACAGCGCTGAGGGTCGAATCGAAAGCGCTGGCCCAATGGCTCTCGCCTGCCGCTGGTCATCAGCTGGAGGATCACCTCTACCTCGTCGATCCAATGGGGAACTGGATGCTGCGATTCCCGGCTGAAATGGACCACAAGATGGTTCGGAAAGATCTGGAGCGCTTGATGCGCGCCTCAGCGTTCTGGGATCAGGCAGGCCGACCCTCGGACGCCAAGTAAAGCGGACGACCCAACTCCCATGGACGGGCAACCTCTGTACGATCTGGCCCCCATCTTTTGGATGATGGGGTTTGGGCTGCTGCTCGCTGCCGCACCATTGAGCTGGCTATGGTTGCGCCATCGGAACGCATCTGGCAACCAGCGCTATCGACAACTGGCCGTGCTGACCTTGTTTCTGACTTTCGACCTCGTGCTGTTCGGCGCGTTCACGCGCCTGACAGATTCCGGGTTGGGTTGTCCTGACTGGCCCGGATGTTACGGCAGCGCAAGTCCCGTAGGTGCGCATGCAGAGATTTCGCAGGCGCAGGAAGCGATGCCGACCGGTCCAGTGACACATTCCAAAGCATGGGTAGAAATGATTCATCGCTACCTCGCCACCGGCGTTGGGGTGTTGATCATTGTCTTGACCGTATTGGCCTGGCGGCAACGCAATCAATTGCCTTTGTCGCCCTGGTGGGCGACCCTGACTCTGGTCTGGGTCTGCCTGCAGGGAGCCTTCGGCGCTTTGACGGTGACCATGAAGCTGTTTCCAGCGATCGTGACCTTGCATCTGCTGGGCGGGCTTGTCCTGCTAGCATTGCTGCGCATCCAGACCGTGCAGCCGCTGCCTTCCGCGCAAGTCGCCGGTCTGGGGCGCTGGTGGTGGGCCATTTGCGGAGTGGCAGTCATGGTTTGGGTGCAAATTGCATTGGGCGGATGGGTCAGCACCAATTACGCTGTGCTGGCTTGTAGTGACTTCCCCTCTTGCCAAGGCAGCTTTTGGCCAGAAATGAACTTTGGTGATGGCTTTACCCTGTGGCGACCATTGGGTATGGATGAAGGCGGTCAGCCGATCACGTTTGCCGCTTTGACTGCCATTCATTACGTTCACCGGTTGATGGCGTATGCCGTGCTGACGTTGCTGGTCTGGTTAGGTTGGCGTCTGAGGAGCGTCGTTGCCGCGCGCTCTGTCTCGAATGCCTTGTTGGGCCTGGCCCTCTGGCAATTGTTGACCGGGTTGTCCAATGTGATCCTCGACTGGCCTTTGTTGGCCGCTGTGGCGCATACCGGAGGGGCTGCCGCACTGGTGATGGTCCTGACGGGTGCACTTGTCCGTTTCCGTGCTGCCGCCTCGGCTCCCCATCCCAGCGCAGTGCATCGAGCTTCCGGTGCTCTGACCTGATTCTGAATTCGAATAGCTTTTCTTTGCCGATGTCTTCCGCTACCTCCGCTCAAGCTGCCGTCATGCCTTCGACATGGCGGCAGTTCTATGCCCTGACCAAGCCGCGCGTGGTGCAGTTGATCGTGTTCTGCGCCCTGATCGGTATGGTTTTGGCGGTGCCTGGCGTTCCCAGTTGGCAGCAGGTGTGGGTAGGAGCTATCGCTTGCCTGGGTATCTGGTTGGTCGCAGGCGCCGCCGCCGCATTCAATTGCGTGATCGAGCAACAGATAGATGCCAAGATGAAGCGAACTGCCTGGCGTCCAACAGCCAAAGGTGAGCTCACCAATCCGCAGACCCTGACCTTTTCTGCAGTGCTGTGCGCTGTGGGTTCGGTCATCTTGTATGTGTGGGTCAACCCCGTGACCATGTGGCTCACTTTTGCCACCTTTGTGGGCTATGCAGTGATCTATACGGTGGTGCTCAAGCCACTGACGCCGCAGAACATCGTGATCGGTGGTGCGTCAGGCGCCATGCCGCCGGTACTCGGCTGGGCCGCAATGGCCGGAGAAGTCACGACGCAGGCATGGATGCTGTTCCTCATCATCTTCCTGTGGACGCCGCCGCACTTTTGGGCGCTGGCGCTTTATCGGGTTGAGGACTATCGCAAGTCTGGCCTGCCAATGCTCCCGGTGACCCATGGTTCTGCATTTACGCGACTGCAGATTCTGCTTTACACGTTGATCTTGTCAGCCGCTTGCCTGATGCCTTTTGTGATGCGCATGAGCGGATGGCTCTACCTGGTCGTGGCGGTGGCCCTCAGCATTGGATTCACTGCTTACGCCTTCGCGCTTTGGCGCAACTACTCAGACGCTTTGGCCCGCAAAACCTTCCGCTTCTCGTTGATTCACCTTTCATTGCTGTTTGCTGCTCTGTTGGTGGATCACTATCTGATAGCCTGAAGAATGGAAATCCGGATACCTCTATGACTCAACTGAATCTCGAACGACTGGTGCTGCCTCGCTTGCTTCGCCACATGGCGCTGGGTCTGGGGCTTGCTGTTGCGGCGGCTTTGCTTCCGGGTTGCGACAGCAAGGAGGGCGGCTCTGGCACTTCCACCAGCTTCAATGGAGTGGACATCACTGGCGCCGACTATGCACAAGGCTTCAAGCTGCCCGACCACAACGGTCAGATGCGTACATTGGCGGACTTTCGCGGCAACGTGGTGGTGATCTTTTTCGGGTACACCCAATGCCCTGATGTGTGTCCCACGTCGCTGAGTGAGCTAGCCGCAGCCAAGGCCTTGCTCGGCTCTGACGGCGAGAAGATGCAAGGCCTGTTTGTCAGTGTCGATCCTGCGCGTGACACGCCGGAGATTATGAAGGCCTATATGGAGAATTTCGATCCGGCCTTCCTGGCTCTCCACGCTTCGCCTGAAGAACTGCCTGAAGTATCCAAGCAGTTCAGGATCTATTACAAGAAGGTGGACGGTCCGACGCCAACAAGCTACACGATGGACCACTCTGCCGGCAGCTATGTTTACGACACGGAGGGCCGACTCCGGCTCTATCACCGCTACGCAAGCGGTGCTGACAAGTTGGCGGCTGATGTCAAGGCGCTGCTGGGCGAAGCTGCCAAGTAAAGGGGCTCCTCTGGGCGTCTCAAGCTGTGAGGATCTA
The DNA here is from genome assembly GCA_050293865.1 of Hydrogenophaga sp. Lineage (GTDB taxonomy): Bacteria > Pseudomonadota > Gammaproteobacteria > Burkholderiales > Burkholderiaceae_C > Hydrogenophaga. Next base: position 14,831 of record JBNKNN010000211.1, on the reverse strand, counting down.
AGCCTGGCCTAAGTGCGGGGCGCCAAACTCCTGGCGTGACGTTTTCATGGGAGGGCGAAATGCGACTGCTGCTTGTCGAAGACGATCAGATGATCGGCGAGACGGTACTGGACCTTTTGCGCCAGTCCGACTATGCCGTCGACTGGGTGAAGGATGGCAGCATGGCGATAGCGGCCACGGACACGCAATCCTATGACCTGATCATTCTGGATCTGGGCTTGCCCAAGCGCGATGGTCTTGAGGTGTTGCGTCATTGGCGATCCGCCAAGAACAGGGTGCCTGTGCTCGTCGCCACTGCGAGGGACGAGGTTCGGGCGCGTGTGGCCGGATTGGATGCGGGCGCGGACGATTACATCGTCAAGCCCTATGACGTCGACGAGTTGCTTGCGCGTATTCGCGCCTTGCTCAGGCGTGCAGCAGGTCGGGCTGAACCGGTCTACGAGCACAATGGCGTCAGCATTTGTCCATCCACCCGCGAAGTCTTGCGAGACGGTGAGCCCGTGTTGCTCTCTTCCCGTGAGTGGGCAGTCCTGGAGCCTTTGCTGGCGAGGCCTGGGGTCGTGTTGTCCCGGGCTCAACTGGAGGAAAAGCTTTACGGATGGAAGGAAGACATCAACAGCAACGCGGTAGAGGTCTATATTCACGGTGTGAGAAAGAAGCTGGGTTCCGACCTGATTCAGAACGTGCGTGGCTTGGGTTACATGGTGCCCAAGGCATGACGCCTGCGAGGAGCGGCAACTGATGCGCATTGGTCTTTCCCTGCAAACGCGATTGCTGAGTTCGTTGCTGCTGGCCATCGTGCTGGTCGCAGGTTTGCAGGCCTTGGTGGTCTATCGGGAAGCACGCGCGGAAGCAGACAACCTGTTTGACTATCACATGCAGCAAACCGCCGAGGCTTTGCGCTCGGGAGTGGGCCTTTCTGCGCTGCCGCCCCTGCCTGATACGCCTGCAGGAAATGCCCCGGTCGATATGTTGATTCAGGTCTGGCGCAACGATGGTTTGGCTCTGTACCAGTCGGCGACGGGCCTGGGCCTGCCACAGCGTGCAGTGATGGGCTTCTCTGATCTGCGCGTTGACGGGCGTGACTACCGCCTCTACTCTGTTCAGACGGCCTATCAGGTGATTCAGGTCGCGCAAGAGTTGCGACCACGTCAGCAGATGGCACGCAATCTGGCGTGGCGCGCCGTCTGGCCCGTGTTGTGGATGGCGCCGTTGTTGATGGTGGTGGCCTGGTGGGTGGTCCATGCCACTTTGCGACCATTGGGTCGAGTGAGCAAGGAGTTGGCCTCGCGCCAGGCGGACGCGCTCACGCCAGTGAGCGATACAGGCATGCCGCATGAGCTTCAACCCCTTGTGCACGAATTCAACAACCTCCTGGCACGTGTGGGTGACGCATTTGAGGCGCAGCAGCATTTCGTGGCAGATGCTGCCCATGAGCTTCGCTCTCCGCTGGCCGCCTTGCGGCTTCAGGTTCAGGCTTTGGAGCGTGCAACGGACGATGCCAGTAGGGCCCAAGCAGGCCGCCGACTGAAGGCTGGTATCGATCGAGCAACGCGCTTGGTGGAGCAACTTCTCGCATTGGCACGCCAGCAGTCGAGTCGTGAGGAAGGCATTGGCCCGGTTGATCTATACGAGGTGGTACGTGACGTTTTGTCGCAGGCGACGGCGGTAGCCAGCGAGAAGAGCATTGATCTGGGTGCCGAGAACGTCGAGCCCACGATCGTCCATGGCCAAGAAGGCGCTTTGGCCATGATGTTGCGCAATCTGGTCGATAACGCCATCAAGTACACCCCTGCGGGCGGGAAGGTGAATGTGTCGTTGGGCAGGGAAGATGGCGCAGCTTTGCTGGTGGTGCAGGACAGCGGTCCAGGGATTGCTCCGGCAGAGCGTGAACGTGTGGCTGATCGCTTCTACCGCGTCCCAGGTACAGAAGAGTCTGGCAGTGGGCTGGGCCTTGCCATTGTCGAGACCATTGCCCGTGCGATGCATGCATCGGTTCTTCTGGACGAATCGCCCGAACTGGGTGGCTTGCGGGTACGAGTGCGGTTTCCCGGCAAAGACAGCTCCCTAAGCGAGGCCTAAATCTTCGCGCTCAGACTGCAAACAGGTCATTGCCAACCTTTTGCAACCTACAGGAGCGCATATGAAAAAAATTGGTCTGAGTAACAGTCGTCTTGTCCTGGCCCTGGTGGCCGCCGGCGTCGTGGGCGGAGTCGGCGTCGAACTGATCCAGAACTCATACACGCCAGCCCATGCGGCGCGTCAAACGTTGGTCGCAACAGCGCCAGCGAACAGTGGATCGGGGCTGCAAGGGCTGCCGTCTTTTGCATCTATCGCCGAACAGCATGGTGCGGCGGTGGTCAACATCTCGGTGGTGGGAAAAGCGCCAGAGCAGGTCGCCTGGCGCGTCCCTGGGGGCGACGGGAATGACGATCCCTTTCAGGAGTTCTTCAGGCGTTTTGGCATTCCGCAGCTGCCACAAGGCGCATTGCCTCAACAGAGTGTACCCAGCCGAGGTGAAGGGTCTGGCTTCATCATCAGTGGAGATGGCTTGATTCTGACCAACGCCCATGTCGTCAAGGATGCGGATGAGGTGACGGTCAAACTCACTGACAGGCGTGAATTCCCCGCCAAGGTTCTTGGGGCTGACACGCGCACCGATGTCGCTGTATTGCGCATTGATGCCCAGAGCTTGCCGGTGGTTCCCCTGGGCAATCCCCGAGATCTGAAGGTGGGTGAATGGGTGTTGGCGATTGGATCGCCTTTTGGCTTCGAGAGCAGCGTCACGGCTGGTGTGGTCAGCGCCAAAGGTCGAACCCTGCCTGAGGACAGCTTTGTGCCCTTTATCCAGACGGATGTGGCCATCAACCCCGGCAACTCGGGCGGCCCGCTGTTCAACGCCAATGGCGAAGTGGTGGGAATCAACTCGCAGATCTACTCGCGTAGCGGCGGGTACCAGGGGCTTTCGTTCTCTATTCCCATTGATGTGGCTTTGAAGGTCAAGGATGACATCGTGGCTCATGGACACGCACGTCATGCACGCCTCGGTGTGACGATTCAGGAGGTCAACCAGGCGCTGGCCGACTCTTTCAAACTGGATAAGCCCCGTGGTGCATTGGTCTCGAGCGTGCAAAGCAATGGCCCCGCAGAACAAGCTGGCCTGAAAGTCGGCGACGTGATTCTGTCTCTCGACGGTCACGCCATCGGGTCGTCTTCAGACTTGCCGGCTTTGGTTGGCCAGACAGAGCCGGGCAAGCGTGTGACCTTGGAAGTCTGGCGTGACGGGGAAAAGACGTCGGTCTCTGCGACTCTCGGAGATGCCGGCGAACAGCAAGCCAAGGCAGAAATGCCGGATGCTTCGCCGCCACAGGGCAAGCTTGGCCTTTCCTTGCGCCCGCTACAGCCTGAAGAGAGGCGAATCGCCGGCTCGGGCGATGGCATGTTCATCGAAGGCGTGCAGGGACCCGCTGCGCGCGCCGGTGTCAAGCCGGGCGATGTGCTGCTGGCGATCAATGGGCATCCGGTAGCGGATATCGATCAGGTGCGCCAGCAGGTTGACCGTTCTCAGAAGTCTCTCGCCCTTCTGATCGCCCGTGACGGCCAGCAGATCTTTGTGCCAATCAGGCTCGGCTGACATGACAGGCTCCAGATTCAGGCGCTGCTGACCTTGTCAGCGGCGCTGGTGAACGCGTCTGCAAAGAATGCCTCGGCAGGCAGACCGGCCTTGACCGTGAAGTCGTTCTGTGCGGATTCCACGACGATGGGGGCGCCACAGGCATACACTTCGTGGCCCGACAGGTCGGGATGGTCTTCCATCACGGCCAAGTGCACAAAGCCTGTCCGGCCCTTCCACTGATCTTCGGGCAGGGCCTCAGAGACGACCGGCACGTAGCTCAGGTTGGGCATTTCAGCGAGCTTTTCCTTGATCCATGCGGCCTGGTACAAATCCGCCGGACGACGGCCTCCCCAGTAAATGGTGGCGGGCCGGGCAATGCCTTCATGATGCATGTGATCCACGATGGCTTTGATGGGCGCAAAGCCTGTACCGGATGCCAGGAAGATGATGGGCTTTTCGTTGTCCTTGCGCAGGAAGAATCCGCCGTAAGGACCTTCGACGCGAAGAATCTCCTTTTCCTTCATGGAACCGAAGACATGGTCGGTGAACTTGCCGCCGGGCATGTGGCGGATGTGTAGCTCAATCGAAGGCTTCTGCGACTGTGTATGGGGCGCATTGGCCATGGAGTAGCTGCGGCGATCTCCGTCGCGCAGCATGAATTCAACGTATTGCCCTGCGTGGTACTGGAACGTGTCTGCGGCCGGCAATTGGAGGTGCACGACCATCACATCGCTGGAAACCTTTTCCAGGGCGCTGACCCTTACCGGCATCTTCTTGATGGGGAACGCCCCTTCCTCCGCCACTTGGCGCGACTCCAGTGTGACGTCCGACTCGGCCACGCCGCAGCAGGTCAGCACGAAGCCTTTGGTTTCTTCCTCGGCGCTCAGCGCCTTTTCCTGGTGGGGCCCATGTTTGACCACACCGGAAACCAGCTTGCATTTGCAGGAGCCGCACGCGCCGTCCTTGCATCCATAGGGCAAGCCGATGCCATGCCGAATGCCGGCGGCCAGTATGGTCTCGCCCTCGATGGTGTCGAACTGCCTGCCACTGGGCGTCACGGTGATGCTGAATGTCATACTCGGAGAATCTTTTGGGGTTGTCGTAGGCTGCCGTCGTTGGGCGCGCGATGCAAACCCTCTTATTGTCGCAAATTGTCCGAATACCATGTCCGTCCCTACCCATTCGCCCCAGGGCGCGTTGCCCGCCCGATTCCGTCGGCAGCGACTTCTGATTGTCGGATGTGGAGACGTAGGGCAGCGAGTGGGGGCGATCGCGCTCAAGCACAAGGGCGCTCGGGTGCTGGCTTTGACATCTGACCCTGAGCGAGTGCCTTCGCTTCGTGCGGCGGGCTTTGTTCCGCTTCTGGGCAATCTGGATCACCCGTCCACGCTGCGTCGTCTCGCTGGCCTGGCTTCGCGTGTACTGCACCTCGCGCCGCCGCCGTCGCAGGACGCCAGTGCCGCAATCGACAGCAGGACACGTGCCTTGGTGAAGGTTCTCGCGCTTCGCTCGCTGCCTGTGAGCGCAGTGTACGGATCCACGACCGGTGTCTATGGCGACCGACAGGGCGCTTGGCTGGACGAGTTGGCGAAGTGTCTCCCTCAGACCAGTCGGGGTAAACGCCGTGTGGATGCAGAAAACCATTGGCATTGGCTGGGGCAGCGCACGGGAATTGCGACACGTGTGCTGCGCATCCCGGGTATTTATGCCTCCGACCGTGCCAACGGCACGCCGCGCGAACGCCTGCGCAAGCAGGCGCCCGTGCTTTTGCCGGAGGATGACGTGTATACCAATCACATCCATGCAGACGATCTGGCGCGCGCCTGTTGGCTGGCGTTGTGGCGAGGTGGGCCGCAGCGCAATTTCAATGTGGTGGACGATACCGAGTTGAAAATGGGCGACTACTTTGACCTGGCAGCCGACAGCTATGGAATGCCCAGACCGCCCAGGGTGTCGAGGCAAGAAGCTGCGAGGACACTCACGTCCATGCAAATGAGCTTCATGGGGGAATCGCGCCGTCTTCGCAACCAGCGCATGAAGCGTGAGCTGGGACTGGTGCTCCGTTTTCCGACGGTGGCAGAAGGACTGGCGAGCGGCTGACGCTCTCGTTCTGGCCAGGTCTCAGGTCGGCAGCGTGTGACCCTTCAGGCTTGAGAGGACCCAGCCTGTGTAGGCCACGTAGGCCACAAGCAGCGTGACGGCCTCATAGCGATTGATCCTGCCTGGTCGCCCGCGCCAACCGAGGCTCATCACGAACAAGGTCAAGGTCAGCACGACCATGACGGGCAAGTCCCGGTTGATGGCCTGCTCTTCCAGCGCGAAAGGAGAGATGACGCCGGCGAGGCCGACGGCCGCCAGCGTATTGAGCAGGTTAGAGCCCAGCACGTTGCCCAGAGCGATGTCGTCCTGGCCTTTGCGAGCAGCGGCGATACAGGAAGCCAGCTCTGGCAGCGATGTCCCCAAGGCCAGAATGGTCAGTCCGATGATGAGCTCGCTGATACCCAGCGCCCGTGCCCCCTCGACCGCACCCCAGACCAGCATGCGGGAGCTACCGACCAGCACCAGGAAGCCCATGGCCAACTTGACCAAGGCTTGGCCTTGGGTGAGGTGGATCTCCTGGATGCCTGCGGCGGTCTCTTTGCCCCAGGTATCGCTGCGGTTGCGCATGCCTTCGGTCAAAGACCAACCGAACATGGCGAAAAACACCAGCAAAAGAATGGTGCTGTCCCAGCGGGTCAGTTCACCGTCAATGGCCAGGCCTGCGGCCAGGGCTGTGACGACAATCAGCAGGGGCATCTCCTTGCGCAAGACCTTGGAGTCAACCTTCATGGGGACTATCCAGGCGGTTACGCCGACGATCAAGGTGATGTTGACGATGTTGGATCCCCAGGCGTTGCCAAGAGCAAGGTAGGGCGTGCCATCCAGTGCCGCCAGTGTTGAGACGACGAGCTCGGGTGCAGAGGTGCCAAACCCGACGATCACCATGCCCACGAGCAATGGCGGGACCTTGTGGTGGTGGGCCGTGGCCGCAGCGCCATCAACGAATGCATCTGCACTCCAGACCAACAGGGCCAATCCAAGGACAACTGCGAGGGCGGGAAGAAGCAAGTGCACGGTGATGTTTCTGCGATGATGTTGAGCTGTACTCACCCCATTGTGTCAGCATCTGGCAGGCTGTTTCGGCTCGGGGGACTTTACAAGCTGCTTCACGTGATTAGACAAGAGCCACATCATCCAATGCTCCCGTGACCAAGACCTCTGCACGTTTTCTCCAATGGGCGATCCTGCTTGCGCTTTCTGCGGCCGTGGCGCTGGCGCTCGTTTGGTGGTTTTGGCCTGCGCTTTTCCTGCCGGGTACCCGCGAACTGAGCATATCCGGTGGAGACCCCTACCTGCGCGCGTTGATGCGCACCATTTCAGCCAGCGAAGCCAATGTCCACCAGCCCTACCATGTGTTGCATGGCGGTTCGGTGGTGACTTCCCTGGATGAGCATCCCAATCAATGCTTGCCGATCAAGGCTGGCCCCAACAAAGGTCGCTGCTCCACGGCGGCTGGGCGCTACCAGCTGCTACACGCCACCTGGCTTGAGCTTGCACAGCGATATCATCCGACGGCCTCGAAGACCTCCGCGAAGGAGGCAGGACTTCAGGCGCCCTTCGGCCCCACAGATCAGGACGTCGTGGTCTTGCGCTGGCTGGCCGATGACAAGGCCTGGGGGATGGACCTGGCTGACCGCCTCCGGCGAGGCGAAGTAGAGGCCGTTTTTCGGCGACTTTCACGGACTTGGACCAGTCTGGGCTACGGGGCAGAGTCGAATCAGATGACCACAGTGTTGCCCAGGGTGTACGACCAGATGCTGCGCCAGGAGCTGTCTCGGTCACCCTAATGACGAGGCCTGGAGTGTCCGGAGGGTGCATCAAGGTTAAGCAACAAAAGAAAAGGGCTCCTCTGCGATGCAGAAGAGCCCTTGTCTGGTGCCGGAGGCCGGACTCGAACCGGCACACCATCTCTGGCGGGGGATTTTGAATCCCCTGCGTCTACCAATTTCGCCACTCCGGCGGCAACTCGATCAAACCGAAATTATGGCACAGTGCAGACATGATTTATCCAACCATTGAAGAAGCCATCGGCAAAACACCACTTGTTCGACTTCAGCGCATCGGTGCTGAGGCGAATCTGGCGCGTTCCAACGTGGTTCTGGGCAAGCTTGAGGGCAACAATCCGGCCGGCTCCGTCAAGGATCGACCGGCCGTGTCCATGATCCGTCGGGCAGAGGAGCGCGGCGAAATCAAGGCAGGGGATACCTTGATCGAAGCCACGTCTGGCAACACTGGCATCGCGCTGGCCATGGCTGCCGCCATCAAGGGCTACAAGATGGTCCTGATCATGCCGGAGGACTTGTCCATCGAACGGGCCCAGACAATGAAAGCGTTCGGTGCTGAGCTTGTGCTCACTCCCAAGAGTGGCGGAATGGAGTATGCCCGGGACCTGGCCGACAAAATGGAACGGGAAGGAAAGGGCAAGGTGCTCGACCAGTTTGCCAATGCCGACAACCCCAGGGTTCACTACGAAACCACTGGCCCCGAGCTTTGGGAGCAAACCGGGGGCAAAATCACGCATTTCGTGAGTGCCATGGGCACGACGGGGACGATTACCGGCGTCTCCAGATTCCTCAAGGAAAAGAATCCAGACATTCGCATCATTGGTGCGCAACCCGAGGAAGGCTCCCGTATTCCAGGTATCCGCAAATGGCCGACAGAGTACCTGCCCAAAATTTACGACCCGTCGCAGGTGGATGAGTTGGTATACGTGAGTCAGGCGGATGCAGAGGAGATGTGTCGCCGCCTGGCGCGGGAAGAAGGCATTTTTGCGGGTATCTCCGCGGCAGGAGCGTGCTGGGTCGCCCAGCAGATTGCTGCGCACGTCAGTGATGCCACGATTGTCTTTGTGGTGTGCGATCGTGGTGATCGCTACCTCTCCACCGGCGTTTTTCCGGCCTGAAACCCCATCAGAGGCTTGTTGTCCATGTCGAAACCCGACGAATTCCGGTTTTGTCCACATTGCGCACAGCCTTTGAGCTGGATCGAAGCACAAGAAGACGGCGGAGCCAAGCGCCGTTTGCGCTGTGCCGCATGTGGATACACGCACTGGAACAACCCCACACCCGTGCTGGCAGCCATTGTTGAACTCGACGGAAAGGTGTTGCTCGCGCGCAATGCTAAGTGGGAACAGCGCATGTTCGCCTTGATTACTGGTTTCATGGAGGCTGGCGAGTCTCCAGAGGACGGTATTCGCAGGGAAATCGCGGAGGAAACGGGGTTGGAGGTCGACGAGTTGAGTCTGGTTGGTGTCAACGAGTTTCTCTGGATGAATCAGGTGCTGATCACCTACCACGCCAAAGCGCGGGGAGAGGTTCGGCTCTCGCCCGAGCTGTCCGAGTACAAGTTGTTCGCCTTGGAGGATGTGCGTTGCTGGCCCAAGGGGACTGGTCTCGCGCTCGCTTCATGGTTGCGCGCTCGGGGGGTGGAGCCACAGTTCATGGCACCCCCAGAGCCCCCAAAGGATGCCAGCAATCAGTGAAACCACCCGTTGGCAAGACCGGTAGCTGATTAAAATAAGCGCAGAAACAGGAAATTCCCACATGGATGCACATCGCGAACTCGACGCCCGGGGCCTGAATTGCCCTCTGCCCATCCTCAAGGCCAAGAAAGCATTGGCCGAAATGCAAACCGGTCAGCTGCTGCGTGTGATCGCAACAGATGCTGGCTCCGTTCGTGATTTCCAGGCCTTTGCCAAGCAAACCGGCAACGAACTGGTGGACCAGGAAACGGTGGGTGGCGATTTCATCTCGGTGATCAAACGCCGCTGAACTTGACATTGGCTGGCGGATGCTGGCCATGCTTGGCCGAGTGACTCCTAGCGGGAGACGGTGGGTCAGCACAGGTGACAGATGGATATTTTGCTGATCGACCCCATTGTTCCTGAGGCCCTCAAGTGGCTTCAGGCGCAATATGACGTCAGCTATCTGCCTGATCTGGCAGACGATTCGAGCGAGCTCAAGCGCCAGTTGTACAAGACCCGAGCAGTGGTTCTACCCCCTCAGGTCATCGTCAGCGAATCCTGGCTCGATTTCGCCCCCAAGCTGCGTTTGATCGCCCGTATGCAGGTTTCAAGCGACAACACCGATATGTCTGCTTGCAGCAAACGCGGCGTACGTGTGGTTCAAGCCCGAAGCGCGACCGTTCGCTCCAATGCCGAATACCTGCTGTATGGCTTGTTGATGCTGTATAGGCGGGGCATGGTCAGTGCATTGCTGGGGCGGCGCCTGGCCGATGTGCGCATGGGGCGGGAACTGGCCGGCAGCACCGTGGGCCTGCTTGGCCTGGCGCCTGTGGCCCACACTCTGGCGCCCATGCTCAAGGCTCTGGGCGTTCGATTGATTGGCTATGACCCGGCGGTGCACCATGCAGCGCCGATCTGGCGCCGCCTTGGCGTGGAGGCGGTCTCCATCAACGAGCTGCTGGAGCGTTCCGACGCCGTATCGTTGCAAGTGGTGTATGCGCAAAGGTTCCGCGGCTGGATCAACGAACGCTTGCTCAACCACTGCAAACCTGGTCAGCTCTGGGTCGGCGTGAGCCGCAGCTTGCTGTTTGACCCCAACGCTCTGGCTCTGGCGCTGACTGATGGCCGCATCGACGCATGTTTGCTCGACGGCGCCAGTCCATCCTTTGCCGCGGAAGGCACGCCTCTGTTCGGTGTTCCCAACCTTCATCTGACACCGCGATTGGGTCCGCACACGCGCGAGGCCAAATTGCGCGCGAGTTGGTATGTGGCCTACCGGATTCACGAGACCCTTAACCCGGACGCAGCAAGGGTAGTGGATAGCCCCACCAGTGATTTCAATCATTCTGATCATCCCGAATACAGCGATCCGCAAGCAGTGTCTGCGTCTCAATGGTCTTCATTGGAGGCGATCAAGAAGCTTGGGCGAGACCGGGGCAAGCACTGAGTTCGCATCTGAATCGCCATCACCACCGTTCATCAAGACAGACGGGCCGCCTGGAGAGGCGGCCCGTCTGTCTTTGGTACGGCGGCGAGGAGGCACTGGGCGCAGGTTGCGCCACTTGCTCGCTTGCTTCAACCCAGGCGCTTGAGCTGCTCCTGAACTTTCTCCAGCAGCGCCGAGAAATCGGCCAGGCGGGTTCGCTCCTGCTCGATGACGGCAGGAGGTGCCTTGCTGACAAAGGAATCGTTGGAGAGTTTGCCGTTGGCCTTGGCGATTTCGCCTTCTAGGCGCTTAGCCTCTTTGCCAAGCCGGACCTTCTCCGCTTCAACGTCGATTTCCATGAACAGGCACAGGCGCGCCATGGCGTCGCCCGCTCCGACCACGGCCACCGGTGCGGCTTGGGCTTCGGCTGCCCAAGTGGCTTCATCCTCAAATACCTTGACTTCGCTGAGCTTGGCCAGGCCTTGGATCACCGGTGCCATCTTCTCCATGAACCGGTTGTCGCCCACCACATACATGGGCAGACGCTGGGCGGGCGATACGCCCATTTCACCGCGCAGTGTGCGGCAGGCGTCGATGATGCTCTTGAGTTTGGCCACATGCGCCTCAGCCTGTTCATCGATGCGCTCTGGCTGGCTGATCGGGTAGGCGGCCACGCTGACGGACTCCCCAGCGCGGCCGGCCACCGGCGCCACCTTTTGCCACAGCTCTTCCGTAATGAATGGGATGACAGGGTGGGCCAGGCGCAGAATGGTTTCCAACGTTCGGATAAGGGTGCGGCGGGTGGCGCGCTGCTGTGCCTCGTCGCCAGCCTGGATCTGGACCTTGGCGATTTCCAGGTACCAGTCGCAGAATTCGTCCCAGATGAACTGGTAGATGGCGTTGGCCACGTTGTCCAGGCGGTACTCGGCGAATCCTTTGGCCACATCAGCCTCGACGCGCTGAATGGTGGAGGTGATCCACCGGTCCGCCTGGGAGAAGTCCAGATAGCCGCCGGGCGCACAGGCTGCGGCCTCATGGTTGTTCAGGCCACAATCCTGGCCTTCGCAATTCATCAGCACGAAACGGGTGGCGTTCCAGAGCTTGTTGCAGAAGTTGCGATAGCCTTCGCAGCGCTTGGAATCGAAGTTGATGCTGCGGCCGAGCGAGGCGAGCGCAGCGAAGGTGAAGCGCAGCGCGTCGGCGCCGTAAGCCGGAATGCCTTCAGGGAATTCCTTCTCGGTCGCCTTGCGCACCTTGGGTGCCGTCTCGGGCTTGCGCAGGCCGGTGGTGCGTTTCTCCAGCAGCGGCGCCAGCTCAATGCCGTCGATCAGGTCGACCGGGTCCAGCACATTGCCCTCAGACTTCGACATCTTCTTGCCTTGTGCGTCGCGCACCAGGCCGTGGATGTAGACGTGCTTGAACGGCACGCGACCGGTGAAGTGGGTGGTCATCATGATCATCCGGGCCACCCAGAAGAAGATGATGTCGTAGCCCGTCACCAGCACGCTGCTGGGCAGGTACAGGTTGTAGTCACTCTCAGCGTCGAGTTTTTCGCGCATCATGGCTTGTGGCCAACCGGTTGTGGAGAACGGGACGAGGGCCGACGAATACCAGGTATCGAGCACGTCCGGATCGCGGGTCAGCGTCTTGCCGGGGCCGGCCTTGGCTTGCGCCTCGGCTTCATCGCGTGCCACATAGACTTCGCCTTGCTCGTCGTACCAGGCCGGGATCTGATGGCCCCACCACAGCTGGCGGGAGATGCACCAGTCCTGGATGTTGTTCATCCACTGGTTGTAGGTGTTGACCCAGTTCTCGGGTACGAACTTCACCTCGCCGCTTTCGACGGCATCAATGGCCTTTTGCGCGATCGAACGGGTGTCGTTGCCCAAGCCGGCTGCAGCGCCGGGCCGCCCCAAGCTGGAGCCATCCCCCTCGGGGGGCAGCGAACCACGCGCAGCGGGGAGCGTGGGGGCCTTGTTCATCGCCACAAACCACTGGTCGGTCAGCATGGGCTCGACCACCTGGCCGGTGCGGGCGCAGCGAGGCACCATGAGCTTGTGCTTCTTCACCTCGACCAGCAGGCCAGCGGCGTCGAGGTCGGCCACAACCTGCTTGCGGGCCACAAAGCGGTCCATGCCGCGGTATTTCTCTGGCGCGTTGTCGTTGATGGTGGCGTCCAGGTGCAGCACGCCGATGATGGGCAACTGGTGGCGCTGGCCCACGGCATAGTCGTTCGCGTCGTGTGCCGGAGTGACCTTCACCACGCCGGTGCCGAATTCGCGGTCAACGTATTCGTCGCCAATGATGGGAATTTCCCGGTCGCACAGTGGCAGATGCACGTACTTGCCGATCAGGCCGCTGTACCGCTCGTCTTCGGGGTGCACCATCACGGCCACGTCGCCCAGCAGGGTTTCGGGGCGGGTGGTGGCCACGGTCAGGTGGCCGCTGCCATCGACCAGCGGGTAGGAGATGTGCCAGAGACTGCCGTCTTCTTCCTCGCTCTCGACCTCCAGGTCCGAGACGGCTGACATGAGCACCGGGTCCCAGTTCACCAGGCGCTTTCCGCGGTAGATGAGGCCTTGCTCGTACAGCTTGACGAAAGTGTCCGTCACCACTGTGGACAGCTTCTCGTCCATGGTGAAGTACTCGCGCGTCCAGTCCACCGAGTCGCCCATCCGGCGCATCTGCGAAGTGATGGTGTTGCCCGATTGTTCCTTCCACTCCCAGACCTTGGCGACGAAGTTCTTGCGTGCCTCTTTTGGCGTGGGCCCCATGTCATGGCGGCTGATTCCCTGGCTTTGCAACTGGCGCTCCACCACGATCTGCGTGGCGATGCCGGCGTGGTCGGTACCGGGAATCCAGGCAGTGTTGAAGCCCATCATGCGGTGGTAGCGGGTGAGGCTGTCCATGATGGTCTGGTTGAATGCGTGACCCATGTGCAGGGTGCCGGTCACGTTCGGTGGGGGCAACTGGATGGCAAAGCCGGGTTCGCCTGCCTTGGGCTGGCCAGTGCCACGGAAACCCGCGACGCCGTACCCGCGCTTCTCCCACTCAGGGCCCCACTGAGCCTCGATGGCGGCGGGCTCGAAGGATTTGGACAGGGATTCCAGGGCGGGTTGTTGCAGTGCGTCGGTCATGGGGCTGGCGCCAGAAAATGGAGACGGCATCCCTTGGGATGCCGCGATTGAAGCTGGGGAAAGTCCTTGATTTTATTCGACCTTTTGAGCGGTGAAAGCTCGGGATGGGTTCGGTCATGAATGCTCGCGGCCAAATCCGGAGCAATGGCTCTATTGCCCGGTGCGGCATGTAGCCTATGGTGCACTCTTGGCCAAAGGTGCGAACTCCGTCCCTGTTGCGCCGATCCCGAAGCGGGGCGCGGCCTGACGGGCGATTTGCTGCGTCGGCGAAAGCGGACAGATTGTCCCTGCAGGCTTTGATTTTCGCTCTTCGCGGCACTCCCTGCGATTGCCCATGCATGTACACAAAGCTTATCCACAGCGCCTACAAAGGCCGGGACATGGGGCGGGTATGCGAGGCAAATGCTCAAAACGTGGTCCAATTTGTCCAGGACAACAAGGGCTGCGTCACAGCCCACCCACGATCGAAGAGAGCTGTTATGCCCGAACTAAAGGGATCACGGACCGAGCAATGCCTCAAAGATGCATTTGCTGTCGAATCCGAGGCCAATCGCCGCTATCTGTACTTCGCCAACAAGGCGGACATTGAGGGCCAGGCAGACGTTGCGTCACTGTTCCGGTCGACGGCCGAAGGCGAGACCGGTCACGCCCATGGCCATATGGAGTTTCTGGAAGCCTCTGGCGACCCGACCACTGGCTTGCCCATTGGCAACACGCGCCAAGTGCTGGAGGCTGCCATCGCCGGGGAGACCCATGAGTACGCCGACATGTACCCCAGCATGGCGAAGATTGCACGCGAAGAAGGGTTTGCGGAAGTGGCCGATTGGTTCGAGACCCTGGCCAAGGCCGAGCGATCGCATGCGAACCGGTACCAGCGAGCGCTCGACGCTTTTGAGGAATGAGCGACCGACCTGATACTGCCGCTCAGGGGGCATTCTTGGGTATGTGCATGCAAGGCGGCATCACGCCAGAAAGCCTGATGACTCTGGAGGCTTACGACCGCTGGCGACGCGCGCATAAACCCGCCATGATGGCGCATCGCCGTTTGCGTAGCCTCGACCTTGGTGCCCACCTGACCTTGCAGAGATC
>JBNKNN010000210.1:0-1601 GCA_050293865.1 Hydrogenophaga sp. | reverse complement strand
GCCCTGACCAAAGGCATCATCATTGCCGACACCAAGTTCGAGTTTGGCCTGGATGCGCAAGGCAAGGTCGTGCTCATGGACGAGGTGCTCACACCTGACTCATCCCGCTATTGGCCCGCCGACCAGTACGCTGTGGGCAGCAACCCGCCGAGCTATGACAAGCAGTTCCTGCGCGACTGGCTGGACACCGCCAAGGTCAATGGCAAGCCTTGGGATAAAACACCGCCCGCGCCACGCCTTCCCAGAGAAGTGATTGACAGGACGGCGGCGAAATACCAGGAAGCCCTCGACCGCATCATGGGTTGATGCTCCAGGGGGTGGCCGAAGCGCTTGAGGCGGGAGCGGTCCGCTCACCACTCGGCGAAGCTGCCGTCGGCATGTCGCCACACCGGATTGCGCCAGCGGTGGCCTTCGGTTGCTCGCTCAATCACATATGCTTCGTTGACCTCGATGCCCAGTCCCGGTCCGTTCGGGATGCGCACCATGCCAGCGTCGTAGTCGAATACGGCGGGATGGGAGACGTAGTCCAACAGGTCGTTGCGCTGGTTGTAATGAATGCCAAGGCTTTGTTCCTGGATGAAGGCGTTGTAGCAGATGGCATCCAGCTGCAAATTGGCCGCCAGTGCAATGGGGCCCAGCGGGCAGTGCAAGGCCAGCGCCACGTCATAGGCTTCGGCCATGGCTGCGATTTTTCGTGTCTCCGTGATGCCGCCTGCGTGGGAGGGATCGGGCTGGATAATGTCGACATACCCTTCGCTGAGGATGCGCTTGAAGTCCCAGCGGCTGAAGAGGCGCTCGCCCAACGCGAGAGGTGTGGACGACAGGCTGGCCAGATCGCGCAAGGCTTCGTGGTGTTCGCTGAGTACCGGCTCCTCGATGAACATCAGGCGGTAGTCTGAGAGTTCCTTGACCAAGACTTTGGCCATGGCTTTGTGCACACGTCCATGAAAGTCCACACCAATGCCTACCTCGGGTCCAACGGCTTCTCTCACGGCAGCCACGTTTTGCAGGCAACGGTCCACCTTGGCATGAGAGTCGACGAACTGCAACTCTTCGGTGCCGTTCATCTTGACCGCGGTGAAGCCGCGCCCGACGGCTGCCTTGGCGGCGGCAGCGGTGTCGGCAGGGCGGTCGCCGCCGATCCAGGAGTAGACGCGGATGCGGTCGCGAACAGGCCCTCCCAGCAGCTCGCTGACCGGCACGCCCAAGTCCTTTCCTTTGATGTCCCAGAGCGCTTGATCGATGCCAGCCAGCGCGCTCATGTGCACGCCACCACCACGATAGAACCCACCGCGAAACATGACGGTCCAGTGGTCTTCGATGTGGCGCGGGTCCTTGCCCACCAGGTAGTCCGATAGCTCATCGACCATGGCTGCCACGGCGTGCGCCCGTCCTTCCAGGACTGGCTCGCCCCAGCCATTCACGCCAGCGTCGGTTTCCACCTTGAGGAAACACCAGCGTGGAGGAACCAGATAGGTGGTCAGACGGGTGATCTTCATGAGGTACCAGGGGTGTCGAAAGAAGCTTGCTGCCGGCCGGGCGACTCGATGCTGTTGTGCCACGCCTGAATGAAAGCGTCGGCGCGCTGCCGAACGACCTTT
>JBNKNN010000209.1:0-20184 GCA_050293865.1 Hydrogenophaga sp. | reverse complement strand
CGGGGTGTTTCCCCGCAACGTCAGCGACGGCTGGCGCTCTGGCAGTTGGGCTGGACTGCGTGGATGATCATCGTGGCCACGATCGGGGTCATATGGCTCTATGTGCCCATTTACGAGCTCGCGTCTGTTTGACGCGAGGGGAAGCATCAGGACTGGCCACGCTCAGCGCGCTGCTTCATCAGGCCCAGAATCGATTCATGAAAGTCGGCCAGCACCATCTTTCCCCAGAGGTTGCCATAGAGCTGGAGAGATGACTTGTTGGCGAAGCGGGTGGTAAGGCTTAGTTCGGTTTGGCCGTTCGCCAAGGGCTGCAGTGTGTAGCCGCCGCTGACCAGATCGAAATACTCGCCACCAACCTCGACATGGCGATCGAGTGCCTCACGCGGAATGGCCCCTGGCGGAATGATGAAGTTCCACTTCATTTCCCGTGGCGCTTGCCAGGAGGTGATTTGCTCCTGAAACCAGACGTCTTTTTCCCACCGGCTGGTGCGAACACTGCCCTTGCCTGAGCCGCTCATCTGCGCCTCGATGGGTTTGGGCAGGCCGATCAGGTGCAAGAAGCTGAAACCCAGCTCGTCTGGCTGGATGTTTTGAACGGTGCCAAGGACGGCGAACACCTGCTCGGGGCTGGCGTTGACGATGATGGAGTTGGTCACGCTTTGTTCATCGTGCGCCTGTGGCATCCGCCCTTCGAAGGGAACCACCAGAAATGGCAGAAGAGCGAAGGCCATCAATGACTGGGGCTTGGCACGCCATCGGTTGTGTACAAAGCCTGCCATGACGCCCCCGATGACCGACGCGATGATGAAGACGGGTGCCATGAGCACGATGCAGATCATGCCTTCGAGCAAGGTGACGAAGGTGGCCATGAGGAACAGCAATATGGCCAATGCGGAGACGATCAACTGATCCTTGAAGGATATGCGTTCGCGCCCGGCTTTCCAGATCACGGCGATGGCGCCGACCGAGAAGGGGCACACCACCAGAAATGCGAGGGAAACGATTTCCAGAAAAGGAAAGCGATCACTGGCTTCAAAGCCGAGGCGAAGCAGCAATCCGTAGATCGCGCCCGCCAGCATGGCGGTGACGGCACGGGTCTTGTTCTTTGTCCATGGCATGGCGTTCTCCCTGGCGGTGCTTTCTCTGCTTTTTTGAAATGGGGCCCGCTGATTCGGTGTCATGCGGGCGCGCTGGCTGGCGCATTGTAGGCATGACGACAGAGCTTGGCGTTGGGGGCGTCCACTGACCCTCTCTTGCGGGTAAACCCTCAATGGAACAAGAGTTGCGACACTGACAGGTTCTGTCTCATTTTTGAGCAACTTGTCATGGGCTTCGCTTCTCTTTTGGTTTCCTTCTGGCGTGCGGTGATGGTGTGCCTGTGTCTGGGCCTTTTGAGCATCGGCACCACAGCCCAGGCGACGACCATGACGCGGGAAGCGCTGGCCGAGTATTTCCCGGAGCCGTTGATGGTGGGGGAGAAGGACCCGGAGTTGCCTGTGTGGCCGCTGTTCCGCCAGAACCGCACCGACAAGGGTTGGGACAACCCGGCGCCGGTGGGCTATGCGTTCGAGTCGCTGGACTTTGCGCCAGTGCCCGGCTTTTCTGGCACGCCGGTGAACCTGCTGATCGCACTGGGGCCCAAGGGTGAGTTTCTTGAGGTCAAGGTGTTGTCTCAACGCGAGCCGGTGTTCGTGGAAGGTCTGGGGCCGGAGCCGCTGAACAAGTTCGTCGACCAGTACAAAGGCCTGGCGATCACACAGAACATCAAGATTGGCTCCAACCTGAACAAGGACAGCGAGGCCAGCAGCGCCAACGTGTACGTGGATGGCGTGGCCAAGGCCACGGCGTCTGTGCGCATTGTCAACCAGAGCATGTTGTCGGCGGCCTTGAAGGTGGCGCGGGCGCGTCTGGGGTTTGCGCTCGGCACCGACCCGGACATGGTCGGGCGTATCAAGCCTGAATTGTTTGAATCTCTGGAGACTTTCGAGGCTCTGGAAGGGGCGGGCCTGGTGGCACGCAAGACGATTCTGAACAAGGACGTGGAAGCGGCTTTCAAGGACACGGTGGGTGAGGGGCAGGACCCGGAAGCGCTGGCGGACCCGGACGGCGTGTTCACCGAGCTTCTGGTGATGCATTTGAACGTGCCGACGGTGGGGCGCAACGTGCTGCCGGAGAAGGGATGGAAGCACTTGATGGGCTGGATCGAGCCCGGTGACCACGCATTCCTGGTGGCCACGAAAGGCCGCTACAGTTTTGAAGGCGACGATTACACCCCGGGTGCTGTACCAGACCGTCTCACTTTGACACAGGCGGGCTTGCCGATCGAGCTGCGGGATTTTGTCACCGACACCACCCCGAAGTTGCCGGCCGGCTGGGATGTGTACGGCGATGATGTGCGCTGGCGGGTCTTCAAGGTCATCAGCCAGGCCAGCCTTGATCCGGCCCAGCCGCTGGATTTTGCGCTGAGCGTAACGCGCACCAAAGGTCAGATGTTTCCGGAAAAGTCGCGTCAGGCTTTCGTGATTCAGGCCAGCCTGCCCGAGGACTATTTCGTCTTGCCGGATGGCAACAACAAGACCTGGCATTCACTGTGGACCGACCGGTCGTGGGAGATCGCGGTGCTGGGTGTGGGGCTGCTGGTGCTGAGTGTGCTGCTGGCGCGGCCGCGCTGGGTCACCGCTTCGCCCACGCGCCTGAAGTGGGTGCGCCATGCCTACTTGCTCTACACACTTTGCTTCATTGGCTGGTATGCGCAAGGGCAGTTGTCCATCGTGAATTTCACGGCGCTGATTCAGGCCCTGCTGGCTGGGCGCAGCCTAGATTTCTTCCTCTACGACCCGATGACGGTGTTGATCTGGGCCTTCGTCGCGGTGACCTTGTTCGTGTGGGGCCGTGGCACCTTCTGCGGATGGTTGTGCCCGTTCGGTGCTTTGCAGGAACTCGTGGGCACCCTGGCGCGCTGGGTGAAACTGCCGCAGCTTCGCTTGCACACGGGCACCGATGCAAAGCTCAAGAAGATCAAGTACGTAGTGCTGGCGGCGGTGTTGGCCATGCCGTTCGTCTCGGCGTCATACACCGACAAGGCGGTGGAAGTGGAGCCGTTCAAGACCGCGATCACGCTGATCTTTGATCGCTCCTGGCCCTTTGTGCTCTGGGCGGTGGGCTTGTTGGCGCTCAGCGCATTTGTCTACAAAGGCTATTGCCGCTACATCTGTCCGTTGGGTGCCGGTGTGGCGGTGTTGGGCAAGGTGAGATTGTTCAACTGGTTGCCGCGTCGAGCCGAGTGCGGTCAGCCTTGCCAGACCTGCCGGCGCAGCTGCGAATACCAGTCGATCAAGCCTCAGGGCGCCATCGACTACAGCGAGTGCTTCCAGTGCCTTGACTGCGTGGCGATTTATGAGAGCGACGACTTGTGCACGCCGCTGGTGGTGGAAAAGCGCAAGGGCAAGGTCATTCCCGTGCGCTCCCTGCCTGTGCAGGGCACGGCCAAGGCTTGATGGAGGGGTGGCGACGATGACGATGCAACGCAGACAAATCATTCTGGCCTCGCTTGGCGGGGCTGCCATGGCGGCGATGCAGCCTCTGACGGCCAACGCTGGTCAAGCATCTTTGACCTGGCGGGATCGGCACCTGCTGGGTCTGGGCACACAGCTTCGATTGCGCGCTGCGCATGCCGATGTGCGAGTGGCTGAGGCCGGCCTGGACGCGGCGGTGGCGGCCATCCGTCGAGTGGAGGCTTCCATGAGCCTCTACCGCGAAGACAGCGAACTGGTGCGCCTGAACCGGCAGGGTGTCCTGAACCAACCCAGCGCGGACTTTCTCGCCGTGTTGCGCATGGCGCAGACGGTGGCCGAACGCAGTGGCGGGCAATTTGATGTCACGGTGCAACCGGTGTGGCAGGCCTGGGCGGAGGCGCAAGGCCAGGGACGTTTGCCGACATCGGCTGCCTTGGCCGAAGCACGGCAACGGGTTGGGTGGCAGCACGTGACCGCGAGCGACGAGCGCGTGGTTTTTCAGCGCCCCGGCATGGCCGTGACGTTCAACGGCATCGCGCAGGGCTATGCCGCAGATGTGGCACGAAAGGCCTTGCAAGACCAAGGCGTGGCCCACGCGCTGATCGACACGGGCGAGCATACCTGTCTGGGAACAAACCCTCGTGGCATGGCCTGGACACTGGGTGTTGAAGACCCCCATGACGAGCACCACTTGCTGGCAGCGATTCAAAGCGACGGCCGTGCGGTGGCAACATCGGCCGACAACCGCAGCAGCTTCAGTCCTGATCATCGCCATCACCACATCTTCAATCCGGCCACGGGCGATTCGCCCGCCGACCTGAGCAGCGTGACGGTGCTGGCGCCGTCGGCCATGCTGGCCGACGCGCTGACCAAGGTGATGTTCGTCAGCGGGCCAGACCGTATTGCTGCGTTGGCACGCGAGTGGCGTGTGGGCGTGCTTTGGGTGGACAAGCAAGGGCGCTGGAAGGCGACGAGCGACGTGGCGCTTGGCTGAAAGGTGGCGGGGAGAATTGAAGCGTTGTGATGAGGCCGCGTGAAGGGGCAGCGGCTTTTGGCAACTGATTCCGTCGGCGACCTTCAGGAAAAACAGGAAGAACCTTCATATAGTGGGGAATGGCACTGGCTGGAGACAATCCGGTGTGGTCAGCAATGTCAGTGTTGCCCCAGGTTGTTCCTGCACCGACCCCAATGGCATTTCAGGCACCTCGGGCACCTTTGACGCCGTTGGCGACCTGGAACCCCCGTCCCCTACCTGTCCCCATCATGGAAACCATCGCACCCCTCTGGCTCTGGGCCGTCTTCGTCCTCTTTGTGACGGCCGCCATCTGGGTGGATTTTGTCGTTCTGCGCAAGCAGGGCGCCCATGAGGTGGGCGTGCGCGAAGCGCTCCACTGGTCATTGGCGTGGGTGGTGGTGAGCATGGTGTTCAACGCTCTGCTGTGGTGGGGTGTGCGCGATACCACTGGTTCGACGGAGATGGCCAATGAGAAGGCCCTGGAGTTCCTGACTGGTTATCTGATCGAGAAGAGTCTTGCGGTCGACAACATCTTTGTCTTTTTGTTGATCTTCGGGTACTTTGCCGTGCCGCCCGCCTACCAGAAGCGGGTGCTGATGTATGGCATTCTGGGCGCGATTGCGCTGCGCACTGTGATGATCCTGATCGGGGGCTGGCTGCTGGCTCAGTTTCATTGGATCCTCTACCTCTTTGGAGCGTTCCTGGTCCTCACAGGTGTGAAGATGTGGTGGGCGGCAGGCAAAGAGGAAAGCCTGGAGGACAACCCCGCGCTGACGCTGCTGCGCCGGCTCATGCCGGTAAGCAAGCAGTACGATGGTGAACGCTTCATGACGGTGGAAAATGGTCGCAGGATTGCCACGCCATTGCTGATGGTCATTGCCATGGTCGGCTTGACCGATGTCATCTTCGCGGTGGATTCGATTCCGGCCATCTTCGCCATCACGCGTGATCCCTTCATCGTGCTGACCAGCAACGTGTTCGCCATCCTGGGCTTGCGGGCCATGTTCTTTCTGCTCCAGGCGGCTGCGGGCCGCTTTCACCTGCTCAACTACGGGCTGGCCGTGATACTGGTGTTCATTGGCGGCAAGATGATGCTGATCGATGTGTTCAAGATCCCGGTGGCACTGTCACTGGCGGTGGTGATGGGCATATTGGCCGTGACCATGCTCTGGAGTGCGAAGACGGCCCCCAATTCCTGAGCGATCCGAGCGGGCGGGACAAAGAGGTAGAGTGAGGTTCGATATCGCCGCCCACAACGCTGACAATGACCCGCGAGGCCTTCTTGAAACGCAACGTAGCGGTGGACTGCATCCAGTTGTTGCCGGGAGCACCGAAGGCAGACAATTGCATCAGGATGTGGCTGCGCTGAAGCTGGGACGAGGAGCAAGGCATGGCGGTGCGGATCGGCGCTTGCGGCCGGTGCTGGCGGGATGAAGATGTCTGAGTCTGAGCCAGTCCTTGTCGATTTGCTGGTCACCTGTTCGTCGAATCCGACAGAGACACGCCGTATGCAACCGGCCAAACAAACAGCCAACCAACCAACCAAGAAGAGGTCACGGCCTCAGGAGCCTGCCGTTCATGAAAATCCGAATCGAAACACGCGTCGCCGCACCCCTGACCAGAGTCTGGGAAGCCTACGTCACGCCTGAGGACATCGTGCAGTGGAACGCTGCGTCTGCAGACTGGCACACCACGCGTTCAACGGTGGACCTGCGGGTGGGCGGAAGATTCTCTTCCCGCATGGAGGCCAAAGACGGCAGCTTTGGTTTTGATTTCGAAGGCAGCTACACCGAGGTAATGCCCGGGCAACGCCTTGCCTTTGCCATGCCCGACGGCCGACAGGTGGAGGTGGACTTTGTGCAAGACGGTGCCGAGGTGGTGGTGACCACGGTGTTCGACGCTGAAGACCAGAACCCGGCCGAGATGCAGCAGCAGGGCTGGCAGGCCATTCTGGACAACTTTGGCCGGCATGTTCAAAGCAAAGACTGACCGATTGACATGGAAACCGGTACGTCAACGGAGGTCGATGCCTACATTGCCACCCAGCCCGGCCCGACGGCACAGGCGCTGCAAGCCGTGCGGGAGGCGGTTCACGAGGCGGCGCCCCATTGCACCGAACGCTTGAATTACGGGATCCCCGCATTTGCCCTGGAGCCCGGCGGCAAGCGGGACCAGCAAGTGATGATGGCGGGGTATGCCAGGCACGTGGGCTTTTACCCGCACCCCGAGGTCGTGGCTGCGATGACTGATCAACTGCAAGGATATCGGTTTGCCAAAGGCTCGGTGCAATTTCCGTTGGATCGGCCGATGCCTGTCGAATTGGTCAAGCAGATGGTGAAGCTGCGCGTGGCTCAACTCGGTGCCTGACGACCTGAGTGACAATGGGCGCATGGACCTCACGCCCAATCTGCTTTTTCGACCTTTTCTGCCTGATGTGCTCCAGTCCATCGAGCAGCATGGTGTACGTCTGATCGAGTCCGGCTTTGTCTGATTACCCAACACCTTCGATTGCTGCTGCCGTCTTTCCAGACGATGCCCATGTTGTGCTCGACATCTTTCGAGAGTACGTGCTTAGCCCGAAGCAAAGTCTGGCCTACCAGGACTATGAAGCCGAGTTTGCAAAGCTGCCCGGCGACTATGCAGCACCTGGGGGCGGCATTCTGCTCGCGAGGCTGGAGGGGCGCGTGGTCGCCTGCGCCGCCATCCGCCCGGTGGATGCGGCGGTTTGCGAGCTCAAGCGGGTGTACGTGAGACCTGTCGCCAGAGGGCTAGGCCTGGGGCGCCAGATGGTGACCCACGCCATGGGGGCGGCGCGGGCCATGGGCTATGGCCGAATGTGCCTGGATGTGCTGCCAGAGTTTGAAGCAGCGCGAGCGCTGTACGCTTCACTTGGCTTTGTGACAGCCGAACCTGTGAGTCATAACCCGGTGCCGGGCACGGCGTTCCTTGGTCGTGGTCTGTGAGACGCTGGCCGCAGGCCTGACCGGCGCAATGGTTCAGGTTGTGCGGTGACAATGCAGTCTTATCGGCAGATCAACCGGAAGCCATGGCCATGTCGTCGCGCGTCAAAGTGTTTGTGTATGGAACCCTCAAGCAAGGCTTTCCGAATTTCAGCATCAACGCTGGCGAGCGCGTTGGTGATGAGTTCGTCACCTGCGAAGCGCTGCCTTTGTATGTGGTGAGCTTGCCTACCGAGAACCGTGCGCCGTGGCTGATGGACCAGCCGGGCGAAGGCATGCGTGTGCGCGGTCAGGTTTTTGAAGTGGACGCTGCAGCCCTGGATGCTATGGATGCGCTGGAGCTGGTAGGCGATCCCGACGGATATGTCCGCAGTGAGGTGGAGCTGGTTGCGAGTGAGGGCAGCGGTGATCGCTTCAAGGCCTATGTCTATCTCAAACCGGCAGAGCAACTCGGTCGGTGCCTGACGCGAGAAGGACCATTTGAAGCCTACACGGAAGCCTTGGCAGAGGGCTACTGGCTCAACGAATGACACGGGTGGACGGCGTCTGACGCGAAGGTGACCACTCACGCAAGTAGCACGTGGATGTGGCGGGTAATCAAATTGTGGGTTTGCAGCGCATTCGTGCACTGTTACAAACGAGGCATTCTGTAGTACCAGTCAGTACCCGCGTGGCGCGACTTTGGTCGCCGTGCCCTTCGGTTCTGGCGTCACCTGAAAGAAAGTCTGCGCTCCATGGCCGAGAACACCCCCACGCCCATTCGCACTGAGCTGTTCCGGTTCACGACATTCAAAAGCCCGCAGCTGATCGACGTCGAACGTAAACGGGTGTTCTTTGTCACGCACCCGCAGCCATCGAGGAGCCATTTCATCAAAGGCCTGGACGCCCAGGACCTGCCCGAGGCGCGCATGACGCTGCGCCAGCGCAAGGAGAGCTTCAAGCCCATGCGACGGCGCGACGACGTGGCAGAGCTGGACATGGCCATGTACCGGTTCTCGCAACAACTCTATGAATCGCGAACGCGCGCTTGGAGAGCGGATGAGTTGCGGCGAGTTCGGCAGATGAAGCCACTGCCGATGGAGGCGCTTGTCGAACTGTGGGATAACCTTTTTCATGAAGCCCTTGGGGGCAAGAATGCGCCCCTGCGCCAGGCATGCATTCAGATGCTGGTAGCCGATCACTTTGTGCGGCAGGTCAGTGCCGACGCCTTCGAAGCGCGGGCATTGAGCCTGATCGAAGCGCCCAAGGGGCCAGACGATACGCCTGACGAGGTTCGCATTGCGGCCTTCCTCAGACGGGTGGCCCGTGCCAAGGTCGTCATTCCGCGCGCCTTTTCCAGGGGTGCGATGCGCAAAGCAGAAGACGAGGCCAAACCCGGGAAAAAAGATGGGGAAAAAGGCGTTGACTCGAGAGTGGCGGAGCGGCAGACCGCAAAGCAACAACGTCCGGACCCCGCTGCGCTGGATCAACTGCATCAGGATCACATGGTGGGAGTGGCGAGCGAACGCATCAAGGGCCTACAGCGGGTCAAGAGTGAGCTGCAGGCGGTGAGCCGATCGGATGAAGTGCTGCGCAGCGATGTGTCCAGCTTTGCTCGGCTGGAAGAGAAGGCGCCGGGGACATTTTCTGCCGATACCCGCAAATTGATCTCGCACCGCAGGGCGCGCGGCGTGAACCTGGGTCGGATGCAAAACATGCTCGATCAGCGGCTCGCGCGCGAAGAGCGCCGCAAGGCTCTGGCCGAACAGCGGCAACGCCCCGGCGTTGGCAGCATGGCAAGAAGTCCGATTCCCGCCCACACCTTTGTTGTCACGCACGACTTGTCGATGGACGATCAGACGCGCGACATCCAGATGACGCTGCAGCTGCCGGAAGATGACGTGTTTGTCCGCAAGGCGGAGATTCGCCTGACCACTGATGATGGTCAGGTGCTCACCTCCAACCAGGTTCAGGAACTGCCCACCGCGCAACGCCGGCAGGTATCTCTCAACCTCTTTCCTGAGCAGACGGTGGACTTCGGGAAAGCCAGCTCGTACTCGCTGGACGGCACGCTTGTTCTTGACGACGGCACCGAGCTGGAGCTGGCCGCGGAAACCAACCTGGCGAAGGATCGTGTCGGCGGGCTGGCGCAGCGAAAGGGCGATCTGGTTGAGCCTGGCCCCGGCCCGGGGCACCTTCCTCAGGTATCCGACCTGACCCAGCAGCGCGACGCCAAAGGACAGCTCTTCGGTGTCAACAAACTGGGCATGGCAGTGTTCCACAAAGTAGAGCAGGAAGTTTGCTGCTACGTGCCAGGCGAGGTTTCGCACATCGAGAACATTCTGGCCCGCGAGTACAAGGAGCGACAAACCCGCAGCCTCACCAGCACGGAAACCACCACCGAAGACACCACAGCGTGGGAGGCCGAGAACCAGAGTGACACCAGTACCGCCATGCGCAACGAGTTGCAGTCCGAAGTCGCGGCGGTTCTCAATCGGGAAACCAACATCGGAGCGAGCGCGAGCACTGGCGTGACAGGGTCGATATACGGACAGGATTTCAGCGCAGACGCCTCGTTCGACTTTGGCTACTCAAACGGCAACACCACGTCCAACACCGACGCAAGAACCTATGCTGAGGACGTGACACGCGCGGCCACGGCTCGGGTGCTGCAGAAGACGACGGTCAAGCGCACGTCCAAAATGCTCTCCGAGTTTGAAGAGACCAACCGGCATGGCTTCGACAACCGCGAAGGGACAGAGCACGTGACGGGTGTCTACCGTTGGCTGGACATTGTCTACACCAACCGGCTGATCAACTACGGCAAGCACCTGATGGTGGAGTTCCTGATTCCGGAGCCTGCAGCCTTTTATCTCAAAGCGTTGAACCGAGCCAACAGGCCATCGGATACTGAGCCGGTTGACGAAACTGGCAAGCCTCAGCCGCCTGACACCTTGGCTGCACACGATGTCACGTCAGCGGAAGGCGTCACGAGGGAAACCTACAGGGATCTGGAGGAGCAGTTCGACGCTGTTCTGGAGGACCCGATCCCGCTGGCGCAGAAGGTCGAGAGCGTTGACTTTCGTGCGGCAGCTTCGCCAGGTGGAAAGCCTGCCGACGACGGAAACAGGAAGAGCTACACCTTCGATGTGCAGGTTCCTCAAGGTTACCGCTTGAGCAAGGCAGATTTGACCGTTGACTTTCTCTACCACATGTACTCCCCCAACGAGATGGGTAGCTTCATGGAAGCCTCCATGGCGGGCAAAGGCAAAAGGCGCGACAAGGATACCGAGGCTGGAACGCCCGGTGAGGGCTATGCGTTGCCAAAGACCGGTTCCGGCAAGAAGAACCGTGAGTGGACGGATCTGAACACCAACTGGTCATACGGCGGGCAACACACCGGGACGGTCAAGCTCAAGCTCGACATGAAGAATGTGCATGACTTCAACGTGACGGGTGAAGTGACCTTCGAAGTCAGCGATGCGGAGTACATCGCCTGGCAGGAGCGTTGCTACAGCGCGCTGCGCGATGCCTACCAACGCCAGTGGGACAACTACGAGCGTGAGCTGGCGGCATGGGAGGCGGCGCAAGCCCAGGAGGAGGCCGCTTCCAATGAAGAAGAAGAGATCCACTACGGTGCCAGCCCTTCGCAGAACCGCCTGACCGAGCAGCAGGAACTCAAGCGCATCGCGATCGACATGCTCACACGCCCCTTCGGCATCGACTTCGGCGTCGACTTCATGAAGCCTGGCCCGTGCAAGGTGCCTATCGTCGAGCAGACCAAAGAATGGGAGGTGTACTCCTCGCACGTCAAGTTCTTCGAGCAGGCCTTTCTCTGGCCAACCATGGCTTACCTGTTCTATCCCTACTATTGGGGCGAGCGCTGCGACTGGGAGGAGAAGATGCTGCTCGATGTGCCGTCTGATCCCTTGTTCGTGAAGTTCCTGCAGAGCGGCATGGCGCGGGTGGTGGTGCCTGTGCGCCGTGGCTTCGAGGATGCGGTGACCTACTTCCTGGATACGGGTGAGATCTGGAACGGGGGTGACCTCGTGCTCGACACCGACGATGATCTGTACCTGTCGGTGGCGGACGAGCTGCAGGAGATCAAGGGCATGGTCGAGGACGAATGGCCAACCCGCCTACCCACCACACTGACCATCGTTCAAGGTGATTCCGTCTACCTCCGCGATGAAGGCCTGCCTTGCTGCGAGCGCATTGGTGACAACGACGTCCAGACGCTTCTGGAGGGTTCCCAGAACATTCTTGAACGCGACAAGAGCGCCTGATCCGCATGTTCCGTGATGCGCCGTTTCCGGCGTCAACCGACCAGAGCACGCTTGCGCCCCGAGTCGGGTCGAAAGAGGGCGGCAGTCCGTTCGGCCTGGCATTGTCGAGCCCGTTTGGCGCCAGTGGTCGCGAGATTTTCGATGCTCTGAACCAGGTGGGGCTGGCGGAGCACACGCGGCGCCATGGTATGCAGTTTCTGGCCCTGGAGAAGGCCGTGCAGCGCAGTCAGACGAGACTGATGGGCTTGCTTGCCAGCGTGGCTCTACCAGGCGGGCAGTATGCAGAGAACGCGACTGGCGCATGGGTGGTGCTCACATCCGATGCCAGTCTGGCTGAATCCCTGCACGCTCAATGCGAGCCAATGCCGTCGGAATGCTGTGTGTTTGTGGACTGCTCCGCTGGCGAGGGTCAGGAGCGTTGCCATTTCAAGATGGGCAGCGATATCCGGCGACTGGTGAGCGGTAGCGTCTTGTCCAACGCCACCTCGGCTCCGCTGAACGAAGGTTTCACCGCCGTTCGGCAGAACGTGACGCAACGCAGCCTGTTCCAGATCAAGAGCGAAGGCAGTGCTACCACCGAAGGCGAGGTCGAGACGGCTGGCTTGTTCTCCCTGGCCAACTTGCAGCAAGCGGTGTTTGGCCAACTGGATGATTGCTGGCGCATGTTGCCCTCGGCAGCCGACTTGCGCAGCTATGAAACGCAATGGTTCAACCGGCTGCAGTCGGCCATGGAAGCGGCAGCCCGCAGCATTCTCGACGCTGGCGAACAACAACGCCTGGCCGAGGACGATGGCAGCCTCTCTCGTGACGGCCTGTTGGACTTCAGCACGAAAGCGTTTGACGTGGGCCAGTACGCCACCGAGCTTTCCAGCGGGCTGCTTGGCAAGATCGACAAGGCCTTCAAGCTCTTGCCAGATGTGGGATGGGTGTTCGAACACTTCATGACCAAACTGGGCGAATGGTATGCCGGCAGTGACCTCATCGCACTGATGAAGGCCAATCAGACGTTCAAGCAGGAGGTGGTGGCGACGATCTTGTCCAAAGATACGCTGGCTGATGCGTTTGGCAGCAACCTCACCACCTTCACCCGCAACCAGCAGCAGATCGGCGATCTGGCGATCGGTGGCGCGGTGGTGGGCAGCACGGCGTTCGTGGTGGGCACGGTTTACGGCATCATCTACGACATCATCAGCACCTTTGTGATGATCATCAAGTACAGCTTTGCCGGCATCAAATGGGTGTTCAGGCAAGGACTGGATGCAGCGTCGAGTGCGATGGTGCCCCAGGACATGGCAGCCGTCAGTGATGAGACGGTGCAATCCTGGTTTCCCAGCTTCGATCTCAAGTCCTTCTTTCAGCAAGATTTGCCGGAGATGTGCAAGCTGCTGGTGGATCTGGCGCGCAAGGTCATCGAAGACTTCAAAGCACACGCGGCGGAATACGGGAGGCTGGTCGGCTCATATGTGGGGAAAGCCATGGGCGGCGCGCTTCAGGGGGGCCTCAAGCTCATGTTCGATGCCTATGACGCCAGTGCCAGTTTGCTCGAACGCGTCTGGTATGTCATCAAACAGTGGTTCCGCATTGGCTCGGTGCTGGGGCCATTGGTGGTGGACCTCATTCTGATGGTCTGCACGGCGGGCAGCGGCACGGTGCTCTCGGCTGCGGCCAAACTGTCCAAGGTCGAGAAACTGGGTGACGCCATGCGCTTTCTCAAGCTCTCGCGCAAGGCGGTGGAGTCGCTGGACGTATACAAGCGTATGGTTGGAATGGTTCCCACACGGCTGATCACCCTGGTGCAAAAGGTCATCCAGAAAGTCTGGAACGCGGTGGGTGCGGTGAAGGATCAAGTGAACGATGCCTTGCGCCTGGCGTTTGGCGCCAAAGTGGACGCACCTGATGGTGATGATGTGCGCTGGCTGCTTGAGCTCGTGGACGTCTGGTATCAGCGCTGCTCAACGCTTAACTTCCTGATCGCAATTGTGCTGCTGATCACGGGTGGGAGCACCGTGGACCAGAAAGGGCAGATCGTGCAACAGCCTTTGCCATCCACGCCATGAACCCGCTTGTTACCCAGGCTTTCGCAGACATTCGTCGCGGCTTCATGTTGTTGCTGCGCAATGCCGATGATGTCGTGACGCTGGTGCCGCAACTGGGGCAGATCGAGTTCATGCTCACCCATCACTTCAAGCGTCTGGGCCTGGATGTGGACCGTCTCGCGGCATTCACCGCGATCATGAGGCGAAAGGGCTATCAAAGAGAGAATGCAGAACTGGTGGCAGTTTTCATCAGGGACATGATGCTGTTCAAGGATGTGGCGTTTCGGCAGTGGCAGAACAACGGTTACATCAAGACCGCTTCAGGCTTGGAGGTCGGCACCTTCTACCAAGGCGCCCTCAAGGAGATCATGCAGAACATCGCCACGGGACTGAAGCGTGAACAGGCAGTGGTGTTTCGTCGGTATGCGCACAACAACCACTTGCTGGCGCAGATCGTGCGGGCACCCGAGAACTTTGTCCCAAAGGCCATGCTGGACCTGCCGGTGACCGAGCCGATCAAGAAGGTGCGGGTTCTCATGGAAGAGGGCAGTACCAGCACCACCAGCATCACCGATGCGACGATCAACGTGTTTGTCCATCTGGGTATTCGCACGCGGGGTGCAATCATGCCCCTTGGCAGCGGGCCGTGGAAATTGCCAGTGACAATTGACAGCAAGGTGGTCAAATTTGCCAAAGAAGCGTTGGATGAGGCCGCGGAACGCGCAGATGACCTACCCATCAGTCCGATCCGCACGCCGTTGCAAGGCTACAAAACCCGTATGCAGCAGTTTCAGGAGTTCGTGGCGGATCGCTTCTTGACGATGGGCAACATCCTGGCTGAGGTCAACGCGATTCGCCCGCCAGTGACTGCCGCCGAAAAGCGCGAATTTCTGGAGCAACTCATTCCGGCCATGTTCAACCACCAGGTCTTTACCACCAAAGACTTTGTGGATCATGGAGGCTCGATTCAAGCCTATTACGCCAAGCACCTCAAACATTTGATCGACGACTTTGGCGCGGTTCAGTACGAAGCGCACAAGAACATGCGCGACGGCGACTACGACTTGTGTCTTGAGATCCTGTCGGGACACATTGACAAGCATTTTGGTGGCGGGGAGTTCATCAATCGTCACTCGGAGATGCGCTACTGGAGTGGTTTCGCTGAACCATGACAAGAGATCGACAACGCACTGCCTGCCGGAAGATATCATTGCTGCATGGCCCGCATCCTCGACACCCGCATCCCGCCTTTGTTGCTCACATTTCTGGTGGGTTTTTTGATGGCGGGCAGTGCATGGCTTTTGCCTGCGGCCCGCTTTGGCTTGCCAGCACATTGGTGGATCGGTCTGATGGTTGCAGTGTTGGGTGCAGGCGTCATGGTCGCTGCAGCCATGCGATTTCGGCGCAAGGGCACCACGCTGGACCCGCGTGACCCTGGCAAGTCTCAGCTCATCGTCAGCGACGGCGTTTTTGCGTACACACGAAACCCGATGTACCTGGGCATGGCGCTCATTCTGTCTGGCTGGGGGTTGGCTTTGGCCAACGCATTGGCGCTGGCCTGGGTGCCTTTGTTTGTGTGGTACATCGACCGTTGGCAAATCGTGCCCGAGGAGCGCATGCTCTCTGAACGTTTCGGCCAGCCTTACCTTGACTACCTCGCCAGGGTGAGGCGTTGGCTGTGAGCGGCGCAGATACTGTCATTCGGCTGTTGCCAATTGGCGATGCGTCATTGGCCGATATTGCCCGGCTCCACAACGATCCCCAGGTCAGAACCCATTTGCCTTTGGCCACGATGGTGTTTGACGACGCCATGGCGTTGGCATGGCGCAGGGAGAAAGAACGTTTATGGGTCGAGCATGGCTATGGCCCCTGGGTCATCGAGTTGGGTGGTGCATTTGCCGGCTGGGGTGGTGTTCAACCCGAAAATGGCGAAGCGGACCTGGCGCTGGTGTTGTTGCCTGCCGCGTGGGGGCACGGATTGTCGATCTGCAAGGCCATGCTGGCTCGCGCGTTTGATGAGTTGGAGCTGCCATCAGTGACCGCTCTGCTCCCACCCAGCCGTGTGCGCCAGCGCGGCATGCAGCGCATGGGATTTGTTGCGGACGGTGAATATGTGATCGACGGACAACGTTTTGTGCGTTACCGAATGTTTGCGCCAGTGGCCTGACAGGATTTCGTCACAGGGCGGCCGCACAATGCGGATATGACCAAAGTGTTGTTGGCAGGTGCCACTGGTTATTTGGGCGGACATATCGCGCACGAGTT
Organism: Hydrogenophaga sp.; assembly: GCA_050293865.1. GTDB lineage: Bacteria > Pseudomonadota > Gammaproteobacteria > Burkholderiales > Burkholderiaceae_C > Hydrogenophaga. The sequence goes on along the minus strand of JBNKNN010000209.1, from coordinate 4,128 downwards.
GCGCCGGCGTGGCCTGTGGGTGCGGGCAGTTGCTCGTCGCCCTGAGGCGCTCAGCTCATCCGGTGTGCCGGCAGATGACATCTGCAAGGCCGAGGTGACCGAACCGGCTTCTCTGGCAGGATGCTGTGACGGTATCGATGCGGTCATTACCACCGTGGGCATCACTCGGCAGAAGGACGGTTTGCGCTACATGGACGTGGACTACCAGGCCAACATGAATTTGCTGGCCGAGGCGCAGAGTGCGGGGGTCAGACGTTTCGTGTATGTCTCGGTGCTGCAAGGCGAGCAGATGCGCGAACTGAAAATTTGCGATGCCAAAGAACGCTTTGTGGATGATTTGCGTGCCTCCGATATCGATTCCTGCGTGATTCGCCCCAACGGATTCTTCTCGGACATGGGCGAGATCCTTGAGATGGCTCGAAAGGGTCGCGTATGGCTGTTCGGCGACGGAGAGCTGCGCAGCAACCCCATCGACGGGGCAGACTTGGCGGTCGTGTGTGCCGACGCGCTGACCAGTGATGCTTCGGAGGTCCTGGCAGGCGGGCCGCAGATCATGACCCAGAACCAGATCGCGCAGGCTGCGTTCGACGCGCTGGGCGAGCCCGCTCGCATCGCCCATTTGCCTGATGGTGTGCGGCGCTTTGCCTTGTGGGCTGTACGGGTCTTTGCCCCTCCAGCCGTGGCGGGACCGGTTGAGTTCTTTCTGACTGTGATGGCACGCGAGATGGTTGCCCCGCTATATGGCGTGCATACCCTGCGTGCGCATTTCGATGCCCTGCAGCACTCGGCCAAAGGCGACTGAGGCGCATAAGGCGCAGCGCACGGTTGACCGCCATCGAGGCTACTCGCACGGCACTTGCCGATGCCGATGGCGATGCTTAGCGTCGATATGGGGCGCAGGGTCGTCGTTGCTGGCCACGTCTCGAAAGCGACCGATGGGTGACCGACATGGGTCCAACATGCCGACCAGAGGAGATGCGTCTAACATGGCAATCGCACAGATCAAAGGCCTTTCCATTCACTATGAGCGCCGCGGTTCAGGCCCCCATTTGTTGGTGATCAATGGCACTGGTAGCGACTTGCGGCGCAAGCCCGGGGTCTATGACATGCCGTTGGCGCGGCGCTTTGATCTGTTGTCCTACGATCACCGTGGCATGGGCCAGTCGGGTCTTCCATCTGTGTCGGGCACCATGGCAGACTTTGCAGACGATGCCTGTGGTTTGCTGGACGCTGTAGGTTGGGACAGTTGTCGCGTGCTGGGCATTTCCTTTGGGGGTATGGTGGCCCAGGAGCTTGCATTGCGTCATCCGGACAGGGTCGAGCGCCTAGTGCTCGCATGCACCAGCAGTGGCGGCCTGGGCGGCGCGTCTTACCCCTTGCACGAATGGCATGGATTGCCCCTGGAGGAGTACGCACGACGGATGCTGCTGCAAAGCGACCTTCGACGCGATGCCGACTGGCGGAGTTCGCACCCTGCCGCCTGGGAAGCGCTGATGGCGCAAACCTTGGCTGCCTACCGAGTGGGGGCTGGCGAACCTGGTCGGGATGAGGGCGCTCGGCAGCAGCTTGAGGCGCGACGGCATCACGACGCCTTTGACCGTTTGCCGGGTCTTGCCCTGCCGGTACTCATTGTGGGCGGCCGGTACGATGGCATCGCACCCCCTGACCGGCAGGCAGCCATGCATCAGCAGATACCGGGTTCGACGCTTCGCATGTATGAAGGTGGACATCTGTTCTTCTATCAGGACAGTCGGGCATTTGAGGACATGGGTGATTTCCTGGCGTCAGGGGAGACATAGGGCAGCAGCATGAGAGAGCGAGGCAGAGAGCGAGCGCGGGACGAAGTGAAGCCTGTGTCGCTGCGAACACAGCGAGTTTGCCTGCGTCAGTGGCGGGAAGAGGACAAGCCGGCGTTTGCTGAGCTCAATGCTGACCCGCTCGCGATGGCGCATTTCCCGGCGCCCTTGAGTCGCGAGGAGAGTGATGCCCTTGTGGATCGATGCGCTGCAGAGATCGCGCGTCAGGGGTGGGGTTTTTGGGCGGCAGAGGACATGGCCTCGGGCGCGTTGATGGGCATGGTCGGGCTGCATCCTCTGCACGAATCACTGCCGTTCGCGCCCGGGGTGGAAGTGGGCTGGCGCCTGGCCCGCTTATGGTGGGGGCGTGGGATGGCAACAGAGGCGGCAGGTGCGGCGCTGGACTGGGGGTTCGATGCCCTTGGCCTCAGCGAAGTGGTCTCCTTCACTGCGCGATCCAACGTGCGTTCGCAAAGCGTGATGCAGCGGTTGGGCATGCAGGCGGCTGGTGCTTTTGCTCATCCTATGCTGCCTGCGGAAAGCTCCTTGAATGAGCACGTTCTGTATCGTCTCCCGGTGCACGCCTGGCGCGCGCGCTCGGCGGTTGAGACGCCCCGGGTGATCTTGGGACCCTAGGCCACATCCATCAGGCGCTGGTGCGAGGCCCGGTTGATCGGGTAGCGCCACAGCAGCGGCAAGGCCAGGAAAATACACAATGCCGGTATCACAGAGGCATTCCAGCGAATGCCTTCGAGTGCAAGATCTGTCTGTCTGGCGTTGGCTACGTAGCCACTGGCGGCCAGCACCCAGGGAACAGCCGCGGTGCCGATGGTGCGGGCCAGTTTGTCGATGAGCCCATAGATGCCGAAGTAGATCCCGGTGATGTGGCTTTTGTCCTGCGTGTTTCCATGATCCACTGCGTCTGGCAACATGGCATAGGGAGCGATCCAGTGCGCACCCATGCCGACCCCGAACAGCGCCACCACCACGTACATTCGGACGGTGGCGCCTTCAGAAGTGCCATACAGCAGTATCAGGCCCAACGCGCTGCAGCACAGACCGACGACGTAGGCACGGTTCTTCTCCCATCGCTGTACCAGGCTCTTCCAGATGGGGAGTGAGATGGCGACCACCAATAGCATGATGCCAAGGTAGCGAGGCATGTCGGCTTTGGTGCCCTGCATCTGGTAGACAACGAAGTAGGCCAGCGCTGTCTGAACCAGTGTCAGCCCAAGTCGAACCAACCCGGCGCCGCAGCTGAGCAGAAGAAATGGACGGTTGCGCATGATCAATCTGAGGCTTCTGATCAATGACACTGGCGTCGGAGAGGATGCAGAGCCATTGATGGAACTGGCGCCTTGATGGTCGTGGTGCATGGGTTCTCTCACTCGCCATGCCACTACGCCGATGGAAATGCCTGCCACCAGTCCGGCCAAGCTGCCTGCCACGATGAAGCCCGAACGCTCGTCGGCGAACATGGCCGCCACCTTGGGCAGCAACACGCTGCCCAGCGCGTAGCCAATCAGCGCGCCGCCGGACGAGTAGCTGACCAACCGCGTGCGCTCGTCGTAGTCCTTTGTGAGTTCGGCCGACAATGCCGAATAGGGCAGTTGCACCAAGGTGAGCATGGTGTCGTACAGCGCGTAGCTGACCATGATCCAGACGAAGGCCCACACCGGGTCCATCCCGGCGGGCATCCACCAGATGGCTGCAGCTGCCAAGGCAAGCGGCACAGCGCCGTATATCAGATAGACGCGTCGGCGACCATGGCGTGATTGCGTTCGGTCGGCCAGCCAGCCAAAGAGTGGGTCGTTGATGGTGTCCCAGATCTTTCCCACGAGCAGTGCCGTGCCAGCGATGGCAGGCGGCACCAAAGCCACGTCCGTGTAGAAGATCATGAGGAAGAAGCTCATACCGGCAACAAGGAACTGCAGGCCAATGTTGCCTGCGCCGTAGGCGAGACGGGTATCAACACGCAGGGCGCTGGATGTGAGGGAAGACGGGGGCACGGTGAAAGAGAGAGAAAATGTGGATGGAGGCGCTGTCTGTGAAGACGCTCTGAATCGATCGGTGTCGCCAGGGCTGCGGTTCAATGCGTCGCCGTGTGAAGGGTCGGTGCACTTCTGTCCTGTGCACCGGCTGGGCAGAGCATGTTGCGAACTTCCCGGCGCAGCATCTTGTTGAGAAAGCTGCGCGGAATCTCTTCCACTACTTCGACCGCATCGGGCACGGCTCGCGGCGGGAGTTCGGCTTGTAGCAGCGACGAGATCTCGTTGGCGATGGCGTTGCGGTCATGCCTTCGCCAGGATTGGCGAAGACTGACGACCAGAAT
>JBNKNN010000208.1:0-30717 GCA_050293865.1 Hydrogenophaga sp. | reverse complement strand
GCCGGCACGGTGGAGTTCATCGTGGAGCAGGTCGGCGGGTATGGCTTGGGCGTGGGGGCACAAGGAGCCGAGGCCGGGCCGCCCCAAGTCGGCTCAGCCCCCTCGGGGGGCAGCGACCCAGCGCAGCGGCGGAGCGTGGGGGCTCGTTTCTTTTTCATGGAGATGAATACCCGATTGCAGGTTGAGCATCCAGTGACGGAGGCCGTGACCGGATTGGACCTGGTTGAGTGGCAACTCCGTGTGGCTGGCGGCGAAGCCCTTCCTTTGCGCCAGGAAGAAGTTGCACTGAGCGGGCACGCCATCGAAGCGCGAATCTGCGCCGAAACGCCGGACAAGCAGTTCCTGCCGGCAACAGGGGAGTTGCAGGTGTACAGGTCACCTGCCCACGCCGCTTTTGAGCGCGGCGTCGTGCGTGTGGACAGTGGCGTGCGAGAGGGCGATGCCATCAGCCCGTTCTATGACTCCATGATCGCCAAACTCATCGTGCACGGCAGCACGCGTGAAGAGGCCTTGGCGCGCCTGGATGCCGCGTTGACTGAAACCCATATCGTGGGTGTGTCCACCAACGTGCAGTTTCTGCGCCGGGTGGTGCACAGTGCGGCCTTCGGCCAGGCAGAACTGGATACCGCGCTGATCCAGCGCGAAGCGTCGACCTTGTTCCACCATGACCCTGTGGGCGAATCCTTCACGGTGGCGGCAGCCGTGTCCCAGACGCTCATTCAGGAGTCGGCCTCTGCTGCAACCGACCCGTTTTCCCGTCGCGACGGTTGGCGCATGTTCGGGCAAGCGGAGCGCCGTTTCGATTTCAGCTACCACGGCAGCCCTCTGACAGCTACGCTGGTTTATCTGCATGGTGGCGGTGTGCAGCTCAAAGTCGGTTCGCACGACGAAGCATTGAACTATCACTTGTTGCCATCGGAAAGTGGCATCCGGTTTGACTTGCAGTATGCAGGCCGCCGGCAGACGGTGCACACCTGGCAGCGCGGCGAGACGGTTCACGTGTTCTGCGGGTTGGGCGCGTCGGTTATTGACGAGTTGGATGTGCTGGCCCACGCTGGCGAGCGCGGTGGCGAAGGTGGGCGCTTGTCAGCTCCGATGCCGGGCAAGGTGTTGTCGTTCGCGGTCAAGGCCGGTGATGCTGTCAAGGCGGGCCAGGTGCTGGCGGTCATGGAGGCGATGAAGATGGAACACACCATTGCCGCCCCCACCGACGGTGTGGTCACTGAGCTGTTGTTCTCGCCGGGTGATCAGGTGGGTGAGGGAGACGACCTGCTGCGCCTGGAAGCGGTGGCCAGCGAAGCGACCGCGCAACCCGCGTGACTGCGCGGTCTTTGCCCCGCCGCTACATTGCCTGACATGCATATCACCATTTGTTTTCCTGGCCCCAAGCCACTGGCGTGGCTCGCAGGCTTTCAGGCGGCGCTACCCGAGGTCGAGTTCTCTATCTGGTCCCAAGGCGAAACTCCCATGGCGGATTACGCCGTCGTGTGGTCGCCGCCCCAGGCCTTTATCGACGAGCAGGTGCAACTCAAAGCCTTGTTCAACATCGGAGCTGGCGTGGATGGCATCCTCAAGCTGTCCTTGCCGCCAGGCATGAAGGTGGTGCGTCTGGATGACGCCGGTATGTCGGTGCAAATGGCCGAGTTTGTTTGCCACGCAGTCATCCGTCATTTCCGTGAACTCGACCAGGTGGACGCGGCCATGCAGCGCGGCGAATGGGAATTTCGCAAGCCCTTGCTGCGGCGCGACTTTCCGGTGGGGGTGATGGGCCTGGGCGTGCTGGGCACCCGCGTGGCCAAAGCGCTGCAGTCGTTCGAATTCCCGGTGCTGGGCTGGAGCCGAGGCGCCAAGACGATTGGCGGTGTGCAGTGCCACCATGGCGAGGAAGGTTTCAAGACCTTCCTGGCTGGAACGCGTGTGCTGGTGAACCTCTTACCGTTGACGGAAGAGACCGAGAACATTCTCAACCGTGAAACCTTGGAGCAACTGATGCCCGGCGGTTACGTGATCAACGTGGCACGCGGCGCGCATCTGGTGGACGAGGACTTGCTGGCCTTGCTGGACAGTGGTCATCTGGCGGGTGCGGCTCTGGATGTTTTCCGTGAAGAACCGCTGCCCAAAGGGCACCCGTTCTGGGGCCACCCCAAACTTCAACTGACGCCTCACACCTCTGCACGGACCTTGCGAGACGAAACGATCGAGCAGATCGCCAGCAAGATTCAGGCGCTCGAAAGCGGGAAAACCATCGCTGGCGTCGTAGACGCTGGTCGAGGTTACTGACTACCTATACGTGCAGAGACCCAATGAACCAAGTCCCCACTCAAGTACGCATCATCGACGTCGGCCCAAGGGACGGTCTGCAGAATGAAAAGCAGCCGGTGCCTGCCGCCATCAAGATCGAACTGGTGCACCGCTTGCAGGCCGCCGGATTGAAAGAGATCGAAGTTACCAGTTACGTCAGCCCCAAGTGGGTGCCGCAAATGGCCGACAACCACGAGGTCATGGCTGGCATCACGCGCCTGCCCGGCGTGCGCTATTCGGTGCTCACGCCGAACATGAAGGGCTACGAGGCAGCTGGACAGGACAAACCCGACGAAATCGTGGTGTTCGGAGCGGCCAGCGAAGCCTTCAGCCAGAAAAACATAAATTGCTCCATTGCTGAAAGCATTGACCGCTTTGCGCCAGTGGTGGCCGCGGCAAAAGCGTTGGGCATTGCCGTGCGCGGAGCCATGAGCTGCACGGTGGGTTGCCCTTACGAAGGTGATGTGCCCGCTGAGCGCGTGGGCTATCTGGCCGGCCTGATGAAAGGCATCGGCGTGGAGCGGGTGGATGTGGCCGACACCATTGGCGTGGGCACACCGCGCAAAGTTCAGGCGGCGTTTGGGGCTGCTTTGGCGCACTACAGCATTGACGAGGTGTCAGGCCATTTCCACGACACCTATGGTCAGGCCTTGTCGAACACCCTGGCCGCGTTGGAGCTGGGGGTCTGGAACTTCCAGTCCTCCGTCGCCGGCCTGGGTGGCTGTCCGTATGCCAGAGGGGCCACCGGCAATGTGGCGACTGAAGATATGGTGTATCTGCTGCATGGCATGGGAATCGACACCGGCATCGACCTTGATGCACTGGTGGACGCTGGCGTCTTCATCAGCGAACATCTCGGCCGCAGCACGCAGTCCCGCGTGGCGCGTGCTTTATTAGCGAGACGCTGAATTGGCCAGGTCATGCTTGAGTTCTTTGCCGCGCCGCTTGAGCTGAGACCGTGGGTGCTGGGGGTGAGCGTCTGGTCCGTGGGGCTGGATGCAGCGGACATTGACCAAACTTTGCTGATTCCTGGCCATGCCATGGCAACGATAGGCTTGGTGTTGTCGGGTCAGCTGGCTCTTGAGAGCGGGCGCAGACTAAGACCCGGTGAGTGGCTTAGTTCGGGGCCTTGTATGCACCCCTCTCGATTCGTTGCCGTGCCTGGTACGACGGTTGCGAGCGTGCTGCTGCGCGCTGCTGTACTGCGGAGGTTGACGGGGCGATCGGCTTGCTCATTCTTGAATCAGGATCAGCTGCCCTTGGAGGCAATTTTGTCGGAGTCTTGCGGGACGGCGATGGCCTATGCGCTGGCAAAGTGGGGAGCCTGTGATGGGAGGGGGGCCATCGACGATGTATGGACATCTGTCGTCGCATGGCAAGAGGCATGGATGCCGGCCGATGAGCGAGCCTTGAGGTTTGTGGAGGACATGGCCAACTGGGACTGGCGTGCGCTCACGCCCGTCGGCTGGAAGGAGCGATCTTGGCAGCGGGCTTGTCGCTATGAGACGGGGCTGACACCCAAGCAACTGCAGCGCCTGTTTCGACTCAACCAGAGTGCCGCAGTCCTTGCGGGTGGCGTGCCAGAAGTTGTGCATCCAATCTCCCAGTCGGAGCACGCGCTTGAGCATGGATTTTTCGATCAGTCTCATTGCCTGCGTGAATACCGAGATTTGGCTGGGGCCTTGCCAGGCCGCTCCAAGACGGCGACGGACCGTGAGCGCGCGCTGCAGCTTGGGGCAAATCAACTGGTGCCCCTGATGCGGTCGGTGACGGATTTATCCAAGACGAGGGGGTGAAGGCGCGGGATCATCGAAGCATGAATCCATCATCCCGTGTCATTGCCTGCAGTACCGTTGTTGATGCCGATGTGGATCGGCTGTACGCCATTTACGTGGCGGCAGAGCGATGGCATGAATGGGACCCGGACACGCTGCGGGCCTACCTGCCTTCTGGGGCTTCCGTGGGGGACCGGGGGTGGTTGAAGCCTGCCAAGGGCTTTCGCGTGCCGCTGCGCGTGGTGAGCGCTCTGCCCGGACGACAGTTCAGCGTGGAGGCGCCCGTGCTGGGCAGCCGCATGCGCTTTGACCATGACCTCGAGCCCGGCCCCGCGGCAGGCCAGGCGAAGGTGACCCATCGGGTCGCCTTCTCTGGCTGGTTAGCACCGTGGCTCATGCGCACGGTTGGCGAAGACCTGAAGGCAGGGCTACCTCGAACCCTGGACAGTCTGAGAACGTACGTGGCGAGCGGTGCTCAGCGTTGAGCCTTGGGTGCAGATGGGCCATGTGCGTTGTCGGGATTGCGTTGGCATCGCCCCAAGGCCCCGGCGTGGCACTACCATGTCGGCATGACTGAAACTACGGATTCCAACGACGCGAATGTGGTCGCCGCCGTCAAAGTGACGCAGGCCGACATGGCGCACCTTACGCCCGCCATGCAACGCGTGGTCGACACTCTGGCGGACAAGGGCCATCCGCACCGCCCTGTCATGCTCTCGGACGCTGCACGCACCGCACAGCAGGCGGCCGATGCCTTGGGTATTGAGCTGGGGCAGATTGCCAAGAGCATCATCTTCCGACGCAAGAACCACCCCAGCGGCGTGGACGTGGCCGTTCTGGTGGTGACCTCGGGCGATTTGCGCGTAGACGAAAAGAAGGTGCAGGCAATCGTCTGTGCCGATGGTGGAAAGCTGGGGCGAGCCAATGCGGATTTCGTCAAAGACATGACAGGTTTTTCGATTGGCGGTGTTTCGCCATTGGCACACGCGAACCCACCCATCACGCTGATCGACCGGGAGTTGTTCCGCTTTGGCGAGGTCTGGGCCGCCGCCGGGCACCCGCACGGTGTCTTCCGGCTATCGCCCGATGAGCTGGTGGAATTGACTGGTGCACCGGTGGCCGAGGTCACGGAGCCTGCCGATGTCGCCCCGAGTGAGGGTGGCGCATGAGCAAGACAAACAGTCCGTCCGTCCCTTCACCCTGCATCTCGGTGTGCGCGATGGATGCATCAAGTGCGCTGTGCAAAGGCTGCTGGCGCTCCATCGAAGAGATTGCGGCTTGGTCCGGCATCAGCGATGCCGAGAAGCTCAAGGTCTGGTCCCGGATCAAGTCGCGCATTCGACAGGCAGGTGGCGAACCATTGCCTCAGACTCCCCCGGAAGCAGAATGATTGAGTTGGGCTGAGTTTGTTCGGTGCGCAGCGCCGCGGCCTTGAGACAAGGAGATGTGCATGAGTGATTCAACCAGCGCCAAAGGCGCAATGCCTTCACAAGACGGCGTGCGCCGTATCACGTTCTACTACGACGTGCTCTCGCCGTATGCCTATCTGGCCTTCCACCAGTTGCCTCAGACCCTGATGGGCATGAGCTCGCAGGTGGAATACAAGCCGGTTCTGCTCGGTGTGTTGCTGCGGGCGAAGAACATGCTCGGGCCGGCCGAGGTGGAGCACAAGCGCGACTGGGTGTATCGCCATTGTCTCTGGCTGGCGTCGCAGCAGGGTGTGCCGATGTCCATGCCGAAAGTTCACCCCTTCAACCCCATGACCCTGATGCGGCTGGCGCTTAGCTGCGCGCATCCTAGTGCGCCTGACGTGTCCAGCCGATATGTCACCGGGCGCTTGCTGGATCACGTTTGGCAAGGTGGCGAAGCGGTGGATGAGCCGACCCGCATGGCCGCGCTGACCGAGAGTCTCCAAACCCACATGGCCGAGCGAAAGCTGCCCTGGCTGGCGCCTGACAGCGATGAGGTCAAGCAGCAACTGCGTGCCAACACGGAGGCCGCTGTGGCCAATGGCGTGTTTGGGGTGCCCACCTTTGAAGTGGATGGGCGCATCTTCTGGGGGCTGGATGCCTTGCCCATGTTGCGCGCCTATCTGGACGGCGACACCTGGTTTGGCTCTGGGGTGTGGGAGTCGGCTCCGGCAGTGCCCTCTGGCTTGCCGCCGAGGGCCTGATTGCACAAGCCATTGTTGGATGGCAGGGAGATCAGACGCAAACGTCTGACTGCCCTACCTGGGCCGTGACCTTCATTTTGGCAAACACCGGCCCAAAACTTTTCAATCGAATCTGCTCAGCGCAGGTTCATGCAGTTCGCGTAGAAGGTGGTCGTGGCGGGCCAGTCGGAGAACACGCCGAGCACACCCACATCCTTGGCCAGCACGTCCAGCACGCGGTATTGATCACCTTCGCGTGAAATGGCGCTGTCAAAGGTCTGGTAGTACCAGCCGTTGCTGCCGTCGGCCAGAACGCCCGATCGCTCCAGCGTCCAGGTGATGATGTCCAGGCCTGCTGCTTTGGCTTGCTGGGCGTACGCGGATGGCACCAACTCGCCATTGGCGTCGGCAGCAATCAGTGCCCACAGCGGCGGAGCAACGATGTTGATGCCGTCGGCCTTGTATTGAGCCAGCTCTGCTGCACTTGGTAGATCGGCAGGGGTGTCGGCATCATCGAGGTAAACCGCCTGACGTCCGAAGGCCGGCTCCTTGCTCAGCCAATACAGCACGTCGTCCTTGTTGAAGGATTGCGCGAATACGCGGCGGGCAGGAGCACCGGCGGCCTTGTATTCGTTGATCATTTTCTGAGCGTAGGCTTCCTGGGTGAAACCGTTGAATGGCATGTCAACCGATGGGCTCTTGAGCTCTGGCGTCATCTTGACGCCCAACTTCTTGAACAGCGCAATGCTCTCTGCATGGGTCATCAGCGTGCCACTGGTGGGGCCGCTGTAGATGTCCGTGCGCCAGTTGGGTGTGGCTGCCACGAACGCTTCCACTGTCTGTGCAGCAGGGTTGTAGGCATCCATCTTGCCGCGCAGGGTTTTGAACTCCGCCAGCGTGATGTCGCTGGTGCGGCACTCGGCACTGGCAGGTTGAGTCACCTTGCCGTCGGCATCGAGAACGGCGGGCGTAAACGGCTTGGTGCACTTGGCCGCCAACGGTGTCAGCAGAATGTTGGTGGTGGTGTGAAGATCGTTTTGCGCGTGGCGGCAGACCAGTTCTTTGTCTTTGGTGAAGGTCACGTCGCATTCCACAATACCCGCGCCCATGCGGGCGGCTGCGGTGTACGACTCCAGCGTGTGCTCAGGGAACTGCATCGCCGCCCCTCGGTGTCCGATGGAAAAGTCGCGCGAAGTAAATGTCGCGCGTCTGGAGCACTGCTGCAGTTCATTCTTGAGCGCGCTCTCGGCCATGTCATTGGCGAGGAAAAACGGGCGTGGGCCCATTTGGATGTTGCGTGGACGCTCAGAGAACCATGCTTTGGAGGCATTGTCTCGATGAGCGTGGTGCGGCTCAGCAAGCGACGCAGTGGACGCCAGGGCGCACACAGTGAGAACCAGTGCGGTACTCCAATTGAATCTCGAGAGCATGAGCAGCATTCCTTGTCAGTTTCGAATGGAAAAGTAGCGCGTCGAGGCAGGAGGGGGCTGCACTCGACACGACTTCAAACTGCATCATCGGCCAGGCTTCCGATAGAGACACCCGATCCTCCGTGGCCAACTCCAAGCTGTTGTCGGTCCAATGGCCCTTCTTCCAGTCACGTGGGCCGCCGGTTTCATTGCAAGGTGTTGGCGCGATCAGGCGCTTCCTTTGGTCTTGTCTGCCGTTGCGGGCGTATGCCAAGGCCGCGATGCAAGGCGCATGCTACGCAGGCTATGTGGCAGTACTGTGACGAGCAAACGGTACTGATGTGCCAACCCTGGTGATGATTCGGCGTCACTGTGGCGTGCTGAACGTGCTCTTGCTGGCGTCCAGGACGAAGACCTGACCGAACACGCCCACCGAAACAGTCTTGCCATTGACCGTGGTGTAGGAACCGAGACCTACGGGATGGTAGTCCGACACGAATGCCGTGAGAGCGCCAAGGCCAAGCAGTCCTGACAAAGGGCTGCGTTCACTGATGGCTTGTTTGATGGCTTGCCTGTGCTGGTCTGGGCTGGGATTGCTCGCCCATGCCGCACCGATCGCGAGTGCCAAGACCAAAATGGTGACCCATCTGGCTTTGCCTTGCTGGGCAACTCTGTGGTGACGCAAAGAAACGTTCATGGCGATGTGTCCGTCCGGCGGGAGCGCCTGGATCGGAGTTGCGGAGGAATCGGATCAGTATATGGCCTTGATATCCCTGCAGTGCCTAGGTGTTTAGAGTGGCCCCTAGGATGAGGTGATGTCCATCAAGAACAGTTCCTACCTCGTCGTGCCATGGCTCTGTGCTGCCGTGTTGGTTGCCGGGCTGATGTTGCCCATGAGCGGCGTTTTGCTGACTGTCAGCGTAGTGGCACTGGTGGCTGCAGTCGGTGTGGGCGTGCACCACGCAGAAGTCATTGCACACAGGGTGGGCGAGCCTTACGGAACCTTGGTGCTGGCGCTGTCGGTCACCGTGATTGAAGCCGCACTGATCATCTCCATGATGATCGTGGGGGGCGAGAAAAGCGCCAGCGTGGCCCGCGACGCCATTTATGCCGCGGTGATGGTCATTGTGACCGGCGTCGTGGGCCTGTGTTTGCTCGTGGGTGGCTGGCGTCACCGCGAGCAGACTTTTCGGCTGGAAGGTGCCAATGCGGGGATGGCTGCGTTGGCGGTGATGGCAGGCCTCGTGCTCGTTATGCCCTCGCTCACAGTGAGTGCTCCCGGAGTACAGTTTTCCGGTTCCCAAATGGCCTTTGTGGCTTTCGGTTCGCTGGCATTGTGGCTGGCATTCATCTTTTTTCAAACTGTGCGTCATCGCGAGTTCTTCCTGCCAGAGGACGTGCAGCACGCTCACGACCACTCCGATTCTGATGCGCCCAGCACCCAAAGTGCTTTTATCAGTTTTGGTCTGCTGCTGGTCGCGCTGGTTTCTGTTGTAGGGCTGGCCAAACTGATGTCGCCCTCGCTAGAGAAACTCGTCTCCGACTGGGATCTGCCCAAGGCGGTGGTCGGTGTCGTGATCGCAGTGGTCGTGCTGCTGCCCGAGTCTTACGCAGCCGTTCGGGCAGCGCGAGCCAATCGTTTGCAAACTAGCATGAATCTGGCGATCGGGTCCGCGTTGGCTTGCATCGGTTTGACAGTGCCGGTGGTGGTGGTGGCAGCCCAGTGGCTTAACCTGCCACTCAACCTTGGGTTGGCGCCTAAAGACATTGGCATTCTGATCCTGACTTTCTTGATGAGTGCATTCACGCTGGGCGCCGGGCGAACCAATTTCATGCAAGGCGCGGTGCATGTGGTGATGTTCGCTGCGTTCCTGTTCTTCACGCTTGTGCCCTGAAGCGGCTGCGTTGCGCGCGCTCTCTCATCATGTCTTTGTCTTGGGCGTTTTCCGTCAACGACACCGCACGCTCGTAGGCTCTGGCAGCTTCTCCGTGGCGATCGAGCTGTTCGAGCATGTCGCCGTGCACCGCAGGCAGCCATGCATAGGATTGCATTTGAGGATGTTGCAGCAGTTCCTCCACGAGAGGCAAGGCAGCGGCAGGGCCTTCCGCCTTGCCGATCGCAACGGCGCGGTTGAGCGTCACCACCGGAGACGGCGCGCGATCGGCCAAGACCATATACAGCCTGGAAATTTCACTCCAGTTCGTTTCTTCTGCAGAACTGGCGCGCGCATGACAGGCAGCGATGGACGCCTGCAGCTGGTAGTTCCCGACGACGCCTTCTCGCATTTTTTCGGCGTTCGCCAGTGCCTCAAGTCCTGACTCAATCAGCAGAGGATCCCAGCGAGACCGGTCTTGATCCATGAGCAAAACGGGGCGGCCTTGCTCATCCATTCGGGCAGCGAGACGAGAGGCCTGGATCTCAAGCAAGGCTTGCAGCCCCAATACTTCGGGTTCGGAAGGAGCGAGCTGTGAGAGCATGCGTGCCAGCCGAAGTCCTTCCTTGCACAATGTTGGACGCATCCAGTCCTCGCCTGCTGTGGCTGCATAGCCTTCATTGAAGATGAGATAGATCACCTCCATGACGGAGCTCATCCGCTGAGCCCGGTCGGACCCTCTGGGGACTTCGAACGGCACGGCTGCTTCACTCAAACTACGCTTGGCTCGCACGATACGCTGGGAGATCGTGCTCTCCTTGCTCAGGAATGCACGCGCGATTTCCTGGATCGTCAGCCCTCCAAGCAGGCGAAGTGTCAGTGCCACGCGAGAAGCAGGCGGAAGCAATGGGTGGCAGGATATGAAGATCAGACGCAACAGGTCGTCGTTGATTTCTGCTTGAAGTCGCGCCTCGTCGAGAGAGTCGGAAAAGTCTGGCACGAGGTGAATTCCCGAAGCTTCCATGTCTGCGGCCATGGATTCATGGTGCCGTTGCATCATTTGGCAGTGCCGCAGATGGTCAATGGCCCTGTTGAGCGCTGTGGTCATGAGCCAGGCACCGGGGCGTTCAGGCAATCCATCCTTCGGCCATCGCTCCAAAGCCGACATCAACGCTTCTTGCGCAATCTCTTCTGCCACGTCCAAGTCGCGAACGCGCCGAGTGACCGCGGCCACGATACACGCCGACTCGGTCCGCCAGATGGCTGCCATCTGATGTGTGAAAGCTTCCGGAGCGAGCATATGTGAGCGAACTTGCCGCTACGCGGGAGCGGCCGACTCGTCCATCCAGAACACCTCCCATTGGTGCCCGTCAAGATCGGTGAATCCATGCTGGTACATGAAGCCATGGTCTTTGGGTTCCACGGGAGTGGCAGCGCCTGCCGCTACTGCCTTGTTCACCACTTCATTGACTGCTTCGCGCGAATCGACCGACAGTGCCAGCAGGACTTCTGTCTGCTGGTGTGCGTTGCAGATGGGCTTGGGAGTGAATCCCTGAAAGAAAGGCTCGACCAGCAACATGGCACAGAAGCCGTTGCCAAGCTCCAGACAAGCCCCCTGGTCGTTGGTGAATCGTGGGTTGAAATGGAGTCCCATGCTTTCAAAGAAGGTGCGAGAACGCGCCATGTCCTGAATGGGAAGGTTGACGTACATCTCTTTGAACATCTCCAACTCCTTTTCTGGTGTCTTCTTCTACGACGAACGAGGCACACGAATTTCGACATGCTGTCTCACGAGTCAGATGTTTCCATGCAGCCTGTCGCCGCCTGATCCAGGCAAGGAAGGGAGGTTATGCCGAAGGTCCCTAGGTTTTTAGATCGGGCTTGCTGTCGACAAAACAGGGGGCCAGAGCCCTGAGCTCGACTGTGGCCCATTGCGCTGCCGGGCAGCGTTTGGCGATATTCATGGCCTCATCGTGGCAAACGTTTTGCAGGAGAAAGAAGCCGCCCACCATTTCTTTGGCCTCTGCGAACGGACCGTCGATGATGCCACTGGGGCTTATGCGCGTAGCCGTTTCAGTGCCCGCCAAGGATTCGACCGCTTTGAGCTTTCCCGCTGTGGCCAGTTCTTCCCCAAACGCCTGCATGCGGGAATAGAGTTCACGCCCCTCGGACTCGGTGCGTTCAGCACGTTGTCCAACGGGCTCGTGAATGAGGAGCATGTACGACATCGGCGGCTCGCCTTTCAACGTTGTTCTTGCGCTGCAGCGATATTACGCCATCACCTGACCAGCGGAAAGACGCGAGGTCGGACACTGGATAGTCGGCGGGGTCAGTCGGCCACGAAGGCGCTGGCAGCTTGGCCAGGGCGAGGGCGCTGGCCGTGGTCAAGCACCGCTTTCTTTGGCACGACGGAATCTTCGCCCTTGCTTTCGTCCATCTCGGCCTGCCGGAGCATGCCGGAGGCAAGGAATGCGCCCAACAAAGGGAACGACCAGACGATCAGCAGTTGCCGACGCTTTTGACCAGAATCGTAGATATCAGATCGAAGCACACGGACGCTCACGAAAGCGGAATACGCCAGTGTTGCTGCCAACAGCAGAAGCCACCAATAGATGGACATGTCACCCTCCCTCATTCAATGCTGCTTTTTTGTTGGGGTATGCCCTCATGATGGTCATGAGAACCCAATGGGTCAAGGCTCTGTTGCAATCATTTGCCATCTGGGGAGGCAAAGGTTGCCAAACGTTGGCCGAGGGCATCAAAGATGTGAACGGGCTGCCAGAGCCGGGCCTGTTACTGACTGATTGGCAAGCAAGATCCGGCTTTGCTCCTCGATGCTTTTCTCCAATGGAAGTTTGTAGATCACGAAAGAAGGTTGGACAATCCAAAGGCTGGTATCCCGCCTCGCCGAGGTTCGGGCTTGAGCTGGAGGGCTGCGCTTGTGTTGTATGAAATGCTCTACGTGAGCTACGCGCCAAACGGGATGGATCGCGATGCACTCCTGGCATTGCTGAAGGTGGCGCGGGAGAACAACGCCAAACATGGCATTACGGGTTTGCTTGCCTATCATCAGCGGGAGCTCATGCAGTTGATTGAAGGCGAACGAGCCGACGTCGAGCAGCTGTTTTCCAACATCGTCAACGATTCCAGGCACCAACAGGTCAAAAAGCTTCACGAAGGCACGATCTCTGCCCGGGGATTCAGCGAGTGGCGAATGGGGTTTGTGGCGCCCGACGAGGATGCTTTGCGCGACAGGCCTGCCTATGTGTTGTTGACGTCACAGGGGTTGAGAGGGGCCAGTGGGGAATCACAAGGGCGTCGCCTGCTGATGCAACTTTCACGGGATTTTCTAGGGCGGTAGCAAGCAATGCGATGCTTTCCGCATGAACGCTGGGACCGGCTTGCGGTCAGCGCGTCGAGCAAAAGAGAAAGGGCCACGAAATGGCCCTTTCTCTTTGTTCTGTCGACTCCTGCGCAGGCAAGGGAAGCTCTGCGCCACCTCCGCGAAGCAGACGGCGGGCACAGCGCGGGAGGTTGCTCGGGCTCCCCCGCGGCTCTCAGGCCATTGCGTGAGTCACAGTGTTGAGAAATCCGGCGTGCGGCGTTCCATGAAGGCCGTGAATGCTTCCTTGGCAGCTGGTTCGCCCAGCATGCGACCAAAGCTCGCGCCTTCTTCCTGCATCACCTTGAGTACGCGTTCCTGCTGGCCTCCCTTCATCAGACGCTTGGTCTCAATCAAGGAAGAAAGGGGCTTGGCCGCCAGTTTCTTAGCCACCGAGTGGGCGTAGTTGTTGGCTTCCGTGGGGGGAAGCACGCGATTGACCAATCCCACTTCGAGCGCGGCTTCGGCCATGAAGGGCTCGCCCAGCATCAGCGCTTCTGCAGCGCGATGGTAGCCGAACATCTGCGGCACCAACATGCTGGAGGCGGCTTCAGGACAAAGGCCGAGATTCGCAAAGGGCATGGAGAACGCAGCGTTGTCGCCAGCGTAGACGAGGTCGCAATGGAAGAGCATGGTGGTACCAATGCCGACGGCTGGGCCACACACCGATGCAATCACCGGCTTGCTGAACGTGGCGATGCGGCGCAGGAAATGGAACACCGGGGATTCACCGCCGGAGGGTGGACGGTTGAGGAAATCGCCGATGTCGTTACCTGCACTGAAAATGGTTTCGTGCCCTTGAAAGACTACGCATCGGGTCGCACTGTCATCCTCCGCCGCCTTCAGTGCTTCAGCCAGCGCAGCGTACATGGCCACTGTGATGGAGTTCTTCTTGTCGAGGCGATTGAAGGTCAGGGTGGTGATGCCGTTCTCGGCGTGTACAAGAATGTCGCTCATGGTTGATTTCCGGTTCAGTGGTGAGAGGGTTGTCTTGTGGGTTGTTGTCGTGATCCCAGACTTTTGCTGCGAGGTCGCGAGGTCGCGAGGTCCCTATTCCTTGTAGTAGACGATCTGGTGAGTGGTCGCCAGTAGGTGACCGCTTTGGCTCCAGATCTGTCCGGTTTGGTCAAAAAAGCCATTGCGAAAGGTGTGCGCCTTCGCTTGCCCCAGTAGCCATTGGGTTCCGACTTCGGTCATCTGCTGGGCCCCGGCGTGGAAGTAGGTGGTGATGGATACCGTGCCCGCTGGAACGCGTGTGGCGCGACGCCGCCAGATGCGAGGGAAGAAAACATCGCTGATGGCCGCCATGCTGGCGAAATCGAGCGGACGGGCGGGGCGGTCGCGCATCCACATCAATGAGTAGCTGGATTCGCCGTCACTGCCATCCCAGGCCTCCGGCAAAGGGCCGCTGACAGGCTTGATCTCGTAGTTGTTGATCCACGCCACTGGCGCCTCATAGGGAGGAATCACGATGCCTTCGGGCGCTGGCGCTCGCGGCATGGGCTCATCGTCCGTACTCCAGGTGTTGCGCCGGGCGGCCGTGACGACAGATGCAGTGGTTGATGGACCGTCAGAGCCGTCTTGAAATATCTCGACACTCCAGTGCTGGGTGGACCGGTTGGTACGCACCGGCAAGGCCCGCACTTCAAAAGCTCCCTCGCCAAGGGCTGCGGCAAAGTTCACCGTGAGCGCAATCGGTTCGCCCAGCAACTTGGGGTGCTGCAATACTGCGTTCAAGACCACAGCCGCGGTGATGCCGCCAAACGGCCCCACCATGTTCTGCCACTCAGGACGCGCATGACCGAGGAACTGGTTGTCACCAACTGGCGTGAGGTGCACACCGCGATCGATGGCGTGAGAAAGCTGTGAATCACTCATGCGCATCAGTGTGCAGGAGACACCCTTCAAAACCAGTCAAATGTGCGACGCCGTCGGTATCGCAGGAATTCTTCAGGAAATCCAGGATCAGGGGCGCGCAAACCCGCCAAACCGAGGGCGCCGCGGATCGGGCTTCCCGGCCGCCAGTGCCGCCCCCCCCCCCCGAAAGAGGGGGGTGACGCGAAGCGGCGCGGGGGGCGTGTCTTCAGACGCGCTCGAAAATTCCAGCAGCACCCTGTCCCATGCCCACACACATCGTCACCATGCCGTACTTGAGCTTGTGGCGCTGCAAGGCGTGCACGACGGTGGCCGAACGGATGGCGCCAGTAGCGCCCAGCGGATGACCCAGGGCAATGGCACCGCCCATGGGGTTGACCTTGGCAGGGTCGAGGCCGAGGGTGTTCATCACGGCCAAAGACTGTGCGGCAAAGGCTTCGTTCAGCTCGATCCAGTCCATGTCTTCCTGATTCAAACCTGCATTCTCCAGTGCGGCAGGAATCGCCTCGACCGGACCAATGCCCATGATGTGCGGCGGTACGCCCTTGCTGGCGTAGGAGACGAAACGGGCCAAAGGCTTGAGACCGAATCGCTTCACGGCGGCTTCGCTGGCAAGGATGAGTGCGCCCGCGCCATCGCTTGTCTGGGAGCTGTTGCCCGCAGTGACGGAGCCACGCGCAGCGAACACAGTCCGCAACTTGCCCAGACCTTCAATGGTTGTGTCGGGGCGGGCGCCTTCATCCAACGAGATGATTCGGCTGCGGGTGCTGACCTCGGCTGTTTCCAGGTTCACTGCACGGTCGGTGACTTCCACTGGCGTGATCTCTCCCGCAAATTCGCCTTTTTCCATGGCGGCCAGAGCGCGCTGGTGCGATTGCAGCGCAAATGCATCCTGTGCGTCGCGGCTGACCTTCCACTGCTGCGCGACCTTCTCGGCCGTCAGACCCATGCCGTAGGCGATACCGTAGTCTTCGACGTTGTCGGTGTTGGCGAAGATGGTGGGCGACAAGCTGGGGCTGTTGCCCATCATGGGGACCATGCTCATGCTCTCGGTACCAGCGGCAATCATCACGTCGGCTTCCCCCACGCGAATGCGGTCAGCCGCCATTTGCACGGCGGACAGGCCCGAGGCGCAGAACCGGTTGACGGTGATGCCACCAACGGACTTGGGCAGGCCTGCGAGCACGGCGCCGATGCGCGCCACGTTCAACCCCTGCTGGGCCTCGGGAATGGCGCAGCCACAGATCACGTCCTCAACGGCTTGAGGGTCCAGGTCAGGTACCTGGGCCATGGCCGCCTTGAGCACGTGGGCGAGCAGGTCGTCCGGGCGGGTGTGGCGAAAGGCGCCCCGGTGCGATTTGCCAATCGGGGTCCGGGTCGCGGCGACGATATAGGCGTCTTGAATTTGTTTGCTCATATGCGTTCCTCTGGGGCTCAGTTGCGCAGCGGCTTGCCGGTGTTGAGCAGGCCCAGGATGCGTTCCTGGGTTTTCGGGTGGGTGATCAGAGAGCAGAAGGCCTGGCGCTCGAGCGTCATCAGGTATTCCTCACTCACCAGTGTGCCGGGATGGACATCGCCGCCGGTGACCACGTTGGCAATGAGGCTGGCAATATGAAAGTCGTGCTGGCTGGCGAAACCGCCATCGCGGAGGTTCACGAGCTGACCCAGGATGGTGGCCTTGCCGTCGCGACCGGCGACAGGAATCAACCGCTTGTGTGGCGGCCGGTAGCCGGCGTCATACATGGCCTTGGCTTCGGTCATTGCCACATGCAACAACTCGTCCTTGTGCGGCACGATGGTGTCCGAGTGAAGGATGAAGCCGAGCTTGCGAGACTCCAGCGCGCTGGTGCCCACCTTGGCCATGGCAGCCGCTGTGAAGCCTTCGGTGAGGAAGGGTAACAAGTCCTTGCCGGTGGACTCTTCGGCGTTCTCAGCCGCGCGGCGGGCAATGTAAGTCAGACCCCCCGCTCCAGGCACCAGCCCGACGCCCACTTCCACCAAGCCAACGTAGCTTTCCATGTGGACCACACGCTTGGCGCTGTGTACGGCGAGTTCGCAGCCGCCACCCAGGGCCAGACCACGAATGGCCGAAACCACGGGCACGCTGGCATAGCGCAAGCGCAGCATCATGTGCTGCATGAAGCCTTCAGCGTCTTCAATGGCCGCGACGCCCACTGCCATGAAGGCCGGCAGCATGGCCTGCAGGTCGGCACCAGCCGAGAAGGGCTCGTCACCTGACCAGATTACCAGCCCCTTGTACTCTTGTTCGGCCAACTCGATGGCCGCCATCATGCTTTCGCAAACTTCAGGGCTGATGGCGTGCATCTTGGTCTTGATGCTGGCGATCAGCACTTCACCGTCCAGTGTCCAGGTGCGCAGGTTCTTGTCTTCGGCAATGGTGGTGCCGGCGGTTTCGAAGCGCGGACCGCCTTCGCCCAACAGGAGTTCGGGGAACAGCTGACGCTCGTATACCGGAAGCTTGCGGCGGGCTTCAAACTGACCTGTGCATGGGTTGAACGAACCCTGCTCGGTGTGTACGCCACCTGCGTCTGCCACGGGGCCCTTGAACACCCACTCGGGCAGCGGCGCCTTTGAAAGCGCTTTGCCCTCGTCGATGTCTTCTTTGATCATCTTGGCCACATCCAGCCAGCCTGCTTCCTGCCAGAGCTCGAAAGGGCCTTGCTTCATGCCGAAGCCCCAACGCATGGCCTGGTCCACGTCGCGTGCAGTTTCGGCGATGGTCTCCAGGTGCACTGCAGCGTAGTGGAAGCTGTTGCGCAGAGTCGCCCACAGGAACTGGCCTTGCGCTCCCTCGCTGTCGCGTAGCAGTTTCAAGCGTTCGGCTGCCGGACGCTTGAGCATGCGGCCGTAGACTTCGTCTGCCTTGCTGCCTCGGCTGCCGCCTTCCTGCGGGATGTAGCTCTTGGAGGCGAGATCGAAGCGGTGGATGTCGCGCCCGACTTTCTTGAAGAAACCGGCCTTGGTCTTCTGGCCCAGGTTGCCCATCTCGATAAGCGTCTTCAGCACTTCTGGCGTCGAGAAGTTGCCATAGAACGGATCAGTTTCTTCGCTGAGATTGTCCTGCAAAGTCTTGATGACGTGCGCCATCGTATCCAGTCCCACCACGTCGGACGTGCGGAAGGTGCCGCTGGAAGCTCGGCCCAGGCGCTTGCCCGTGAGGTCGTCGACCACGTCGAAGGTCAGGCCGAACTTTTCCACCTCCTTCATGGTTGTCAGCAGACCGGCGATACCGAGGCGGTTGGCCACGAAATTGGGCGTGTCTTTGGCGCGCACAACGCCTTTGCCAATGCCCGTGGTCACAAAGCTCTCGAGCTGATCAAGGATGGCTGGCTCGGTGGTAGGGGTTGGAATCAGCTCCACCAATGGCATGTAGCGTGGTGGGTTGAAGAAATGGATGCCACAGAAGCGCGGTTTGAGCGAGTCGGGCAGCGGTTCGGACAGCGCCGTGATCGACAACCCGGAGGTATTAGTCGCAAGGATGGCGTGCTCGGCAATGTACGGCGCGATCTTGCCGTACAGGTCGTGTTTCCAGTCCATGCGTTCGGCGATGGCCTCGATGATGAGGTCGCACTCGCGCAACTGCTCCAAATGCTCTTCGTAGTTGGCCTGGCCGATCAAGAAGGCGTCGCTGGCCACACCCAGCGGAGAAGGCTTGAGTTTCTTGAGTCCTTCGACGGCACGGGTGACGATACCGTTCTTGGGACCCTCCTTGGCCGGGAGGTCGAACAGCACCACAGGTACTTTGACGTTGACCAGGTGTGCCGCAATCTGGGCACCCATCACGCCGGCTCCGAGGACGGCGACTTTCTTGACTTGGAATCGTTTCATAGGATGTCCATGGGGAAAATCGGCAGGCGGGTCATTGGACGCGCTGCCATATCTGGGTCCGATAGAAGGGGCCGATGTAGCCGCGGATCTGCAGCGTCTTGCCGTCTTCCAGCGGGGTCATGCGCAAGGTGTATTCCTTGCCATTGTCTGGATCGAGGATCTTGCCGCCTTCCCACACCATTTCCGAGTCGGATTTCTTTGCGCCACGGATGATCTCCATGCCAACCTTGGGCTGGTCTTTCCGATCGTCGGTGCATGCAGTGCAATTGGGATCGCCAGATTGCGTCAGCGCCTTCTCGATGGTGCCGTGGAGTGCCCCCGAGGCAGTGGCTGAAATGCGGATCTCAGCTTTTGCTTCTCCCGTCTCGTCGTCGATGTTGCGCCAGAGACCCTCTGGGGTCATCTGTGCCATCGACGAGGCACATGCCATCGAAAGTAGAAATGCTACGGTGCTCTTGCGCATGGTTTTCCTTTTCTTGGTGAGGTATGCGACGCACCGGTCCATCAGGCCAATGCGGCGTCTGTGTCCATCAATACCTTGCTGCCGGCACGAGCGGAACGCATCAGCGTGGCCGTTTCCGGGAACAGTTTGGCAAAGTAGAAGCGAGCGGTCTGCAACTTCGCTGTATAGAACGGGTCGTTGCTGCCGGCTTCGATTCTATGCAGAGAAACCTGCGCCATGCGGGCAAAGAAGTAACCGAATACCAGATGGCCGACGACGCGCAGGTAGTCCACTGCGGCAGCGCCCACTTCGTCTGCGTTTTGCAGACCCTTGAAGCCGATCTCCATGGTGAACTTGGTGACTTGGTCACCCATCACTGCCAGTGGGTTGATGAACTCTGCCATCTTCTCATTGACGCCTTCTTCCTGCACCAGTTGCGCAACCAGCTTGCCGAACTTCTTGAGCGTGGCACCGTTGTTGCCCAGTACCTTGCGGCCCAGCAGGTCAAGTGACTGCACGGTGTTCGTGCCTTCATAGATCATGTTGATGCGGGCATCGCGTACGTGCTGCTCCATGCCCCATTCCTTGATGTAGCCGTGCCCACCAAAGACTTGCTGGCACATCACGGTAGCCTCGAAACCGTTGTCGGTCAGGAAGGCCTTGACGATGGGGGTCAGCAGGGCAACCAGTTCGCCACATTCCTCGCGGACCTTTTCGTCGGGGTGATGCAGCTCCTTGTCGAGCAGCAGTGTGCAGAAGATGGCCATGGCCCGGCCGCCTTCGGCGTAGGCTTTGGCGGTCATCAGCATCTTGCGGACATCGGGGTGCACGATGATGGGGTCGGCTTCCTTCTCGGGCGCCTTCTTGCCAGTCAAGCTGCGCATCTGAATGCGATCCTTGGCATAGGCCAGCGCGTTCTGGTAGGCCACTTCCGTCAAACCAA
The DNA here is from genome assembly GCA_050293865.1 of Hydrogenophaga sp. GTDB lineage: Bacteria > Pseudomonadota > Gammaproteobacteria > Burkholderiales > Burkholderiaceae_C > Hydrogenophaga. The sequence goes on along the minus strand of JBNKNN010000208.1, from coordinate 10,715 downwards.
GGGACTGATTGCCCACGCCCAGGCGAGCTGCGTTCATCATCACGAACATGGCGGCCAGGCCCTTGTTGGGCTCTCCGACCATGGTGCCGACGGCTTCATCCAGAATCATCTGGCAAGTCGCATTGCCGTGGATGCCCATCTTGTGCTCTAGGCCACCGCAGTAGATTCCGTTGCGTTCACCGATGCTGCCGTCGGCGTTGACCTTGTACTTGGGCACGATGAACAGGCTGATGCCTTTGCTGCCCTTGGGCGCATCGGGAAGACGGGCCAGCACGAGGTGAACGATGTTTTCGGTGAAGTCATGCTCTCCGGCGGAGATGAAGATCTTCTGACCAGTGATCTTGTAGGTGCCGTCCGCCTGTGGCTCGGCCTTGGTGCGCAGCATGCCCAGGTCGGTACCGCAGTGAGGTTCGGTCAGGCACATGGTTCCTGTCCATTCGCCGCTGGTCAGCTTGGGCAAGTAGATCCGCTTTTGCTCGTCCGTGCCGTGGGCATGCAGGCATTCGTATGCGCCGTGGGACAGACCAGGGTACATGGTCCAGGCCTGGTTGGCGGAGTTCAGCATTTCATAGAAGCACTGGTTCACCACAAACGGCAGCCCCTGGCCTTCATAGGCGGGATCGCAGGCCAGCGCTGCCCAGCCGCCTTCGATGTACTGGGCATAGGCTTCCTTGAATCCCTTGGGAGTGGTGACTTCGTGGTTGTCCTTGTTGAGGGAGCAACCTTCTTCGTCCCCAGAGATGTTGAGCGGGAAAATGACTTCAGCCGCAAACTTGCCGCCTTCCTCCAGCACTGCGTTGATGGTGTCGGCATCAATCTCTGCATGGGCCGGCAAGGCCTTGAGTTCTTCTTCTGCGTTGAACACTTCGTTGAGCAGGAACTGCATGTCGCGCAGTGGCGGGGTGTAGGTGGGCATGATGACTCCTGTGGGTTTTCAATAAGATTGGATTTGGGGCGGTACTGGAAAGAAGGGGGCTCAGATTTTGGTTTTGATCTTGGTTTTGGGCCTGTTTTTGGATGCGGTACTGGCCGAGGCATCTGCGTCCGGCGCCGCGTAACGGCCCAGGATGCTCTCGAAGGCCTTGACAGCACGCTCCAGCGAGCCGGGCTCGCGCAGGAAGCGGGCCTCGTAGTGCAGCGCCAGGATCAGGGCGTGGACTTCGAACGCCATTTGGTGAGCGTCGGTGTCAGGTTTGAGGTGCCTTTCGGTCTTGGCCTGTTCGATGGCGCGGCGCATGGCAGAGAGCCAAGTGCTGACCGAACTGGCCAGAGCATCGCGCACAGGTCCTGGGCGGTCGTCGAACTCGACCGCTCCGCCAATGTAGATACAACCTGAGTCGATCTCCGCCGATGTCCGCTTCATCCAGTTGTCGAAAAGGGCGCGAAGGCGGGGCAAACCGCGCGGCGCAGTCATGGCTGGATAGAACACTTCATCTTCGAAGCGGGTGTGGTACTCGCGAACGACGGAAATCTGCAACTCCTCGCGGGAGCCAAAATGGGCGAACACGCCCGATTTGCTCATTTGCATGACTTCGGCCAATGCACCGATGGACAGACCTTCCAGCCCGATCTGCGTGGCCAGGCCGAGCGCGGCGTCAACGATGGCAGCTTTGGTTTGCTGGCCTTTTTGCAGTGTTTTGCCGCTGGCGCGCGGGACGCGAGGCTTTCGGCTTGACGAAGCGAGGCTCATGGGTGAGGCTATGGGTCTGTTGACGGAAAAAAAAGACCGCCCTTTAAAACGAACGGTCGTGCTATTTTTACCCGAAAACGGGTCCCGTGCGCAAGTCCCTTGGCGTAACACGGAGATTTTTCCTAGACTCGCCACCCTAGGAACCCTCTGCCAAACCTCCGCCACGCGCGGTCGAGGTCAAAACATGATGGGTGGGTGTCGTGCCCGTTTGGCGCGCCTCACGTCTTGACTCGCAAAGCCCGGGGCGTGCACGGCGCAGGCGATGCAGAGGTTTCCAAGGCAGGCTTTCTGATGCCGGGCCAGAAGCGTCGCGGGGGAGTTGACTGGCCCCGGCAAAGGGCGGCCGGTATCAGAGGTGGCCGACCGGCAGCAGCACGTTAAGGCTGTGCTCAAGGTTCTCGTTGGGCATACGCTTGAAGCCACTTCGTGCAAATCGTTGAAGGCGCCCCACGCAAAAAGCGGTGATCACCGAGGCGTCTGCCTGAGCATCCACGGTGGGTGTGGTGGCACCGGCGAGTACAGAGACTTCGCGCAATTGCTGTCGCAGCGTGGACTCGATCTTGTCGAAGAACAGGTTCATTCGCAACTGCAGGCGTTCGTTTTCGAACACCAGGGCGTCGCCCACCATGACCCTGGCCATGCCCGGATTCTTCTCGCCGAATTGCAGAAGCACACTGACCAGGCGACGGGCGCGAAGCACGGGATCCGCCTCCCGCTCCTCCAGTTGCCCGATGAGACCAAACACGGTTTGTTCTATGAAATCGATCAGGCCTTCAAACATCTGAGCCTTGCTGGCAAAGTGACGGTACAGTGCTGCTTCACTCACCTCCAGACGGGACGCCAGAGCTGCCGTGGTGACACGTTCGCTGCCAGGTTGCTCCAACATGGTGGCCAGCGCTTGAAGGATCTGGACACGCCGTTCCCCAGGTTTGGGTCGCTTTCGCGTTGGCGCGTCGCCACCACCACTGCTAGCCTGTGGGGATACCACGTTGGAGATGTCTGCTTGAGGATTCTCAGGTGCGCTGTCGTTCATCTGCCATCGATCCATGGGGCAGCCCCCGCGGTTCTGGCGAAGACTACCGGCCCATCAAAGTTTTCGGTCATTCTCGCACAGAGGCACACCCTGTTACAGATGTGTGGGCTCGGACGGCGATTTCCCTGGCGCATCACTCTCGGCAAAGAGGTGGGTTGTTGGCGGAAAAACCACGCGAACGCACAGCCCGAAGCCGCCTTGTCCCGTGTCAAGTTCGAGTTGGGAGTGATGGGCTCGGGCGATTTCGCTGGCGATGGCCAAGCCCAGGCCATTGCCTTCGGTCGTACTGCCGGGCAGGCGGTAGAAGCGCTCGATGACGCGACCATGCTCGCAGGGAGGGATGCCAGGGCCGTCGTCCTCGATTTCGACCCAGCCGGAGCCAGTCAGCTCGCCCGCATTGCAGCGCAACGTTACGCGTCCCCCTTCCGGGGTGTACTTGAGCGCGTTGTCGAGCAGGTTGATCAGAAGCTCGCGCAGAAGCCAGGTATGTCCAGGTACCTGAACTGCCGAGGCTTCCAATCCCAGATCGATGCCTTTGGCCGACGCAATGTCAAGAAACATGGACAGAACGTTTTCACACACGTCTTTGAGGTCCACTGTATCCATGGGTTGCGATTGAGTGCTGATGGCATCTGCTCGGGATAGGGCGAGCAGCTGGCTCGCCAGTTGTGAGGTGCGGCGGCTTGCATCCCTCAAACGCTTGACCTGCTCAGCCTTGATGGGGATGGATTGCTCATCGGCGATATGTCGGGCCGACTGTGCCCATGCTTCCACCTGTGCCTGCAAGGCGGCGAGCGGGGTGCGCAACTGATGGGCTGCGTCAGCGATGAAGCGTCGCTGGCCTTCCGATTGGGCATTGACCATGGCGAAGAGCCTGTTGAGCGAGTCCACCAAGGGCTGAACTTCGTCAGGGACGCCGTCCACGCTGATGGGGCTGAGGTCTCGCGGAGATCGCCGCTCAACCGCGCGGCGAAGCTGTGTCAGTGGTCGAAGTGCGCGAGAAACTGCCCACGTCATGGCCAGACCCCCTACCACCATCAACACCAGGTTGGGCAGCAGCACGCGCTCGGCGACAGTGGCCAGCCAGCGTTGCTGGGCATCGGAGCCGTCGGCCAGCATCACGATGATCGGGCCAGCCGCGCTGCGCGAGCGCTGAGCGATGACCCGATACGTCGTGCCTTCCTCGACGACGCTGCGGAATTCGGCGTCTGCCGTGGCGGGGCGCACTCGTGGCAACCAATCCTGACCCGAAAGCAGTCGGCCTTGCGTGTCGAAGATGCCGTAGGCGGCATAACCTTGCCGAGCTTTGAGGAACTCCTCAACAGGCGGCGCCAGCAGCAAAGCGATGCCGGGAGGCTCGATATCGGACGGATCATCGCGCGGCTGGGCAACAACGACAGAGTCTGCAAGCAGGGGCACAAGTTGCTGGAGTTGCTTGTCTTGTTGAAGTGCAGCAGTTCCTGCGTTCTGGTAGTGAAAATACACACTGACCAGACCTACAAGACTCAACGGCAGCAGCAGCATGATGAGCAGGCGCCTTTGCAGGCCCCAGATCATGCCGGCGGTGCCGCGTTTGTCAGTTTCCGTTGTCATGCCTTGATGCTGTTGCCAGCTCCAGGCGATAGCCGAATCCACGGATGGAGCGCAAGGCGATGCCCGCTGGCTCCAGCTTTCCGCGCAGTCGCGAGACATAAACCTCGATGGCGTTGGGCGTGATTTCCTTGTCCCAACCGGTCAGCGCGAGCAATAGCTTGTCTTTGGCAGCTGGTTTTGGAGCCTGCAGCAGCAAATACTCCAGCACTGTCCACTCGCGCGGGCCCAGCTCGAGCAACTGGTCGCCGAGCATGACCCGGCGGTGTGCCGTGTCCATTTCCAGCGGGCCGAAGCTCAATACCGCCGACGTGGCAGCCTGGGAGCGGCGCAAGAGGGCTCTGAGCCGGGCCAGCAGTTCAGGCAACTCGTAGGGTTTGAGCATGTAGTCGTCGGCGCCAAGGTCCAGTCCTTGCACCCGGTCTCGCAATGCGTCGCGAGCGGTCAGGATGAGCACCGGCATGCTCAGTCCTTTGGCTCGGAGGCGGCGGGTCAGCTCCAGGCCATCAACGCCGGGCAGGCCGATGTCCACGATGGCGATATCGAAGGTTTCCTGGGACAGGGCTTCCTCCGCGCGCTCGGCGCTGCCCACCCAATCCACGGTATAGCCTGCATCTGTCAGGCCCAGCTTCATGCCACTGGCCACCATGACGTCGTCTTCAACCAGCAATAGGCGCATGTCGTTCTTGGTATCAGGATATGCTCTTGGCAGGTCCGCCAGGTGAGCGAGATCTGCCGATGTGAGGTGGGTGCAGCTTTTTGGGCTCCCGCCACCCGCTCATGATGACGCTGCTCAGTGGGATCGGATCATGGTGCCGAAAGGTTGATCCCCCAGCACTTCGAGCAGAAGCGCATGCGGTACGCGGCCATCAATGATGTGAACAGCATTGACGCCGCTCTTGGCAGCGTCCAGTGCTCCCGCGATCTTGGGGATCATGCCGCCACTGATCGTGCCGTCTTCGCACAGTTCGTCAATGCGTCGAGGGGTCAGTTGGGTCAGCAACTTGCCTTCTTTGTCCAGCACGCCAGGGATGTTGGTGAGCATGAGCAGCTTCTCTGCCTGAAGCACGGTGGCCAGCTTGGCCGCAACCACATCGGCGTTGATGTTGTAGCTTTCGTTGCTTTCGCCGAAGCCGATGGGGCTGACCACGGGAATGAACTGGTCGTCCTGCAAGGCCTTTACGGCGCTGGGGTCGATGCTGACGATGCTGCCAACCTGACCCACATCGTGCTGCAAGCTGGGGTCCTTCTGGTCGGCCATGCGCAACTTCTCGGCGCGGATCATGGCTCCATCGCGGCCGGTCAGGCCCACCGCCTTGCCGCCAGCCTGGTTGATCAGGCCCACGATGTCTTGCTGCACCTCGCCGGCCAAAACCCATTCCACCACTTCCATGGTCTCTGCGTCGGTCACGCGCATGCCCTGGATGAACTCGCCCTTTTTTCCCAGGCGCTTGAGCAAGGTTTCGATCTGCGGGCCTCCGCCGTGCACCACCACTGGATTGATGCCCACCAGCTTGAGCAGCACCACGTCTTCCGCGAAATCCTGTTGCAACGCCGGATCCGTCATCGCGTTGCCTCCATACTTGATCACCATGGTGCGTCCATGGAACTTTCGGATGTACGGCAGAGCCTGGGCCAGAATCTCAGCCTTTTCCCGTGGCTGAATACGCGAAAGGTCAACTGGGGTGTGATGGGGGCTGCTCATGCGGATACCAAATCGTTCGGTAAAAAGGACAATGCCCCAATTGTAGAACCGACCTCAGTTCGCGGCGGTGGCGCTTTTGTCGCCACCACTTTCCTAGAAATGAATGCCTCTCATCATCTGTTGCATGGCCTCGGCTTCCGGTGAGAGGCGAGCCCTTCCGCCTCCTCCGCCCTTGGCCGCATCTGAATCCGGGAACATGCGAAAGCTCGTGTTCATGATGATCTGGGCTACGCGGGGTACGAATGAATGCAAGGCCTGGCCGGTCACGCCCAGCCGCGTGGCAATGCGCACCGGTTTGAATATGCAGGCCTGCGCGATCAGATCGGCCGCCTCCTCGGGGCTGAGGGTAGGCACGTTGTTGTAGATTTTTGTGGGAGCAATCATGGGCGTGCGCACCAGTGGCATATTGATGGTGGTGAAGGTCACTCCCTGGTCAGCAAACTCGCTCGCTGCGCATCGGGTCCAGGCGTCCAGGGCAGCCTTGCTGGCTACATAGGCGGAAAATCGTGGTGCGTTGGTGAGCACGCCAATGGAGCTGATGTTGACCACATGCCCTTTGCGTTTGGCCACCATTCCCGGCATCAGGCCCATGGTGACGCGCAAGCTGCCAAAGTAGTTCAGCTGCATGGTTCGCTCGAAGTCATGAAACCGGTCGTAGCTGCTTTCGATGGCGCGGCGGATGGAGCGACCTGCGTTGTTGATCAGGAAGTCCACGCCGCCGTGCTTTTCCTCCAGCAGCGCGACGAAACGATCGCAGTCGGCCATGTCGGCCAGGTCGGCGACATAGGCCACAAATGAATGCCCCTTGGCTTTTGCCTCTGCGCAGGCTTCGTCAAGCTTGGCCTGGTCCCGGCCACAAATGATGGTGACGGCGCCAGCCTCGGCAAATTTGTGCGCAGCCGCCAGGCCGATGCCGGAGCTGCCGCCGGTAATCAATGCCACTTTGCCCTCGACGGTGCCTCGCAAGCTGCGATCAATGTGCAAATCGGGGTCGAGGTGGCGCTCCCAGTAATCCCACAGGCGCCATGCGTAGTCCTTGAGGTTCGGGCATTCGATATCGCTGCCTTTTAGGGCCGCCAGCGTTTCCCGGCAGTCGAACCGCGTGGGGTAGTTGACGAAGGTGAGCATGTCTTCCGGCAAGCCCAGGTCATCCATCACGGCGTGATAGACCCGCCGCACCGGAGCCAAGGCCATCAAGCCCTTCTTGACGCTTCGAGGGATGAACCCCATCAGAGCCGCATTGACGAACAGATTCATCTTGGGCGCATGGGCTGCCTTGCTGAGGATGTCGAGCACGTCGCCCACCCGGTAGCCGACCGGGTCCACCAAGTGAAAGCAGGCGCCGCTCTTGCGCTTGTGGTGGCTGATGTGGTCGAGTGCACTGACTACAAAGTCGACCGGCACGATATTGATGCGCCCCCCTTCTAGCCCAACGCTGGGCATCCACGGTGGCAGGATCTGGCGCAGCCGCTGGATCAGTTTGAAGAAATAGTAGATGCCATCGATCTTGTCCATTTCGCCCGTTTGGCTGTCACCGACGACGATAGCAGGCCGGTAGACCGACCAGGGCACCTTGCATTCGTCGCGAACAATTTTCTCGCTCTCGTGTTTGGTGCTGAAGTAGGGATGGTCGAGGCTCTCTGCTTCGCTGAACATGTCCTCCCGGAAGACACCCTCGTACAAGCCCGCAGCCGCAATGGAGGATACGTGGTGGAAATGGCCCGCCCCCACCGCCTTGGCCAACTCGACCGTGTTGCGGGTGCCATCGATGTTGACCGCGACCTGGCTGTCTTCGTCTGCGCCGAGGTCGTACACCGCCGCCAGGTGGTAGAAGTGGTCAATGCCTGCGGCTTTGAGGTTTTTGACTCCGGTCGCATCCACGCCGAGCTTCTTCTGCGTGAGATCGCCAAACACCGGCACGGCCCGTGCGCTGGCGGCCGCGCCCTTGAGCCCCCAGTACTCGCGCAAGGCCTTGACCTTGTGCTCGCTTTCGGCACGAATCAGGAAGTACACGGTGGCGCCGCGGCGCTCCAGCAATTTCTTGACCAAGCGCTTGCCGATGAATCCTGTGGCGCCAGTGACAAAGTAGTGCATGTGGGTCCCTCTCGAATAGGTGTCAGGTGCAACAGGCATTGTTGTCTATCACGGGCACTTTCAGATGCGCGAAAACCCCGAATGCGGCGACGGGCCAGGGGCTCCATGGTGACCTACGACCCCAATGACGTCATTTCGCGGAAGGGCGCAAGGCGCAGGCTATGCAGAGGATCCCTAGTCTGCCGCCTCTACACATCACCGATTCGTGAGCGTAGAGTGTTGATGTCGCCTCTGGCTTCTATGTGCAGCATGTTTTGTGCGCAAGGGCTCAAGAGCGAGGTGTTCAATTGTTATTGGAGTGATCATGGTCAAAAAAGTCCAGAAAAAATCGTCCTCATCCGGCAAGTCCGCTTCCCAAAGCCCCCTGGCCGGTGCAGTCCGGGATTCAGCTCAACAAATCTGGTTGGCAGGGCTGGGGGCTTTCTCCAAAGCTCAGGAAGAGGGGGGGAAGGTGTTTGAGACCCTGGTCAAGGAAGGCGTGAGCCTGCAACGCAAGACCCAGTCTGTGGCCGAAGACCGGATCAATGAAGCGTCGACTCGCGTATCGAGTATGGCCAACGATATTTCCTCCAAGGCTCAGGGTCAGTGGGACAAGCTCGAAGGCATCTTTGAAGAGCGCGTGGCCAAGGCGTTGGGCAAGCTGGGCGTGCCATCGGCCCGAGACATCGAGGCGCTGATGGACCGTGTGGAAGCCTTGACCGAGCAAGTGGTCGCCCTGGGCGGTGTGCCGACCGCTGCCAAGAAAACGCCAGTGCGCAAAGCTGCAGCCAAGAAGGCTCCAGCGCGCAAACGGGTGGTGGCCAAGAAGGCCACGGCACGCAAAACGCCTGCACGCAAGAAGGCTTGAGCCAAGCAAACAGCGGGGCGGCCGTTGCCTGGTATGACAAGCGCGAGGGGCCTGCAGGCCCCTTTTTTGCGCCGGAGCATGTTGCTGCGCTGCAGCAACATGCTTGAGCGCCAAGCCTCTACACTGTCCTTATGACCAACAAGCTGGCTGCAGGTGAGATGAGGAGTGCGTCACCGCGCATCGCGTTGGCGCTGGCGGGAGGTGGGCCGCTGGGTGCCATCTATGAGATTGGGGCTCTGTGCGCGCTCAATGACTGTCTCGATGGATTGGACTTCAACGCTTGCGACCACTATGTCGGCGTGTCGGCTGGGGGCTTCATCGTGGCCGGTCTGGCCAACGGGCAAACACCGCATGAATTGTGTGTGGCGTTTATTGATGACGAGTCCTCGGCTGAGCGTTTCGATCCTGCCTGGCTGATGAAGCCGGCGTGGGCCGAACTCTTGTCCAGAGCGCAGCGATTGCCGGGCTTGCTTGGCAGCGCACTTTGGGCTTGGGGCGTTGGTGGTCGACCACTGATCCAGGCTTTCGAGCGAATGGGCGCTTTGTTGCCAACGGGAGTTCTGGACAACAGCGATATTCACACGCAGATTGAGCGCCTTTTCAGTCTGCCCGGACGGACCAACGATTTCAGGAAGCTGCGCGCCAAGTTGACGCTGGTGGCGACAGAGTTGGACACGGGTGAGGCGACACCATTCGGGCGCCCGGGCCTGGACCATGTGCCCATTTCCAAGGCCATCCAGGCAAGCGCAGCCTTGCCCGGGCTCTTTCCGCCTGTTGAGGTGGATGGTCGACACTACGTTGACGGGGCGCTGAAGAAGACTGTGCACGCTACGGTGGCGCTGGACGAAGGCATGGATTTGCTTATTTGCCTGAACCCCCTGGTGCCGTTTCACGCTGATCCGGAGGCTCAGCACGGCCAGCGGATTCCATCACTGGTGGAGGGTGGCTTTCCTGCCGTGATGAGCCAGACTTTTCGATCCATGATCCATTCGCGACTGGCGCTTGGATTCAAGCATTACGAGCGCGCGTACCCTGATACAGACATCATCCTTGTCGAACCTGATCAGCGAGACGCCGAACTATTTTTTGCCAACACCTTCAGCTATCGACAACGACGCGAAATGGCTGAACACGCTTACCAACAGACGCGGCGCTGGATGCTGGCCAATCGGCAAGTGCTGAGCGACAAGTTGGGGCGCCACGGTATTTCACTCAATGTGAGCGCTGCCGAGGATCCGGATGCGCATTTGCTGGGCTCGGGTCGTCGCAAGTCGGAAGTGGCGCGCAGGCTGGATCGCACGCTCGATGACCTTGAGCGGCGCGTCCATGCGCTGGGCAGAGGGCAATGAGGCATGGCCAAGAAAGCCCCACGCCGTACGGCTGAGCGTATATTGGAAACCACGTTGGAGTTGTTCAACCGCTTCGGTGAGCCGAACGTTTCTACCACGCTGATCTCCTCGGAGATGGGGATCAGCCCCGGCAACCTCTACTACCACTATCCGGCGAAAGACGAGCTGATCAACGCGCTGTTCGGGCGTTATCAGCACGCCATGGACGAGTTGCTGGCCGCGGCTGACGGCGTGCGCAACGTCGAGGACGCATGGTTCTTTCTTCACTCCCAGTTCGAGATCATTTGGTCCTACCGCTTTCTCTACCGAGACCTGAACGATTTGCTCTCTCGCAATCGCCTGCTGGAGACGCGGGTTCAGGAGGTGCTCAAGCACAAGGTCAATGCTTTTCGCGCCATGCTGGATGG
>JBNKNN010000207.1:0-1985 GCA_050293865.1 Hydrogenophaga sp. | reverse complement strand
GTAGGCCTGCCCCATCAGAGATTCGAGACCCACAAAATCGCCCGGCTGCGCCAACTGAACAGGCTGACGCACGTGGCCGTCATCAAATTCAACACAAACATGGCCTTCGACGACACGCCAAAGGTCGCCTTCCTCGCCACGGGAAAACAGTACTTGAGAAGCGTTGCGGGTCATGGAGACCTCGCTGCGCTTTGGCATCTGAAATGAAGCCGTCATGGCTTGACTCCTTCTGAAGAGATGCCGGGCTTCTGCTCGAGCACGGCACCTGGCACGAATGGGCTGCGCGCGTGAATGGCGCAGCGAACGTCAAGTTTCAGAAAAAGTCGCTTGGTGGGCCACGCGGCCAAGTGAATCGGTCCGGGGCCAGCCGAAAAAGACTCGTTTCACTGATCGAGGGAGCAAAGGCAAAGCCCTGCGCCGCGGGCAACAGTACGCTCCCCGCCAGCAATGTCTTGTCAACCGCAAGCGTGCACAAGGAACAAACGTCCAGTGCGGAGGCAGGTTGGAGTCGGATTGGCCTGTCGTCAGTGCTTTCGCTTTTTGCGGTCGGCAAACGTACCCAGTGCAGACCCGCACTGGTACATATCTCTATCCACTGAGCAGCCCCTGACCCTTGCGCTGAGCGCAGGCTCGCCGACACACGCGCAACCGATGGCCACACGGCCACCAGCAGCATGATGGCGAGCAAAGCTCGCGCAAATGCGTGCTGATGGCGGCGCCAACGCAGTTCAGTCATGACTCAGGTCAGCAGGAGTGCTTCCAGTGCAGAGACTCGACAGCGATCAGTTGCCGCCTTGGCGCATGTGCTGCTTCATGTTGTGCGGATTCATGTGCGGGCGTCCCGCATTCATGGCCCGCACTGGAGCGTTGATGCTTTGCTCGGTGGTCTTCCCATCAGCGCCCTCGAACACCAGTGTCAGTGGGACTTCCTCGCCCTCTTTCACTTGCTGCTTCAAATCCATGAGCATCACGTGGTAGCCCCCTGGTTTGAGCTCGACAGCCTTGCCCGCGGGCAACTCAAGGCCATTGGCGATGGCTCGCATCTTCATCACGCCATTGTCCATGGACATTTCATGCACCTCCACCACACCAGCAACCGGCGAAGAGGCCTTGACCAGCTTGCCGCCTTCGGGGCTGGTGATCTGCATGAAAGCGCCTGTGGCCATTTGCTGCGGCACCGTTGCACGCACCCATGGATCGCTGATGTCGACGGTGCCCTGAGCCCAGGCGGTGGCGGTCAGTGCCAGCAAAGAAGCAGCCAGCGTGCGTTTGATCAATTGAGGCTTTTTCATCATGATGATTTCCTTTGATGGAAGAATGATATGGAATGGGAGGAGAAAAAATAGAGCGCGAGGCCACCGGACGGTGAGGGCGGCATGTGCTTCACCCGCCTGGTCCGGGTAGCGGCAGAGCCAAAAGCTGAACAGAGGGGGAGTTGAAGCGCCTGGGTCGCCGGCAGCTCCAAGAGACGCGGAGCTCAATGCATCGCAACCAGCGCTTGGCAACCTGTCACAAGTTCCAGCGCCCAGGACCGCCTGACACGAAGTGTCAACCGCCTCGGGATGACACTGTGGGAGGAGCGCGAGAAGGGAGGTGGACCCAAGCCTGATGGCGAGCAGGCAACGCCAGAGGCGTAGCGCTCTCGATGGCATCAGCGGGGCCAAAATTGACAGTCATGTCGGCAGGAGGCAGCGCGGGCGCCCCACCATGTATCAGACACCACGCACAAGCCCCCATGCCATTGGCAGCCATACCGCCAGAGGTGGCTCCTGCATTTGGGTCAGATGCGCTGTTCGCTTCCGCCACCTGAATCCAAGCCATACCGGTAGCAGTGCAGATCTCGATCCGATTCTGGCTGTCACCGCGATCGCCGCCCAGCGCAGCCTGTGCCAACAAGGGCGACAGGGCGCCCCACAGCATGGCCAGGAGAACCAGCCAGCCGTTCAGGCGTCGATGGGAGCGAAAAACACGCATTTTTTCAGTGT
>JBNKNN010000206.1:0-9720 GCA_050293865.1 Hydrogenophaga sp. | reverse complement strand
GGCAGGCCATGCTGTTCCAGTATCCGCACATGTACCGCATGAGCGTGATGCGCAATCTGACTTTGGCCCTTTGGCTCGCCCGCGTTCCGCGCACAGAAGCCCGAGAGCGCGCTGCTGCTGCGCTGGAAAGGGTTGGGCTCTCGGATCTGGCCAACAGAAATGCCAAAGCCTTGTCTGGAGGGCAGCGTCAACGCCTTGCCCTGGCAAGGGCTTGGGTCCTGCAACCCGATCTGTGGCTGCTGGACGAGCCGACGGCCAGCCTCGATCCTCATGCGAAACATGAAGTGGAAGATTTGATCGCTGGTTTCAGTAGCACGCCAGGGAGACGACACCCGCCTACCCTGGTGTTTGCCAGCCACAACCTGGGTCAGGTCAAACGCCTGGCGACCCGGGTGGTCTACATGGAGCGCGGCAGCATCCACGCTGACCTGCCCGTGGATGAGTTTTTCAATCACCAATGCCTGGAATCGGTATCCCCCCAGGCTCACGCTTTTGTCAAAGGAGAAGGTCTATGAAACTTCAAAGCAAACGTCAATGGATTCGATTGACCCTGTCGGCCGTCACAGGCGCGACCCTGCTGAGCATGGGCCTTGCCGTGCAAGCAGAGCAGAGCATTGTGGTGGCGTCCACCACGTCGACCCAGGCTTCCGGCCTTTACGAGCACTTGCTGCCTGAGTTCAAGAAGGCGACTGGCATCGAAGTGAAAGTGGTGGCGCTGGGCACCGGGCAGGCCATCGACACTGCGCGCAGGGGCGACGCTGACGTGCTGTTTGTGCACGACAAGGTCAAGGAAGAAAAGTTTGTGGCGGACGGCTTCGCAGATAAACGCCTTGATGTCATGTACAACGACTTCGTGCTGATTGGCCCCAAGGCTGATCCGGCAGGCGCCAAAGGTGGGGACATCGTGGCAGGTCTTGAGAAGGTGGCTGCAGCCAACGCCGCGTTTGTCTCTCGTGGTGACAAGAGCGGGACGCATGCTGCCGAACTGCGCTTCTGGAAGCAAACCAGCACGGATGCCAACAAAGGGGCGGGCTACAAGGAGTGCGGCTGCGGCATGGGCCAGGCGCTCAATATCGCGGCATCTTCCGGCGGCTATGTGTTGTCAGACCGTGCAACGTGGCTGAACTTCAAGAACAAGGAAGATCTCGAGATTGTCGTTGAAGGCGACAAGCGCATGTTCAATCAGTACGGCGTCATGCTGGTGAGCCCATCCAAGTTCCCGCACGTCAAGGCTGCCGAGGGCCAGAAGTTCATCGATTGGGTGACCGGAAAGGAAGGCCAGGCGGCTATTGCCGGATACAAGATCGATGGTCAGCAGCTGTTCTTCCCGAACGCGACCAAATAATGAAGCTGCCCGGAGCGAACGTACGGCAGATGTGACCGCCAGCGCCCAGAGGCGGCTGGCGGCTGCTCAATCAGCGGACCATGGCCACACCCTTGATCTGCGCATAGACGCTGGTACCGGCTGATATGTTCAGCCGCTCAAATGAGAGACGGCTGATGCGGGACAGCAATCGGCTGCTGGCGTCACCCTGGCCGACCCGCAAGCCAACCAACATCTGTCCCGGGCCGTCGTCGGCCACGTCAGTCACGATGGCTGGGAGAATATTCAGGATGCTGGTCTGTTCTGGCTTGACCAGCGACAGACTGACGTCTCTGGCATGAACCCGAATGCGAATGAGGGAGCCCAGTGCCGGTGGTCTCGTGCGAGCCTGTGGCAGCCAGAACTCGCCTCCCGGAAAGTCGAGTCGGCACATCATGATTTCATCGCGATGTGCTGCCATGGATCCCTCTATCAGTGAAGCTGCAGCATCATCGTGTGCCAGTGGTAAATCAACGCGGGTCAGGATTTCGCTGGTGGCACCCTGGTCGACGACTCGGCCGGCATCCAGGAGCACGACCTGGTCCGCCAGGCGAATGGTTTCGTCCAGCGAGTGGGTGACGTACACCAGGGGAATGTCCAGCGTTTCGTGCAGGTGCTCCAGCCAGGGCAACAGTTCCCTTTTTTTTGCGGCGTCCAAAGCGGCCAGGGGTTCGTCCATGAGCAGAATCCGTGGACTGGTGGCCAGGGATCGGGCAATGGCCACACGTTGACGCTCTCCGCCGGATAGGTTCGATGGCATGGCGTCAAGAAGGTGGCCGATACCAAGCAGGTCAAGGCCTTCTCGCCAGTCGTGTCGACGCAAGGCTTCTGGCGTGCGCTTGTAGCCGAACTGGAGGTTGTCTCTCACGGTCATGTGCTCGAAGAGGTTGGCGTCCTGGAAAACGTAGCCCACCGAACGGAGGTGTGCGGGAACGAACGTTTCTGTTTGCGAGTCCATCCAGACTTCGGCGCCAAGCCGAACCAATCCTCGAGCCTTGGACTCGAGCCCCGCGAGCACGCGAAGGCAGGTGGTTTTGCCGCTACCTGAAGGGCCAAACAAGACTGTGCAGCCTTTCGGCGCAAGATCAAAATGGGCATCCAATGTGAAGCGTTGACGCGCCAGTTGGGCTCTGACCTTGATGGTCGCACCGTAGGTTTCAGCCTTCTCGCTCACACTCTTCCTTTCAGTTGATGGCTGTGGCGGTTGAAAGCATGTGCCAGGAGGACCACGGCGAACGCAAACGCCAGCATCATGGCCGAAAGGATGTGAGCCGTGGCGTATTCCAGTGATTCAACATGGTCGTAGATCTTGACCGAGATCATTTGGGTTGCACCTGGAATATTGCCGCCAATCATCAACACCACGCCGAACTCGCCCACCGTGTGCGCAAAGCTCATGATGGCACCGGTAATCAGCGAAGGACGGCACAGGGGCAGAACAACGTTCCAGAAGGTGTCGAGCGGAGATGCTCTCAAGGTGGCTGCTGCCTCCAGTGGGCGTTCGCCCAAGCTGATCATGGCGGCATGAACGGGCTGCACCATGAAGGGCAGTGAGTAGATGACCGAGCCGACGACCAGCCCGGAGAAGGTGAATGGCAACGTTCCGAGGCCAAGTGACTGCGTGATATGGCCCATGGGGCCGTTGGGCCCCATGAGGACCAGCAGGTAGAACCCCAACACGGATGGCGGCAAGACCAATGGCAAAGCGACCAATGCCGAGACCGGGCGGCTGATCCAGGAGCGGCTGCGAGCCAGCCACCATGCCAGAGGAACGCCCAGGACGAGCAGGGTCACGGTGGTGAGCGTCGCCACTTGCAGAGTCAGCCAGATGGCCTGCCAGGCGCTGTCGGGTAGCATGCGGACGAACCTGTTTCGCTGCTCTAGCGATAGCCGAAAGTGGCCAGCGTTTCACGGGTGGCTGGCTGTTGCAAAAGTTTCAACAGCGCCAGCGCGGCAGGATTGAACTCGCCGCGCTTGAGCAGAACAGCGTCTTGCCGGATGGGGGCATGCAGCGTGGCTGGCACCAGCCACACACTCCCCGGGCGAGTCTCGCCTTTGGTCAAGAGCTGGGACATGGCGACAAACCCTGCCTCGGCGTTACCACTGGCCACCATGGCGAATGCCTGCCCGATGCTGTTGCCCCTTATCAGTTTCGGCCTCACAGCATCCTCGATGCCGAGGGATTGCAATGTTTGGTCTGCGGCAAGCCCATAAGGAGCCAGCTTGGGGTTGGCTGCGGCCACCTTTCCCACGCTGGAATTGAGCAAACCTCTCCCGTTGACCATGTCCAGCCCGGGCTTGGGTGCCCAAAGCGCCAACTGGCCCACGGCGTAGGTGAACTGGCTGCCTGCCACGACGAGGCCAGTCCCGGCCAAGGCGGTTGGGCGCTGCTCGTCGGCGGAGAGAAACACATCAAATGGAGCGCCATTGATGATCTGAGCGTACAGACTGCCGCTGGGACCGGTTGCGATCCGCAGTTCGTGGCCGGTACTGGTCTTGAGCTCTTTGGCCAGCGCTTCAATGGGCTCCGCGAAGTTGGCTGCTACTGCGATATGGGCCACTTCGGCGCGCACTGGCGCGCCAAGCAGCAGGGATGCGGCTGCGACCAATCCAAAGAGTGTTCGCTGAAGGAGGGGCGGCAAGGGCATGCGAAGGCGTGGCGAAGGCAAGTGCAAAGGGTTCGTGCGGACGTTCAAAGGTCAGTATATCCAGCGGGCTTGTGGGCAGACTGCCCGACTCCGCCAGGGGGGTGAACATTTGCTCGTGAAGCTATTTGGGGGCGGTGATGTTGGCCAGATGGGTGTTCATCATATGCAAATATTTGCCGTGCCAACCTATGCACAGGTTTTCCGTCACGGATTTGAGCAGTGTGGACAGCTCTGCTGCGCCTTGGATCATTCCGCGCAGACATCGAAGCCTCGCACGGCGCAAATTCGGTGAAAAGTAAGGGTGTTCACTGACTGGCATGGAAGTTGAGCAATGAATGTGAGCCCTCAAACGGCTTTGTTCAAAACCAATCATTTTCAGAGGAAGACATTCATGCTTTACGCAGCTCCTGGCGAACAAGGCGCCAAAGTCTCATACAAAAAACAGTACGACAACTTCATCGGCGGCAAGTGGGTCGCCCCAGTCAAGGGTGAGTACTTCGACGTCGTCACGCCTACCACGGGCAAGGTGTATACCAAGGCTGCTCGTTCGACCGCAGAAGATATCGAACTCGCTTTGGATGCTGCTCATGCTGCAGCTGATGCATGGGGCAAGACCGATGTCACGACCCGCAGCAACCTGCTGCTGAAGATCGCTGACCGCCTGGAAGCCAACCTGGAGCTCTTGGCCTATGCCGAGACCATTGACAACGGAAAGCCGATCCGTGAGACGCTGAATGCCGACATTCCGCTGGCCATCGACCATTTCCGCTATTTCGCCGGTGCCCTGCGTGCGCAGGAAGGTGGTATCTCCGAGATCGACGAGAATACCGTGGCGTATCACATCCACGAACCTCTGGGTGTGGTCGGCCAGATCATTCCCTGGAACTTCCCCATCCTGATGGCTGCCTGGAAGATCCCTCCAGCGCTGGGGGCTGGCAACTGCATCGTGCTCAAGCCGGCCGAGTCCACCCCCATCAGCCTGCTGATCCTGATCGAGCTGATCGCCGACCTGTTGCCTCCGGGCGTGCTGAACGTGGTCAACGGCTTTGGCCGCGAAGCTGGCATGCCGCTGGCCAACAGCAAGCGCATCGCAAAGATCGCCTTCACCGGTTCGACCTCGACCGGCCGCGTGATCGCCCAGGCCGCTGCCAACAACCTGATTCCCGCCACGTTGGAACTGGGCGGCAAGTCACCCAACATCTTCTTTGCCGACGTGATGGAAAAGGACGATGGTTACCTGGACAAGGCTATCGAGGGACTGGTGCTGTTTGCCTTCAACCAGGGTGAGGTCTGCACCTGCCCAAGCCGTGCACTGATCCACGAAAGCATCTATGACAAGTTCATGGAGCGCGTGCTGCAACGTGTGGCAGCCATCAAGCAGGGCAACCCGCTGGACACCGACACCATGATGGGCGCGCAGGCGTCCAAAGAGCAACTGACCAAGATCCTGTCGTACTTGGACCTGGGCAAGCAGGAAGGTGCCGAAGTGTTGTGCGGCGGCGCGCAGGCTTCGCTCGGTAGCGATCTGGACGGCGGCTACTATGTGCAGCCCACACTGTTCAAAGGCCACAACAAGATGCGCATCTTCCAGGAAGAAATCTTCGGCCCTGTGCTGGCTGTCACCACCTTCAAGGATGAAGCCGAAGCCCTGGCTATCGCCAACGACACCTTGTATGGCCTGGGGGCTGGTGTGTGGAGCCGCAATGGCAACGTCGCCTACCGCATGGGGCGTGCCATCAAGGCCGGCCGAGTATGGACCAACTGCTACCACGCTTACCCGGCGCACGCTGCCTTCGGTGGCTATAAGGAGTCGGGTATCGGTCGTGAGAACCACAAGGACATGCTGGGGCATTACCAGCAGACCAAGAACCTGCTGGTTTCGTACAGCGAGAACAAGCTGGGATTTTTCTGACCACCCCCGCGCCGCGCATGCGGCGCGTGCCTTGCAGGACGCGTCATCGTCAGAGTCGATGACTCTTCGTCCCGTCCAAGCCTGCGCAGGCAGGCTTGGAACCGCGGTCCTCAGCCCCCCACAAGGGGGGCAACGCGTGGCGGCCTGGTAAAGCCAGATCCGCCGCGTTCTGGGATTGAGTCAGTCTGCGCCGGAATGGGACCTTCTGTTCCGGTGCTTTTTTGCTTTAGGTTGCATTTGAGGAGGCCAGTATGGTTGAGAAGGTGGTGGCCACGCAGGCAGCGCTGGACCTGATTGAAACGCTCAAGGGCAAGCATGGCGATCAATTGATGTTTCACCAATCGGGTGGATGCTGCGACAACAGTGCCGCGAACTGCTACCTGGCAGGCGAGTTGACCATCGGCCAAGGCGATGTCTATCTGGGGGACATCGGAGGCTTTCCGTTTTACATTGGCGCGGCACAGTACGAGTACTGGAAACACACGCAACTCATCATCGACGTCATTGAAGGAACGGGTGGTACCTTCTCACTGGAGGGGCCTGAGGGCAAGGCTTTCCACACGCGTTCGCGCCTGTTCAGCGACGAAGAGTTCGCCGAAATTTCAAGCTGCCCACCACACCTGGGCCCGCGTGACGTCTGATCTCCCGGGCCGGGACTCAGAGTGCCCCTTTTTCGGGCTCCAACTGGCGCAAGACTTCCGCTTGAAAGTCGTCGCTTTCGGCTGCCGCCATGAAGCTGTCGAGACTGCCGTCGAAGCGAACGGTGCCTTTGTGCAGCAGCAGCAACCGGTCGGCTTCGTGCACCTCTTCGATCAGGTGAGTTGCCCACAGCACCGCCATGCCCTGTGTGTTGCAGAGGGTGCGCACGGTCTTGAGCAACTGCTGGCGGGACGACGGGTCGAGCCCTACGGTGGCCTCGTCCATCAACAGGACTTTGGGTTCGTGGAGTAGCGCCCTGACCAGTTCAACTTTTCGACGCGTGCCGCCTGACAGGCCTCGAACCACGCTGTTCAGGTGCTCGGTCATGCCCAGGGCGGCGAGCTGTCGGTCAATCCGTTCGCGGGCGACGCTGCGGGGCAGGCCATGAAGATCGGTGTGGAAGAGCAGGTTGGCGAGTACGGTGCGGGTCAGGTCCAGCGCGCTTTGTTGAAACACAACCCCCAGCTTGGCCAGTGCCCGCGACGGGTGTTGCTGCATGTTGTGGCCGGCCACTTCGATGCTGCCCTGGTCGGGCGTGAACAAGCCGGTCAGCAGTTGCAGCAAGGTTGATTTGCCTGCGCCATTGGGGCCAAGCAATGCGACCATTTCCCCTGCACGCAATGACACGCTCACGCCTTTGAGGGCGGGCTTTGGGCCGTAGGATTTTTGCAGGTCTTGTGTCTTCAGGACGATGGTGGTTTCAGGCATGTCAGGCGGATGTTGTCACGCGGTGGAACTGCTTTCATTTGCCCTTGGCCAGCAGGCCAAGGCGTTTAAGCAACAATTTTTCGCGCTCAATCTGGTCCTGAATCGACTGCTTGTAGGCGGCCGCGCTCAGGTAATCCACCGACTGATCGTAGCGTGCCAGAGCTTCCTTGTGGCGGGCGCTCTGCATGGCGATTTTGAAAGCGTCGTGCAGTTTGTCAATGATGGCTTTCGGTGTGCCTGCGGGTGCGCCCAGGCCCCAGGGAGAGGTGTACACCGCTTGAGGGTATCCCAGCTCTTTGACCGTGGGGACATCTTTCCAGCGCTCTATGCGTTCCGCGCTGAAAACTGCGAGCAGTCGCATTTTTCCTTGATCGACCCACGGCGCAAACCCGTTGGAATTCACGCCGGCCATGATCTGTGCACTGGCAATGGCCAACATCTGGTCAGACGTGCCTTTGTACGGCACATGAACGTATTCGACGCCGTTTGCCTGCAGGATCTCTTCCATGGCCAGGTGAGCGGTGGTGCCGACGCCCGTGGAGCCAAGGATGAGTTCCCCGGGATGTGCCTTAGCCCAGGCAATCATTTCGGGCAGTGTCTTCCATTGGCTGCTGGCAGGCACCAGCACACCGAAGGTCACGCCAGACACCTGGATGATCGGTTCGATGTCCGTCAGTGGGTTCCATGGGACGTCTTGCATCAGCCAGCGTCGCAGCACAGTGGCCGGGACCTGCCCGATGGTGTAGCCGTCGGGTTTGGCGTTCTTCAACGCAGACGCCACCTGTGTCCCAGCTGCGCCCGGCTTGTTGATGACCACCACTGGCTGGCCAAGCGATGGTTCAACTTCTTCCGCCAGGATTCGCAGCGTGAGATCCGTGGCGCCACCGGCCGGCCATGGCACGATGAGCTCAATCGGGCGCGATGGCCATGGTGCCGTTTCGGCCACAGCGTTCACGAATGGAACAGTGCCCAGTGTTGCAACAGCGCCGGCGGTGGCACATCGAAGCCAGTCGCGCCGCTTTATGCCTAGGGTTTTCCCTTGTTGAATGTCCGCTGGACTCACAGGTGTTTGGCCTTTCATGTCTGTCTCCGTGCCATGATAGCTATTGCTTTGTCGCATGTCAGCGCCAACGCTGTATGGCTGTGATGCTCCATCAAGCAACATTTGTTCCTGTGGATCTGGCATTGATCTTGCCACGATGGAACGACTGCAAATCCTGTTCACCGGGGGGCAGCCATTACAACGTCAAGAAAACAGGAGACGAATCTACATGCTGGCCAAATCACGCTTTCCATTGAAACAAATGGCACTTGCTCTGGGTGTGGCTGCCTTGTCGCAAGCCGCCATGGCAGAAGGCAAGGTCTACGTGTCGAGCGAAAAGGACAACAAGGTTTACGTGTTTGACACCGCTGGAGAGCGGGTCGGTGCAATTGATGTCTGCAAGCGCCCCCGCCACATGATGCTTAGCAAGAATGGCAATGAGCTGTACGTGTGCTGCGGTGACAGCAATGCGCTGGGTGTGGTGGATTTGGGTGCGAACAAGTTGGCCCGCACGATCGAACTGGGCGACAGTCCTGAAATCTTTGATCTCAGTCCGGACGGAAAGACGGCCTACGTGTCGATCGAAGAAGAAAATGTCATGGGTGCGTATGACATTGCGTCGGGTGAGAACCTATTCGAGGTAAAAACCGGAGGAGAGCCGGAAGGCGTGTTGCTCACTCCCGATGGCAAGACGGCTTACGTGACGTCCGAAGTGGCGAACCTGATTCACGTGATCGATATCGAGAAAAAGAAGGTCGTCAAAAACGTGAAAGTGGGCAAGCGTCCACGTCGTTTCGTGCTGGCCGCTGGCGGTGCCGAGCTGTGGGTGACCAACGAACTCGATGGCACGGTCAGCGTTGTGGATACCAAAGACTACAAAGAACTCAAACGCATCCAGTTTGAAGTCAAGGGCATGCGCAAAACCGACATCACACCCGTGGGCATGACCATCAGCCCAGACGGCAAAACCATGTGGGTGGGCCTGGGTCGTGCGAACCATGTGGCTGAGATTGATGTGGCCACGCGTGAGGTTCGTCGTCAGATTCTGGTGGGCAAGCGCGCCTGGGGTCTAGCGCAGCATCCGGACGGCAAAACGCTGTACGTGACCAATGGCCTGTCTGACGACATGACCTTGATCGAGACGGCAACGGGTAAAGCCTTCAAGACGGTAGGTGCCGGTCGTGTGCCCCACACGATCGTCATCAAACCCTGAGGAGACAACGCTTGAGGTCGACAGTGATGACGGCGGGGCGCCGGCAGGTGTTGCGCATGGTGGCCAGCCTGCTGGGCGCAGCATCGGTGACTTTGCCTTTGTGGGCGCAGGACAAGCCGCCTGAGAAAGTGACCC
>JBNKNN010000205.1:0-6437 GCA_050293865.1 Hydrogenophaga sp. | reverse complement strand
GCCCATGGGCGCTTTTTCTTTTGGGGGAGAGCCAGCCATGAGACTGGCCCGCCCCGGACCCAGACGGATTACATCCAGTACACCAGGATGTACAGACCCAGCCAGACCACGTCCACAAAGTGCCAGTACCAGGCAGCACCTTCGAAACCAAAGTGCCGCTCAGTGCTGAAGTGCCCTGCATGGAGGCGCAGGGTAATGAACAACAGCATCAGCATTCCCACGAAGACGTGGAAGCCGTGGAAACCAGTGAGCATGTAGAACGTAGAGCCATACACACCGGACGACAGCTTGAGGTTCAGATCCGCATAGGCGTGAGAGTACTCCATGCCTTGCACGACCAAGAACACAATGCCCAGCAACACCGTCATCCACATGAACATGATGGTCTTGCCACGATTTCCAGCCTGCAAGGCGTGGTGAGCAATGGTCAGCGTCACGCCTGAGGTCAACAGCAAAGCTGTGTTGATGGTGGGCAGCCAAAGCGCACCGACGGTCTGGAAGGGCTCGACAATGCCAGCAGGAGAAGCGGTGGCACCGGCTTGTACGCTTGGCCAAACTGCGGAGAAGTCTGGCCAGAGAAGTGCGTTCTCTATGTTGCCCAGCTGTGGCACAGAGTGAGCACGGGCCCACCACAAGGCAGAGAAGAAGGCGCCGAAGAACATCACCTCGGAGAAGATGAACCAACTCATGCTCCAGCGGAAGGAAATGTCAATCTTGCGGCTGTACTGGCCGCTCTCGCTTTCAGAAACCGCTTCGCGGAACCAGGCAAAGAGAACGGCAAGCCAGAAGACCATACCAAAGAGCACGGAATACATGCCCCAGGCAGCGCCGTTGATCCACTGGCCTGCGCCAAGAATCACGAAGAAAAGGCCGATGGCCGACAACACAGGGTAGCTCGACAGCCCTGGGACAAAGTAGTAAGGCGTCGTGCCGTGACTTGCTGCTGACATGGAATCTCCAGAAGTACGCTAGATGATTGTTATACGAAAATATTGAACAGGTCGGCCCATTGATCCTCAACCGGCGATCCAGTTGACCAGGACAATCAGTCCGACCACAAATACGAAGGCCATGAAGACCCCCATGGCGATCAGGTGGAGAGGGTTGAGTTCCGCAATGTCGCGCTGGTAGTCATCGCGCTTGCGAACCCCAAGAAATCCCCAAAGAACCGCCTTGAGCGTGCCAATGAATGACCCTTTGCGCCGGTGCACTGGTGTGGTCTCGCTCATGACCGACTCTCACCCACTGACCGCGTCACTTGCCCTGCATCAGCGCTGCTTTGCGGCGGCGGCGGAACCGGCGCGCCCCCCACCTCAAAGAAGGTATAGGACAAAGTAATGGTCTTGACATCCTTGGGCAGCTTGGGGTCGATGACAAAGGCCACAGGCCATTGCTTCTTCTCACCGGGCGCAAGGGTGTATTGGTTGAAACAGAAGCACTCGATCTTGTTGAAATGTGCCGCGGAGAGCTTGGGTGCGTAGCTTGGAATGGCCTGAGCCGCCATGGTACGGTCCTGCACGTTCTGGAACTCGTACATCACCGTGTTGAGTTCACCCGGGTGAACCTCCAGGGTCCGGACAGCAGGCTTGAAATGCCAGGGACCACGTGCGTTGGCGTCGAACTCGACCGTAATGGTGCGACTGGTGTCCACCTGGGTGTTCTCGACGCCCTTGGCATCAGAACGAACTCCCCCTGGGCCCTCACGCTCGATGAGGGCCAGCACGTTGACACCGGTCACCTCGCAAATGGCCTTGTACATCGGAACCAGAGCGAACGCGAAGCCAAACATGCCCAGCGTGATAACGCTGAGCTTTCCGACCATCTTCAGGTTGTCGCGCTTTGCCATGGTGTAGTGCTTTCCAAGTGGGCGTCGAAAGAGATCAGGCACCAATGAATGCACGTTTGAGCATGAAGCCCAGCGCAAAGATCAGTGCAACCGAAGCCAGCGTCAATGCCAGCTTCAGATTCTTTCGCCGCAGGTCTCGTTCGCGGTCTTGCATAACTTCAACTCAGTTTGGCGCAGAGCGGACAAATCAACCCACCACGCGGGTAGCAGTCTCGTCCAGCTTGGGAGGCGTTTCGTAGGTGTGATGAGGCGCCGGAGAAGGCACTTCCCACTCCAGACCTTCGGCTCCTTCCCAGGGCTTTTGCGGAGCAGGCTGACCCTTGCCACGCATCACCGGGATGACGATGAACAGGAAGAACAGCAGCTGCATCGTGCCGAAGCCGAAGGCACCGATGGAGGACAGCATGTTGAAGTCAGCGAACTGCATCGGGTAGTCTGCATAACGACGTGGCATGCCGGCCAGACCCAGGAAATGCTGAGGGAAGAACGTGACGTTGAAGAAAATCAGCGACAGCCAGAAGTGCAGTTTGCCCAGCGTCTCGTTGTACATCACGCCGGTCCACTTGGGCGCCCAGTAGTAGAAGCCTCCGAACAGGGCGAACAGAGAGCCAGCCACCATGGTGTAGTGGAAGTGAGCCACCACGTAGTAGGTGTCATGCAACTGCTGGTCCAGCGGAGCCATTGAGAGGATCAGCCCGGTAAAGCCGCCCATGGTGAACACGAAGATGAAGCCCACAGCCCACAGCATCGGGGTCTCGAAGGTCATCGAACCCTTCCACATGGTCGCGATCCAGTTGAAGATCTTCACGCCCGTGGGCACGGCGATCAGCATGGTGGCGTACATGAAGAAGAGCTGACCCGTCACAGGCATACCAGTGGTGTACATGTGGTGGGCCCACACGACGAAACTCAGGATGGCGATGGAACCGGTGGCGTACACCATGGAGGCGTAACCGAACAACTTCTTGCGGGAGAAAGCCGGGATGATCTGGCTGACGATACCGAACGCCGGAAGAATCAGGATATACACCTCTGGGTGGCCGAAGAACCAGAAGATGTGCTGGTACATCACCGGGTCACCGCCACCAGCTGGGTTGAAGAAGCTGGTACCGAAGTGGCGATCGGTCAGCGTCATGGTGATGGCACCAGCCAGCACAGGAATCACGGCGATCAGCAGGTAGGCGGTGATCAGCCAAGTCCAGGCGAACATCGGCATCTTCATCAGCGTCATGCCAGGAGCACGCATGTTGAGGATGGTCACGATGATGTTGATCGAGCCCATGATGGACGAGGCGCCCAGAATGTGCATCGCGAAGATGGCTGCATCCATGGAGGGCCCCATCTGCAGGGTCAGTGGCGCGTAAAGCGTCCATCCAGCAGCTGGTGCACCGCCAGGCATGAAAAACGCCAGAGCAATGATGATGGCCGCAGGAATCATCAGCCAGAAGCTGAAGTTGTTCATGCGGGCAAAAGCCATGTCGGAAGCACCAATCTGCAACGGCAACATCCAGTTGGCGTAACCAACAAAGGCCGGCATGATCGCGCCGAACACCATGATGATGCCGTGCATGGTGGTGAACTGGTTGAACAGCTCCGGATTGATCAATTGCAGGCCCGGCTGGAACAGCTCGGCGCGGATGCCCATGGCGAGGGCGCCGCCGAACATCAGCATGGCAAACGAGAACAGCAGGTACAGCGTACCGATGTCTTTGTGGTTGGTGGCGAACACCCAGCGGCGCCATCCGGCAGGCGCATGGTGGTGATCGTGTGCGTCGTGATGATCAAGAACTGCACTCATGGGTTTTTCCTTTGAAGCTCAAATCCTTTTGGCTGACTATCGCTCTTAGCGAGCGGCAGCCACCTGTGCGGGTTGCACCACCTGACCAGTCTGGTTGGACCAGCTGTTCTTCGCGTATGTCATGACGGCTGCGATGTCAGTGCTAGACAAACTGCCCTTCCAGGCAGGCATGGAACCACCTGCGGCGCCGTTGAGCACCACTGCAGCCATCTTGCCAGCATCGGCATCGGTCACTATCACCGACCCGTCAAGAGCTTTGATGGCACCAGCACCTTGGCCGTTGGCCTGGTGACAGGCGGCACAGGTGTTGGCATAGACCTTCTCGCCGTGTGCCACCAGATCGGCTTGCGCCCACTCTTTGCTCACATCCTCTTCCTTTGCAGGCGCCGCAGGCTCTGCTTGGGCAACAGCGGCTGCCTCGGGCTGCTGCTTGGCCACCCACGCGCTGTAGTCTTCGGCAGACAGCACGCGAACATGAATCGGCATATAGGCGTGCTCCTTGCCGCACAGCTCGGCACACTGACCATAGAAATCGCCCGTCTTGGAAGCCATGAACCAGTTGTCGCGAACAAAACCGGGCACTGCATCCTGCTTGACACCCAGTGCAGGCACCATCCACGAGTGGATGACGTCATTGGCAGTGGTGATGATGCGGACTTTCTTGTTGACAGGAACCACCAGCGGGTTGTCTACCTTGAGCAGGTAATCGTCGGTTGGTGTCAGCTCTCCGGAATTGGACATCTGGCGTTGTGCCACGTCGAGCGTCGAGAGGAAGTTGATACCTTCGCCCTCTCCTTTGATGTACTCGTAGCCCCACTTCCATTGCATGCCGACCACTTTGATGGTCAAGTCGCTACCGGTGGTGTCTTTCTGAGCCACGACGTACTTGGTGGCCATCATGCCCATGATCACCACGATGATGAACGGAACAATGGTCCAGCCCAACTCCACCCACAGGGGCTCAGGCAGTTCTTGCGCCTGATGGCCAACCGATTTGCGGTGCTTGACGATGGAATAGAACATGACACCGAAAACGAGCACAAAGATCACGGCGCAAATGCCGAGCATGATCCAGTGCAGGCCGTGCAGGCTATCGGCCATGTTGCTGGCCGCAGGCTGGAAGTTCAGGCCGTTGACGGCTGGGCCGCCCGGCAGGTCATTGACTTGCTGAGCGGCGGCGCCCATCACTGCTCCGACGCTCAAGCCAAGGGCCGCAGCACTGTTGCGGGCAGCCATCCAGCGGGCGCGCAAAGGTTGTCCCGTTTTCTTCATCGTAGTCACGTTTTACGCCTCAAATATAAGCATTGATTTATATCAATGCCGATTACAACAAACTTTCACCAGTGCACTCGTCAGGGATAACCCACAAGGAACATCACGCACGCCTCAGCGCTTGACGCAGCTCCGAGGCCAGCGCTGGCCGCAACTCTGCATGCAAGTGGCGTCCCACCTGGACCGCGCGCGCGCCAGAGCGCACCTCGATCAACGAATGCCGCCCTTCCAGCGGAACCACCTGCACCCAGCAACTGTCGAATTCCGAGCGATGCACCCGCCCGGCCACCTCCTGCTCTACCAGCAAGCGGCCATCAACCAGGCAAATCCGCTCTCCGTCAGCTGCGTGACGGGCATACACCAGAAAGGCAATGCCCAGCGCGGTCAGTTCCAGAGCGGCAAATGGCAACACCAATGGCGCGCCATAGAACCAGAAAAAGCCCGAGACGGACACCGACACCGCGCAAAGCATGGCAAACGTCCAACCCAGTTGGGAAGGCGTCACGGAGCAGTTGCGCCGCAATGTCCACTGCAGCCCACCATCAGTTTCCTGCGCCAGGCGGCGTCGATTCGTGTCGAGACCCATTCTTGAACCACCGCTCAAGGAAACGCCGGCCCACAAGTCCGGCGTTACAGGGGCGTTACCACTGGGTATGCCCCCGAAGAGTTTGATTAATGTCAATTGTAGCGGCGTAAACCCGCATCGCCTCAGGAAAACCTGACGAAATCGCATTGCGAAACAGCCCCATCAGGGTGTAAGCACGCCTCAAACTGCTCCGAATATCGTTGCAACCCGCATGAATTCAGGGCTTCACGGCTCCTGACGCAGCATTCGACGCATGTCGTCCAGGCTGATCGCAGCATCCCCGCGAGGCCTTTTGGCGGCCCGATAGGCGTGGCCATAGACCACCTCGAAGCGCAATTTGAGACGTCCACCACCGTCACGGCGCAATTTCCGGGCTATCCCGTCGCTCAAGGATGCAGCCCACGACCGTCCCCTGAGCCCTGCAAAACGTTCAGTCGAAAGATTTCTTCCCAGCTCGCGCAACTCGGTCAGCATCGCTGCAGGCGACGACCAGGACAGCTCAATGTATTCCATGTCCATGACCGGCTCGGCAAAACCTTCCTGAACCAGCATGTCGCCCCAATCGTGCATATCGGTGAACAGATGGGCCGGATGACCCCAGCCCATGTCATGGTAGAGCTGGCGAAGCTCGGCAAGGGTGTCAGGGCCAAAGCACGAGAACATGAGGAACCCGCCCTCGTTGAGCCTCGCGTGCCATTGCGATATCAGCGAACGAGGATCAGGCCAGGCATGCAATGCCATGTTGGCCCAGACCATATCAACCGTCTGGGCGGGCCCGATCGGTCTAGGCCCCCTGCCCCCCCCCAGTAACCTTCGCCAGGAGCCGCCAGAGCTCAACTGGCGGCTGGTCGACCGCGCATCCCGCGCATCTTCGACGAAACAATCGGCCTTACCCAGTGAGGCTTGCACAGTGGCGTGACTCGTCATGCCTCCCA
>JBNKNN010000204.1:0-4454 GCA_050293865.1 Hydrogenophaga sp. | reverse complement strand
CCTGGACGGCTTGCCCGCAGTCGCTTGGGCAGCACATCGCCCGCCAAGCCAGCGGCGCGCATGGCGCAGGCTATGCAGACGGTCTTGACCCAATGGGTTCCACGACACGTCCATTCCCCCAACGTGACATTGCCGGCTTGCCCTCGGCGGCGAAAGTCGCCATAATCTGCACTGCAGAACTTGGATCTGCATATGAAAATATCGCCCATCTGCCTCCCGCGCAGTGCAGGTGGCCTGGAGACATGACTTCCCGTTAGGAATCCACATGGACTTGAATTTCACCCCCGAGGAAGAAGCCTTTCGCACCGAAGTGCTGGGCTTTCTTCAGGAGAAGCTGCCCGAACGCCTGTCCTCCAAGGTCAAGCAGGGCCTGCGTCTGAGCAAGGCTGACATGGAAGAATGGCACGCCATCCTCAACGAGCGTGGCTGGCTGGCCAACCATTGGCCAGAGAAATGGGGCGGTCCCGGCTGGAGTGCTGTCCAGAAGTTCATCTTCGAGAACGAATGCGCGCTGGCCGGCGCGCCCCGCATCGTGCCCTTCGGGTTGAGCATGCTCGGCCCGGTGCTGATCAAGTATGGCAACGAGGCTCAGCAGAATTACTGGTTGCCGCGCATTCTCAACGGCGAAGACTGGTGGTGCCAGGGCTATTCCGAGCCGGGTGCAGGCTCGGACCTGGCAGCAGTGAAGACCACGGCCGTGCGTCAGGGCGATCACTACATTGTCAATGGCCAGAAGACCTGGACCACACTGGGCCACCATGCCAACATGATCTTCTGCCTGGTGCGCACCAACACCGAGGTGAAGAAACAGGAAGGCATCAGCTTCTTGCTGATCGACATGAACAGCCCGGGCGTGGAAGTCCGCCCCATCATCACGCTCGACGGTGAACACGAAGTCAACGAAGTCTTCTTCACTGACGTGAAGGTGCCGGTAGAGAACCTGGTGGGAGAGGAGGACAAAGGCTGGACCTGCGCCAAATACCTGCTCACCTATGAGCGGACCAACATCGCCGGTGTGGGTTTCTCGATTGCCGGTCTGGAGAAGGTCAAGATCGCCGCGGACCGTGTCATGCACAGGGGCAAACCGCTGTCGCAAGACCCCATGTTTGCTGCTCGCCTGGCCAAGCTTGAGATCGACCTCGAAAACATGAAGACCACCAACCTGCGCGTGATCGCCGCCGTTGCCGGCGGCGGTGTGCCAGGCGCAGAAAGCTCCATGCTCAAGATCCGAGGCACGGAAATTCGCCAGCAAACCCTGGCACTGATGCGCAAGGCCATGGGCGTCTATGCCCTGCCCTTCATAGAGGAAGCCCTGCACGCCGGCTACGAAGGTCCGCAGGTGGGTCCTGAAGAGGCAGCGTCCGCCGCTTCGGCCTACTTCAACTACCGCAAGCTGTCGATCTTCGGCGGCTCCAACGAAATCCAGAAGAACATCATCTCCAAGATGATTCTGGGCCTTTGAGCGGGGAAACGAGGAAAAGCCATGAACTTTGAACATACCGAAGACCGGCGCATGCTCGCCGACACGCTCGACCGTTTCCTGTCCGAGCAAAACCCGATCGAAGCACGCCATGAAGCGGCGGCATCCCCCAAGGGCTACAGTGAGAAAGTCTGGTCCGGACTGGCCGAGGTCGGTGCCATTGGCGCTCTGTTCCCCGAAGATGTGGGCGGTTTCGGCGGTGAAGGCTTCGACGTCTCCGTCGTATTCGAGAGCCTGGGCAAAGGCTTGTCGATCGAGCCTTTCCTGGGGGCGCTCATTGTGGGCAGAGCGGTGCTCGCGGCCGGCAGCGAGACCCAAAGGTCACATCTGGAAGGCATCATGGATGGCAGCCTCATCGCCTCCCTCGCCCATGATGAAGCCGGTGGCCATTACGAATTGGCACACGTTGCCACCACCGCCCAAGCGGATGGCGAGGGCTACATCATCAACGGGCGCAAGGCCGTGGTGCTCTTTGCGCAACAGGCCGGACTGATGCTGGTGAGCGCGCGCACCAGCGGTGACGAGAACGATGAAGCCGGGATCTCTCTGTTCCTTGTCCCTGCGAATGCCCCGGGCGTGAACACCACGGACTATGGGCGCGTTGATGGTGGTCGCGCAGCCGAAGTCGAGCTGATCAACGTGAAAGTGGGGGCCGATGCATTGCTCGGTGCTGCCGGAGAGGGGTACTCAGTGCTCGAACAAGCAGCGGGATGGGGCATTCTGGCGCTGTGCGCAGAAGCTGTGGGAGCCATGGGCGTTGCCAAGGACTACACCCTGGAATACCTGCGCACCAGAAAGCAGTTCGGCGTGCCGATCGGCAGCTTTCAAGCGCTGCAACACCGCATGGCCGATGTGTTGCTGGAGATTGAACAGGCTCGCTCTGCCGTGATCAATGCCGCCGCCGCCATGGCAGAGGACCGCGTCACCCGTGAGCGGGCCTTGTCAGCCGCCAAGTTCTCCATTGGCCGTATTGGCACCCTGGTGGCAGAAGAGTGCATTCAATTGCATGGTGGCATAGGCATGACATGGGAGCTTCCGATGGCGCACTATGCGAAGCGGCTCGTCATGATCGATCATCAGCTCGGCGATGAGGATCATCACCTGGCGCGCTACATCGCCTTGGGCCAGTCCGCCTGAAGCCAGCAGACAGCCGCGGCACCAGAGAGACATGCAGACCATCACCGTCGACTCGCCGTTTGCGACCATCGCAGAGCGCGTGCGTGGTCATGCCTCGCAACGACCGGAGGCGATCGCATTGCGCGACCCCCAGGCCAGCCTGACCTGGGGCGAGCTGGACACACTGATGGACCGCGTGGCAGCTGCTCTGCAGCGGGATGGCGCAGTCAAAGGCGCTGCCATCGCCATTTGTGCGGCCAGTTCAGTTCGCTATGCCGCACTGTATCTCGGCGCCCTGCGCGCTGGCGTGGTGGTAGCCCCCATCGCCCCCTCGGTCACAAGGGAGCAATTGACACAAATGCGGGAAGACGCTGAAGCTCGCGCATTGTTCGTGGACGCATCAGTTACTGATTTGCTGTCACCCAACGAGGCCTCGTCCAGCATATGGTTGGACGACGCCTCCGACGGGCTGGCGTTCAGCCAATGGCTCGCTCCTGAAGGGCGCGTACCAACACCGGTCGACATCACACCGGCAGATCCTTTCAACATCATCTATTCGTCGGGCACCACGGGCATGCCCAAAGGTATCGTGCAGTCCCATGGCATGCGATGGCAACATGTGTCCCGCGGCGCTGCCTACGGCTACAGCGAAGAAACCAGAACGCTACTGTCCACGCCGCTCTATTCCAACACCACCCTGGTGACGTTCTTCCCCACCATTGCCTTTGGCGGCTGCGTGCATTTGATGCCCAGGTTCAATGCGCAACGCTACCTTGAGATCGCCGCCCGAGAGGGCATCACACACACCATGCTGGTACCGGTACAGTACCAAAGAATCATGGCGGTTGAAGGTTTCAGCGATTTCGATCTCAGCCACTTCCAGATGAAGTTCTGCACCAGCGCGCCCTTCAATGCTGCAGTCAAAGCCGATGTCCTCAAGCGCTGGCCCGGTGGGCTCGTGGAGTTCTACGGCATGACGGAAGGCGGCGGCACATGCATCCTGAATGCGCACGAACATCCGGACAAGCTTCACACGGTGGGGCAGCCTGCATCTGGGCACGACATACGCCTCATCGATGAAAACGGCAAGCAAGTGGGATTGGGTGAGGTCGGTGAAGTGGTGGGCCACTCCGGCGGAATGATGTCCGGATATCACAAGCAGCCCGAGAAGACGCGAGAGGCCGAGTGGTATGCGCCGGACGGAAAGCGCTTCATCCGCACGGGAGACGTAGGCCGCTTCGATGACGACGGCTTTCTCGTGCTGATGGACCGCCGCAAGGACATGATCATTTCGGGCGGCTTCAACATTTACCCAAGTGACCTTGAAGCACTGCTGTGCGAACACCCTTCGGTGCAAGAGGCGGCTGTGGTTGGTGTACCCTCGGAGCAGTGGGG
Source organism: Hydrogenophaga sp. (assembly GCA_050293865.1). Lineage (GTDB taxonomy): Bacteria > Pseudomonadota > Gammaproteobacteria > Burkholderiales > Burkholderiaceae_C > Hydrogenophaga. The sequence continues at coordinate 463 of JBNKNN010000204.1, read as the reverse complement.
CGAAAGCCCATTGGCGTTCGTCGTCCTGCGGCGAGGGCACAACACTGCGGCGGCAGATGTGACCGAATGGCACAACAAGCGATGCGGGAAGACCCAACGCCTTGTTCAAACGGTGCTGATCGAGGAACTGCCGCGCAGTGCAATCGGCAAAGTGCTGAAACGCGAATTGCGAGAGCAATACATGAACTCAGTCTGAGCAAAACCGCCCGTTCGGCTGGTGGTCGGTTGTAAGCCACCAGCGCCAGCCTTTTTGATGTCTGTTCTATCCCTTTGAAGCCGCTACGTCGGCTCTGACCAAACAAGGAGACCCTGATGAAAGTTCTCGTCCCCGTCAAACGCGTGGTGGACTACAACGTGAAGGTGCGCGTCAAGAGCGACAACACCGGCGTTGACATTGCCAACGTCAAGATGAGCATGAACCCGTTTGACGAGATTGCGGTGGAAGAAGCCGTGCGTCTGAAGG
>JBNKNN010000203.1:0-10804 GCA_050293865.1 Hydrogenophaga sp. | reverse complement strand
GACAGCCACGCGCCCCCTGACTCAAAAGCGGCGAGCCATGCCAAGATGGGCTGGGGCGGAAAAAGCGGCCAGCAAGTGCAGGTCCGAACGGTCAGCCTTTGCCCAGTTCCCACTTTCCGCCGCCCCTTTCGCAAGTCTTCTTCATGAAAGCCATGTCGTTCTCGTAAAGGTAGGACACATAGGGCAACGGCGCCCCTGACTGCATCTTCAGCCCGCGACAGACGGCCTTGAAGTCGACAGGACAAGAGCCAACGTACTCCGTGCTGCGCTTGATCATCTCATCTTCCGGCGGCTCGCACACCTCTTTGAAAGCCGACGCAGGGAGTTTGAGGTTCTCAACGCAGGTCTTGGTGTTGCCATACTCGGATTTGGTTACCACCACGCAGTGATTTCCGACCGCGCTCGCAGCGCTGGCATAAAGGCACAATGCGGCCGCTACCAAGCGGCCTGCTATCGCGGATTGACTCATGTGATGTCCTTTCCAAGAAGCTCAAAGTTGAACAGAAAACGGATGCTGCGTGATCAGACCATTCGACCCTAACACACCAATACAGGCAGCCAGAGTACTGCAGACGACATCGCGCTCATACGGACAACGCGCCACGAGCGGTCCTCACTGCAAGAAAGCGCCGAGCCCTACTGTGTGATGACCTCAATATGAAAGCCCTCTTCCTCAGAAGGCGGCTCGAACAACTGGCTCACCTGTCTGAACACCGCTTCGTTGTCAAAAGCGGCTCTCTCAGGCTGCTCGATGCAACGCTTCTGCAGACGCTTCAGACATACTTCGTCGCTGGCCTCGAGGTAGATCAGCCGGAGCCCCACACCACACTCATCGCCGATGGACTTCAGCCACGCCCGTTGGCGTCGTGTATTGGCCGGAAAGTCCATGACGACGCTGACCCCTCTGGCCAGAACCGACTGCGCCGTCGCCTTGATCATCGGCTTGAGCTTCGCCGAGCAGCGCAGATAGTCATCGAATGAACGGATTTCCCCGGGGTAGAGCTGGGCAAGCCAGGCATCTTCCGAGAACGACACTGCGTTCAGCTCCTCCGTCAAGCGTTCAGAAGTCGTTGACTTTCCTGCCCCCATCTTCCCGCACATGAAAACGGCGACTGGTTTTGCGCCCCTTGGTGAATGCATATCGGCTCCGCTCATCATCATTTGGCGCCGCTCCTCATCCCGCCTTGAGGAGCCTGTGACCGGGCAAGCGCCCTATATCGAACACAGAGGGCGGACTGCCCACTGATCAGTTCCCCATCTAGGGGACAATGCACCGGCTGCTGATCAACCCTTTGCTGTAGCCCAGCAGCACGATCTTGAGCATCACCCTCGGGTCGTATGCGCTGGCGCCTGTCTCGTCATTGCAAAACCACTCATCAAGCCCGCTGAAGTCCAGCGCGTGATCGACCAGGTGGTCCAGCGCAAACTCGACCGTCCCCGGCTGGATCTGCTCGGCCAGCACCACCGGCAGCAGCCTCGGGTTACGGTCCACCACCTTGTATCGCGCCATGCGGGCAACTCCTTGTGCTTCTCATCGAGAACGTCGCCCCATCGTAATGGGCTTCAGTTGAGCGGTGATGAACTCACTGGTAGTTTTTGCACAACCTCAACGTTTGACATGAGGGGCCGCCGATAGGCGGTCCCTCTCGATGGATGGGTTGGGCACGAGAGCCGATGACACACTCACCGAGCCAACCTCCAAGCGACAAACGAAAGCCAGAAGAGCAGGGCTAGCGCGGACATACGTTGGGCGACAGCAGACAGAATGACGTTGCCACCCAAGCCCGTAGCACCGCACATGACGAGACCGGAACCCCAAGACACCACGTACCCGAGAGGCCCGGAGAAGGCTGAGACAGTACGGGGCACCAAGTACATGCTGAGGCCACAAGACACGAAGGCGGCGGCCATGAGCAACACATGGGTTTGAATAGAGGTGGCGAGAGTGATGATGCCTGCGGCGAGGAAGCAGGCTGCTGCGAAGGCGAGCAGCAAAGGCAGGAGCAGCGGTGAGTTGTGTAGCCTGAGGTTGGCGGCGGTTGCGGCGGTAGAAGCAGACAACCCGAAGAAGGCGACCACGAGCAGGCCACCAAAGCGACCAAGCGCCAACTCGCTGATGAACTGCGAAAGTGGATCGTAGCCGGGCTGAGCGAGATGGAGCAAAAGGACGACCACTAGAAAGGCGGCGACACCAACGCCTGTGATTGCGGAAAGCGTCCTAGTGTGGGTGTTCATGGTGCCCAACGCCTAGGTAAGCGGCATTCAGCATGGAGCGCTTGCTCGGGCAACAATGGCAAAGCCATGCCCGAGTAAGTGCGGAGTGCTGAATGTCCGAGTGAGCCGCAGGCGAACGACTTGACCGTTTTGTTAGGCGATATCACGGCCATTTCTTCTTCCTCAATACATACTGACGATCATCCCAGATCCACTCAATGAACTCCTGCATTTGAGGGAACGGCGGAGCGGGCGTTTTGACCGTGTACGCCAGATGACTGATCTCCGACGTGAGTTCCCGCAATGACGCAAGAATGTTCACTAAGTGCAGAACCGCAAATTTTGTAGCTTGATCATGCAATCCCGGCAACGCCAGTGCTTCCTCAGTAGACAATGGGTGTTTGTCGAGGCCATGCATAAGCGTGAAAGTATCATCGCCAATCGCAGATGCCACCAAATGCGCTTGCCCCAAGATCTTGTTTTTCTGACGCTGCGATACATCATGCTCCAGTATGGCCAACAAGATTTCACTCCAATGCACCAAGGGGTCTTTCCCGAAATGTGATTGATTGAGCGCATCGAGGTTATGGTAGCGAGCAGTTTGCGCGAAACCGCTTAACAGACTCAGCAGCTCACGCTGCACAGGGTTTAAGGCATCTTTGTTTGGAAAATCGAAGTTTCGGTTGTGCGCGATAGAAGCACAGCAATCGTATAGCTCGCTAATATTGTGACCGTACCCTTTCAATTGCTTTTTGGAGGGCACGTTAAGGTTGTTGTTGAGCATGTGCTCCATGATTATTAGCGCCTTCATCAGCCTTTCCAGACCCACCGAGAGGTTGAACAGAGCCGTGTAAAAAGCGCCTTTGTTATGAACATGCGCGGCGCGAAGGTCGGTGAGGCCGGTACCAAGGCAAGAACTGATTAGGTACCCTTCCTGCTGGAGAAGCAAGAATGATTCCGGGAAGTTGCTAACGTTCGCCATTTCGTTTTACGCCTAACGTTTGAAATGAGCGGCGTCGCGTAGCGACGTCCGATGCTTGCCGAAGGCAAGCATGAACTCGATTAAATTGCTATGCATTGGCTGCTCCTTGTGCTCTAAGAACCTCCCTTGCCCTGAAAGCAACCGACGAGAACTCAGACTCAGCAAGAATTCTTAATAACCTAATTTCTACTTCCGTACCTCCATCTAGGATGTACGCGAAATGCTCAAGCCTATTTTCAGGCCATTGCGCGCAGCAAACAAAAATTCTCTCAAGAAGATTTATGCCATTTGTATCGATCACGCGTCTTGCGTCGAGGCAAGCAACATCATGCCAATAGTCGTTATCGACAAGATCTAAGTATGTCGTGAGTTTATCAATGGCGTTCATGTCGATAGAAATGCATAACGCTGCCAACAGCGGCCGAGCGTAGCGAGGTCCAGCCCCGAAGGGGCGATGCTGCTTGGCCTTGTTAAAACTTTTACGCCCATTGCTCAAATAGCTCCCCAGATGAAAGTGCCTCCACAAAGGCTTTTTGCTCATCAGTGATTAGCGCACGAGGCGTGTACCCATGTTCATCCGGCTCGGCCAATAGTCTTGATTGAGCTTCTTTTGCGACTTCAGACAAAGCTCGTTTTTCTTCATCTGTCATTGCTGCGAAATAGCTAGGTAGGCTCTCTTGAATTTTCACTGAGTAATCTAGATCGATAGCCTCCTCGCTCTCGAACATGAGAAGCCACATATATTCGAACGACAATTCTGCTAGTGTTTTCATGCTCAAAATCACCTGTGAGTTTTAACGTTGGAATTCAGCGGACTGCGCAGCAGGTCCACTGCAATGACGGGTTAGACACTGCCGCCATAGTTGGCCTCGATTTCTTCCTCTATGGCTTTCTTGAGAATCTCTGCCTCCACGACGACTCCTGACGAATACGGTGTAGCAAACACCGATACCAAGCGTCCATCTTTGCTCAGACCAGGAATCCATCGTTGAAGAAACGCCGCCAACTCGATTTCGACCGGCACGCAGTCGACCCAGCCCTCAATTGCACAGGCCTTTGCATACTGAGGATGCGGCCAAAAGGGAGCGACTTCTTTTCCATCTGAGGTTCCTTTCAGAACCCAGCCGCCGCTGTTCTTAAGGCTCCATACCTCTTCCCAATCTGCAACCCGCTTGATGAAGTGCTCAAGCCTGCTTTCTGGAGTCAAAGCAGACACAGCTTCGAATTCTTTGTCGCTGATTTGATATGGCATGGATGCGCTCTACTGCTCGATTTCGAAAGAATCGCGGGGCACGAACGTGAACACTTGGGGTCTAACGCCAAGCTAAGCGGCGCAGCTTTGCTGCGTCCTTGCTTCAACGCCTTGTTATGTTTATTCCGCTTTATCGCAAGTGTATTCCGAATAACACTCGTCGACCCAGCACTCTATTCTTATAGTTCCGAATTCTTTGCCTGAATCAATTTCTTTGGAAATTACTGCTCGCTCGGCTTCCAGAAGGTCACTAACTGCTTCGGCCAGCTCACTGAAACCTGAAAGTTCGATATTCTCCTGTGAATTCTGCTTAGATACCTGAAACCAAACTTTCAGCAAACCCTGATCTTGCAGGCGGCTGGTACTTAAATCCGTTATATATTCAGGTCTTGAAAATTCGAGCAACGTCTTATAGTTAGACATAGTCTCTCCGAAACATAACTTTGATATACCCGGCAAAAAGTCGGATACCCACAATGCTTGCCGTTAAAAAAAGTCATATGAAAACGAGAAAAGTCATTTGAAATCAACCCTGTAACGTACTTTCTTGAGAGTCCACACAGGTATAACAAAATCGACAAACCCGACGACCGACTGGCTCCTCCCTTTTGCCCATGTCGGTGGCTTCGCGGCTTAGCTCAAGCTTGAGCGCGCACGGCAGCATTGACCGTTGTTGGTGTGCTGGATTGTTCGTTAATCAGTATCAATAAGTAGCCAAGCCTATCGGCGTCATGCCGGTGTGTCCAGCATCGGGCCTGAGCACCCTGGCCATGTGTGCAGCCGGCGCCACAACCCGAACCCTTCTGACGATCTGGACAGCCACAGCGCGGCACCAGCAAGTCCCCAACACCTCGGGCCGAGCTTGCTAGCGCGCCAAAACCCGCTATAATCATGGGCTTTGCTGGCAAAACTCCGTCTGCCAATACTAGTTCACAGTGACGGGGATACCGCGATGACGAAGCCGGACTTGATCTTCCCGAGCCTCCTCTCATTGCACATTTGGAAAATCTTTACTCATGACCACCATCCGAGTTAAAGACAACGAGCCGTTTGACGTGGCTCTGCGTCGTTTCAAGCGAACCATCGAAAAGCTGGGCCTTCTGACCGAACTGCGCGCTCGCGAGTTCTACGAGAAGCCAACGGCTGAGCGCAAGCGCAAGAAGGCTGCTGCCGTCAAGCGCCACTACAAGCGCGTGCGTTCGATGCAGCTGCCCAAGCGCATGTACTGATCACATTCAGTATCGCTGCCAAACAGGAAAAGCCCGCCCGGGACGCCGCGGCGGGCTTTTTCTTTTCTCTTCTTTTGCTTCCGTGGCCCAACTCTTAACGCTTGGCTCTTTCAACAGAACTGGCCAGCACTGGTCGGTTACGAGGAAGCAGCCACTGCCGTCCGCAGGGCATTCGCTAGGTCAACCCGCAGCGGGTGCTCGGCCCGGTAGGCTGGCGTGACCAGTGCCACGTGAAAAGGAATGCTCACCGAAAGCGCACGCACCACCAGTGCCTCTGAGGCTTGCTCGGCAGCAGTGAGCGGGTTGACGATGCCCACCCCCACGCCGTGCCTGGCCATGGCACACACCGACACAGCGCTCGGCGTTTCCACCCTGAGGTGCCGCGATACGCCTGCCCCGGCAAACACGGCATCGATCTGTTGACGGTATGGGTCAGCCGGCGCCAGGCTGATGAATGCCTGATCAGCAAAATCCTCTGGCGCCAACACTGTCTTGCACGCCAGCTCATGACCAGCCGGCAGCACGCAGACTTCGTCGGCCAGCACCAATGTTTCCAAAGTGCAGGCCGGTGGGGCCTCGTGCCGTTCGGTCAGCCCCAGGTCAAACCGCTGCTCCGACAACTGAGCCTCCAACAGAGGCGACTCGAGCGGCTCGATGCTGACCGACGCCATGGGTTGAACCCGCGTGAAGCGTTGCAAAGCCGCCGGCAGCAACGCCTGGGCCAATGCTGGCAAACAACCCACCTGCAAACGCCCTTGTGCGAATGACCGCAGGGATTCGGCGGTGGCAGCAATACGTTCCAGCCCCACAAAGGAGCGCTCCACCTCGTCCATCAGCGCCAACGCCCGCACCGTGGGTTTGAGCCGCCCTTTCAGCCTTTCGAACAACACCATGCCCAGCACCTGTTCCAGGCGTGCCAGTTCGCGGCTGACGGTGGGCTGGGACGTGTGCAACAGCTCCGCCGCCCGAGTGACCTGCCCAGTCTGCATGACGGCGCGGAAGAGCTCCATCTGACGGTGTGTGAGACGTGTGTTGAAGGGCGTGTCCATGGACGCAGCAATATTACATATCAAAAATGAATGATCTCAATAATTCAAAGCATTTGCAAATATGGATTGAGTCGACGACCATAGCTGCCATGACACAAGAACTGCACTTTTCCCCTGAGCTGCTACGCAGCCTCGCCCAGCAACACGGCACCCCACTGTGGGTGTACGACGCCCCCACCATTCGCGAGCGGGTGGCCAACCTCAAGGCTTTTGACACGGTGCGCTATGCGCAAAAGGCCAACTCCAACATCCACTTGCTGCGCCTGATGCGCGAGCAAGGCGTGGTGGTGGATGCCGTCTCACGCGGCGAGATCCTGCGTGCACTCAAGGCGGGCTACACGGCTTCTCCAGCGGCCTGCGGCGCTTCCGGCATCGTGTTCACGGCAGACGTGTTCGACCATGCCACCCTGGCCACGGTGGTGGAGCACGAGGTACCGGTGAACGTGGGTTCGGTGGACATGTTGCACCAGTTGGGCAAGGCATCGCCCGGCCATCGCGTGTGGCTGCGCATCAACCCCGGCTTCGGCCACGGCCACAGCAACAAGACCAACACCGGTGGTGAGCACAGCAAGCACGGCATCTGGCACACAGACCTGCCCGATGCACTGGCCGCTGTGCATGCGCACAAGCTGCACCTCGTGGGCCTGCACATGCACATTGGTTCCGGCGTGGATTACGGCCACCTGCAGCAGGTGTGCAGCGCCATGGTGGACCTGGTGAAGAACGCCGGCATCACGCTCGAAGCCATTTCCGCTGGCGGCGGTTTGTCCATTCCTTATCGCGACGACGATCCCCGCATCGACACTGAGCACTACTTCGGTTTGTGGGACGCCGCCCGCCGCGAAATTGCCAGCCACCTCGGCCGCGACGTGCATCTGGAGCTGGAGCCAGGCCGATACCTGGTGGCCGAGGCCGGTGTACTCGTGACGGAAGTGCGCGCCACCAAGCAAATGGGCAACAACCGCTTCACGTTGGTGGACGCGGGTTTCAACGAGCTGATGCGGCCATCCATGTACGGTGCCTACCACGCCATGAGCATGCTGCCGGCTGACAACGGCGCAAGCAAGCGCCCCACCCTGCCCACCGTGGTGGCCGGGCCGCTGTGCGAATCAGGCGACGTGTTCACCCAGGGCGAAGGCGGCGTTGTCTACACACGGGATTTGCCGGAAGCGCATGTGGGTGATTTGCTGGTCATGCACGATGCGGGTGCGTACGGCGCCTCGATGTCGAGCAACTACAACTCACGGCCGTTGGCGGCTGAGGTGCTGGTGGATGGGGATGTGAGTCGCCTGATTCGTCGGCGGCAGACGGTGGAAGAGTTGTTGGGGTTGGAAGAGGTTTGATGCTCCAACGCCGGTTAGGCTGAGTCCCCTGAAAGCTGTGTGCAGCCTGCGGCGCCACGAAGGCTGACATGCAAAGCCGAGGGTGCGGCGGGTCCGGGTTTCCCGGCCCGCGTCGCGCCGTCCCCCAGTGGGGGAAGCTGCGCCGGCAGCGCAGGGGGCGTCTTTTTCATTCCCCCCTATCACCCCCCTATCCCCCCCGCCCCCTTTCCACCCCGCCGGGCGAAAAGGGGGAGCTCTCATTTGGCTTCTGGTCTCCGACTCGGCTTCTACGGCTCGATGCGTCGCCACTATGGCTTGGGGTACAGAGATTTCTCCACAGCTGTCGCAGAGATTTCGGCGTTGGTCTTCACGCCCACGGCGCCCATCTGACGTTGGGCTTGTCGGATGGGCGCATTCTTTGCGCCAGCGGACCTGCGAGAAGCCACAGTGCCTCGCCCGCAGACGGTTGACGAACCGCGCATCGGTAACGTTGGCCGGTTGCCACGTGCGCACAAAAGGAAGACGAAGTCTCTACAACTGCACCACGTACCCAAAGCCGTCTCGAGTGAGGCTGCGCGGTCAAGCCGAGGGCGCGGCGGATCCGGGTTTCCCGGTCCGCATCGCGGCGCCCCCTTGAGGGGGTCGCGCGAAGCGCGGCGGGGGTGCTTCTACTACTGCGTCTTCTTCCTCTTCACAAACAGATTGCGACGCGCATCGCCAGCAATGGCAAACGTGATCGCTCCGTTCTTGACCTTACCCAGCACCAGCATGTCTTCGGTCAGGGCATCCTTGTCCTGCTCGGAGAAGGGACGCTCGTAAGTCGCCACCACTCCGTAATAGGTCCGGGGAATGTTCTCCAGCGCTTGCTTGACAGAGGGCCCAGCGAACTTGCCATCGCGGATGCTGAACAATGCATAGGTCAGGAGGTAGGCCGCGTCATACGACTGTGCTGCGGCCATGGGCACAGGGATCTTTTCCTGGTACGCACGGGAGTAGGCTGTCAGAAACGCAGCTCGCCGCTCGTTGCTGGGCTCGGCAATGAAGGTTTGCGCCATAAGCGCCCCCTCCGCCGCAGCCCCGGCGCCTTTGATAAAGAACGGAAACGACAAAGGCCACGCCCCTACCTGCGGCACATTCCAGTTCAAGGCCTCTCGGCCCTTGGCGATCGTGGCGTTCTCGGGGCCAACGGTGTAGCTGAAAATGGCATTGGCTCCTGCCGAGCGGGCTGCCTGCAATTCGGCCGTCAGGTCCTTCACCCCCAGCGGGAAGCGTGCCACGTACACCGGCTTGAGTTTGCGCGCTTTCAGCGCCGCCACCACATCTTTCAAGCCCGCGTCGCCATAGCCGGTCTCGTCAGCAAAGATGGCAACCCTGTTCCACCCCTGCTTGACCAGGTGCCCCACCACGAAAGGCGCTTGAATGGCGTCGCGAGCAGACGTCCGGAAAATATAGCTTTCGCGGGGAGGAAAGGTGGCGGTAATGGGGGTGCCAGTGGCGCAGGGGACGATCAAAGGAATCTGCGCCTCCTGAAAGGTCTTGATCGAGCGAAGGGCGTTACCGGTGTTGCAAAAGCCGATGGTCGCAACCACCCCTTGCTTGACCAGCTTCTCTGACGCCGCCAAGGCCACGTCGGGTTTGCCCTGGTCATCCATTTTCACCAGCTCGAACGGACGCCCAAGATATCCGCCAACGGAATTGATCTCTCCGAACGCCAGCTCCACCCCTTTGAGCATGGGTTGGCCAAAATCTGACGACGGCCCACTGAAGGGGCCAATCACGCCAATCTTGACGGGCTCCATCGCCCCCGCTGTCTGGGCGTGCCCGAATAGAGGCAGAAGCGAGGCACCCACCAGTGCCATTGAGCAGGCCAACGACCTGGAGAACCTGATGAACGCAAACGACATGATGTCCCTCCAACTAATCTGTCCAAATGGGCCATCTGGAGTCTAGTCAGCGACACATCACCCTCGAGTTGTGGATTCCCCTCGAACGTCCCTAAAGGTCAGAGAAGTGTCAGCAAAGTGCCTGCTTCTGGGGGCTTTTGCTATTCATTTGCTTTCAATGGCGAACGACCGCCGCCAGATGAGAAAGGAACACCCCTCGTTCAACCGGCCAGCGAGGCCTTGACCGCAGCGGACACCTGCCCCATTTCGGCCTTGCCGGCCAGGCGAGTCTTGGCGGCGGCCATCACCTTGCCCATGTCAGCCATGCTGCTGGCGCCCACCTCGGCCACGATGGCCTTGATTTCTGCTGCCACTTCCTCTGCTGACATGCGCTCAGGCAGATAGGCCGACAGCACGGCCATTTCGGCCTTTTCTTTGTCTGCCAGATCCTGGCGATCAGCCTTTTCAAAAGCTTCAATCGAGTCCTTGCGTTGCTTGACCAATTTGTCGAGCACCCCCACCACAGCTGCATCGTCCAACTCGATTTGCTCGTCCACTTCCTTTTGCTTGATCGCCGCAAGCAGCAAACGAATCGTGGCCAGGCGCTCGGCTTCTTTGGCGCGCATGGCGGACTTCATATCTTCGGTGATTTGGGATTTGAGGGTCATGAGGAGGTAGAGGGGTTGGTTGTTGTGGGATGAACGACCTTTGATTCTGGCAGTCATTTTCGCTGATGCTGTGAGACCGCCGAAACTGAGCTTTATGCCACTTTCGGCCGCCGCGGCTGCAGCATCTTTCCTGCGTCTTCTCTTCGGTCCATTCTCCATTGTCCCCCCTTATCCCCCACTCCCCCTTTCCACCCCGCCGGGCGGA
>JBNKNN010000202.1:0-23156 GCA_050293865.1 Hydrogenophaga sp. | reverse complement strand
CATAACTCAGCTTGCCTCAACAGGGAAGCGCCTGATGGCGAGAACAAGCACGAATTGAGGGGCTTTTTGCCACAGGGCGTGAACCAGTCGACGATCGGCAGGTTCAAGTGGCAACTTGAGCGGTTTTATTGCCACACGGCGAATCGAAGCAATGCCCGCACCGTAAATTGCGTGGGGCAAGACGTCGCCCCATGCGCAGCACTCCGCTACGGAAGTGAACACTCGCGAAGCCATTCGTTTACCCGACCGCTGGGTAGATGAACACTTCAAAAGTCGCGACCATTGTGCGGGAAATCCTTTCTTCCATGCGGAAAGCATTTCCAATCGCATCGATTTGCTGCGGCATGCGGTTGACGCCTTAAGTATGCAATTGCATTATGGGTATGTGTCTCATCTAGCCTGGAGAGAGAAATGAGCAGCAACGCACTTTGGAATTCACTGCAAAACAGCCTCGGGGGTGACTTCCCTGCGCTGTTGGGCGCACTTGGCATCCTCATCATCGGATGGATCATTGCGGTGGTCGTGAGGGCCGGCGTTCGAAAGGGTTTGGGGGCCATCAGCCTCAACGAACAGTTCGAGAAGATCACCGGCAGCAAGATCGACATATCCGGCGCAGTCGCGCTGGCCGCGTTCTGGGCCATCTTGCTGTTCACTTTGATGGCGGTGTTCAATCAGTTGAACCTGACCATGGTCTCCGGGCCGTTCTCGACCATGATGACCGAGATCATGGGGTACGCCCCCAAGCTGGGCGCCGGCCTCATCCTGGCATTGGTGGCCTGGGTGGTCGCCAGCATCGTCCGCTCAGTGTCCAAGAAGGCGCTGGACAGCACCTCGCTGGACGAGAAGCTCGCCAAGGAAGCCGACATGAAGCCCGTCGGCCAGGGCCTGTCCAACGCCCTGTTCTGGCTGGTCATCCTCATGTTCCTGCCCATCATCCTGGGCACGCTGGGCATGCATGGCCTGCTCACTCCGCTGACCACCATGCTCGACAAGGTGCTGGGTTTCCTGCCCAACATCCTGACGGCAGTCGTGATCGGCGGCGTGGGCTGGATCGTGGCCACGGTGCTGCGCAACGTGGTGACGAACTTGTCGGCCACGGCCGGTATCGACAAGCTCGGTGCCACGGCCGGGGCTGACGCCAAGGTCAAGTTCTCCAATGTGGCAGGTCTGCTGGCCTTCATCGTGGTCTTTGTTCCGTCGCTCATCTCAGCGCTGGACGCACTCAAGATAGAAGCCATCTCTGGCCCGGCAACCAACATGCTGGACCAGTTCATGTCGGCGGTGCCCAACATCATTGCGGCGGTGGCCATTCTGGTCGTGACCTGGTTTGTGGCCTCGTTTGTCAGCAAGCTGCTGGCCACCTTGCTGGCCTCCATCGGCTTTGACACCTTCCCCGAGCGCATCGGCATGGCCAAGCCGTTCGAGAAGACGCCCGCTTCGACCGTGGTCGGCCGCGTGGTTTTCTTCTTCGCCATGCTGTTCGCTTCCGTTTCGGCAGCCAACGTGCTGGGCTTCGTCCAGGTCAGCGCCATCGTCTCCACCTTCATCCTGTTCGGTGGTGACATCCTGCTGGGTTCGGCCATCCTGATCATCGGCTTCTGGCTCTCCAACGTGGCCTACAACGCCATCAAGAGCGCCGGCAGCGATGGCAGCAGCACCGCCGCCAACATCGCCCGCTACGCCATCCTGGCGCTGGTGCTGGCCATGGGCCTGCGCGCCATGGGCATTGCCGATGACATCGTCAACCTGGCCTTCGGCCTGACCCTCGGTGCCATCGCTGTCGCCGTCGCCCTGTCCTTCGGTCTGGGTGGCCGCGAAGCCGCCGGCAAGCTGATGGACCACTGGCTGAGCAAGTTCATCAAGAAGTGAACGTCCCGCTTCGGGCCCTGAGCGGCCCGAAGCACCGTCTCACCAAGGGCCTCTGCAGAGGCCCTTTCTCATTGGAGCGTGTCCCGGTGAGCCTGCCGGGGTTTGGCAGCGAGCACTGTCTGGCCCTACAATTGACAAATCTCAAGGCTTGACCCACCACGGGTAGCCGTGCACCGAACAACATTGATCAACTGATTCCAACGGAGAACAGCCCATGTCCGCCCCCGCTCATGACAACCACGCCAGCGATCAGCCTGAAGACGTGGTGGAAGCCATCACCCCCATGATGCCGGTTGTGCTGCCCATCGCTGGCGGCATCCTGATTTTCCTGCTGGCCTTCATCGCCGTGATGATGGCTTGAGAAAGCCCAAGCCGGGGTCTTGCCCCGCTCGACTCAAAAGCCGACACATGTGTCGGCTTTTTTGTTGCCCGCTGAATGCGGTTCTCCCTTCTGTCTCATTGGTGCCCACCACCCGACAGAGCACTGTGTAAGCTGATCTCTTTCAGATTGAGGTACTGCATTGCAGATCAATGCTTCATTCCTACCGTCCAAAAGAACCAGGAGACACCCATGGAACTGTTTGACCTGACCGGCAAGGTCGCCATCATCACCGGCTCATCCCGCGGCATCGGCAAGGCCATTGCCGAACGACTGGCCGAGCACGGCGCCAAAGTCGTCATTTCTTCCCGCAAGCAGGACGCCTGTGAAGAAGTGGCCAGCGCCCTCAACGCCAAGCACGGCGAAGGCTCCGCCATTGCGGTGGCGGCCAGCATCTCCCGCAAGGAAGACCTGGAGCAGTTGGTTGCAGCCACCAACGAGGCCTTCGGCAAGGTCGACATCGTGGTCTGCAATGCCGCTTCCAACCCCTACTATGGCCCGCTCGGAGGCATCAGCGACGACCAGTTCCGCAAGATCCTGGACAACAACATCATCAGCAATCACTGGCTGATCAACCTGTGTGTGCCCCAGATGATCGAGCGCAAGGAAGGATCGGTCATCATCGTCAGCTCCATTGGCGGGCTGCGCGGCAACACCACCATTGGCGCCTACAACATCTCCAAGGCGGCCGACTTCCAGCTCGCCCGCAACCTCGCCCACGAATACGGCCCGCACGGTGTGCGCGTCAACTGCATTGCCCCAGGCTTGATCAAGACCGATTTCGCCAAAGCCTTGTGGGACGACCCCAAAACGCTGGAGAAGGCCACGGCTGGCGTACCGCTGCGCCGCATCGGCGAACCTGACGAAATTGCTGGCGCGGCCGTCTATCTGGCGTCTCCAGCTTCGCGATTCATGACCGGCCAGGCCATGGTCTGCGACGGCGGTGCCACCATCTGAGGCCTGCGGCGCCTCCCCCTTTTTCCCCTCGCTACAACAGGGACAAAGAGGGGCGCCCCAGTCTTTGGCACACTTGCAGGGTCAGGTTGCAACAGCAGCCACCACCGGCATGCAAGGGAGAACACGCCAATGATCATGGGGTTGCGCAAGCACCAAGAGTTGAAAACCGGATGGCTGGGCCTGATGGCGGCCCTGGTCGTTGCCGGATGCGCGAGCGATCCTGTTCTTCAGGGCAGCAGCTCGTCCAGCGGCCCCCAAGAGGGGATGCCCGCAGAAGCCGGCAATCCGGCCGTCGCCGCCCCCGCGCCCACAGTCGATTCGCTCGTTGAGTCCCCTGCTGCTGCGCCAGGCGAAGGCATGCCAGCCGAAGATGGTGCTAGCGCCATCCCCGATGGTGCCACCGTCAGGCTGTACATTTTCAATGCTTCCCGTTACCGGATGGGTGTGGTGCGTTTCGCCGACGCGGCCGAATGCAAAGGCATTGTCAGCACCGACCGGGTTCCTGCGGGCGAAGTGATGCAATGGTCGTTACCCGTTGGGCAACCCTTTTCCTTCGGCGGGCGCTTCCTCAGCAGTGGCCCACGCCAGGGGCGCTGCCTGTCGTACGCTACGTTCACCCCCGAGCCCGGCACGACCTACCAGGCCTTCTGGCGCGCCAGCGAAGAAGACGGGCGCTGCGCGATCACCTTGGTCGACAAGTCCATCATGGACGAAACAGGCGTGATGCGCGATGCGCTCGTTCCATACGAGATCCGTACGCCAGCGTTCCCCAACACT
This sequence comes from Hydrogenophaga sp., assembly GCA_050293865.1. Classification (GTDB taxonomy): domain Bacteria; phylum Pseudomonadota; class Gammaproteobacteria; order Burkholderiales; family Burkholderiaceae_C; genus Hydrogenophaga. The sequence goes on along the minus strand of JBNKNN010000202.1, from coordinate 19,174 downwards.
CGCGAAGGCGCTTTTTGCGCAGCTTCCGCCAACTGAATCGCTCCACGCACCCAAGCGGCAATCAGGCGTTCTCCACCGCCTTCTTGTAGACCGACTGTTTGGGCGCCGCCATCACGCGGCGCAAGATCGGTTCGAACTCGCTCATGGGCAGGGTCTCGCCCTGGGGGTCGAACGCCCGGTTGTCGTACAGGTCCACGAACTCCAGGGTGCGGTCATAGTGCTCATGGCCCTGGAACTGGTCGCGCATGTTGCGGTCCAGGCCAATGTGGTGGAAGAAGTTGTAGCCTTGGAAAATGCCATGGTGCTGCACCATCCACAGGTTGGCCTCGCTCACAAACGGTTTGAGAATGGCTGCCGCAATGTCCGGATGGTTGTAGCTGCCCAGGGTGTCGCCAATATCGTGCAACAGCGCACATACCACGTACTCATCGTCGCGCCCGTCCCGCAGCGCCAGCGTCGCGCTTTGCAGTGAGTGGGTGTAGCGGTCGACCGGAAAACCACCGAAATCGCCGTCGAGCAGTTTGAGGTGATCCATCACTCGGTCGGGCAGAGCTTTAGCCATTTTGATCGCTTCCCCCATGATGCCTTGCCAGTCCTCGCGGGTACTGTCTTCCATGCGGGTGAAACTTGCGCGTCCGGTGCTGCTCATCGCCGTGTCTCCTCGTACTGTGGTGAGCACATTCTGGACGGAGCGGTGCAGGGAAGCCAATGGGGCAAGCGCGCAAAGCTGTCCGAAGGGCGACACGCCGCTTTACTGCAATCAAGAAAAAACCCCGGCACTGCGGGGCGCAGCTGCCGGGGTTTGGATCTGGCGAAGGCCAGGCGACGGGTCAAATCAGCGCCAATCAGGCACCGCCACCCAGCGCCATGGCGCCCAGGCCGAGCGCGCCACCCAGCACCAAGGCCAGAACGAACATCACCGCTGCAGCCAGCAGCCAGGAAACGATGGTGATCAACAGACCCTTCATAAAGGTCACGTCCATCATCTTGGCAATCACCGCAGCCGAGACCGCAGCGCCGATAGGCAAGGCCAGGATGGACAGGAACGGCAAAACGATGCCGAGGATGACCGACACCACCAGGTTGATGACGAAGGTAATCAACACCACCAGAAAGCAGGTGCCAAACGAACGATTGGGCGCGTCGAACCACTTGGCCGAAAAATAGAGAAAGACAGTGCTGATGACGAAGGTCAGACCGATCATCACCAGAATGGCCAACAGGCCCAAACCTCCAAACAACGCTTCCATCGAACACTCCTTTTGATATGGAACTGCCTGCTGACCCAGGCAAAGGCGACGTGCCGATCCCGAATGCAGACTTTGGTACGCATGTTACATGCTCTGTCTACTCCAGCGTGCCTTATCGCGTCTTTAAAGGTACCTAAAGTGACCCAAACGGTGCTCAAACCCAACACGCCATACCTTTGAGGCCAGTACTGTCATACCAATGTCGGCATTACCTTATGCAAGTTTTGCATGTACCCGGTGTGTAACTCGGGATGACCCTTACCTAAAATTTCTGTTTTGGCCGACACGCGGACCGAAAACCGGGTTCATCCACCCCCTTTTCGTCCCTTTTTGCCCCGCCACACGCGACGCAATTCCCCGGGCGCCGGCCATCCCATCACTCTTGTATTCAAGGCGTTGAAGCCTCGCAGCCGGCTCCACCGGACTGGCTGGAAGCGTCGCTGCCCAAGCTTTTCAAAACTATCTGGAGCTTTTTCCATGAACTCTCCCGTGATGCAGGGCCTGAACCTGAACACCCCATCTTTCGTCAAGCACGCCAAGCTGGTCGCCTGGGTCGCCGACATGGCCGCCCTGTGCAAGCCCGACAACGTGGTCTGGTGTGACGGCAGCCAGGAAGAATACGACCGCCTGTGCCAGGAACTGGTTGACGCCGGCACCTTCATGAAGCTCAACGAAGCGAAGCGTCCTGGCAGTTTCCTGGCCCGCACCGATCCATCTGACGTGGCCCGCGTGGAAGATCGCACCTACATCTGTTCCGAGAAGGAAGAAGACGCAGGCCCCACCAACAACTGGATGGCCCCGGCCGAGATGCGCAAGACCCTGCAGCCACTGTTCGACGGTTGCATGAAGGGCCGCACGATGTACGTGATTCCCTTCTCCATGGGTCCACTGGGTTCACACATATCCCACATCGGCATCGAACTGACCGACTCTGCCTACGTTGTCGTCAACCAGAAGCTGATGACCCGCATGGGCAAGGCGGTATACGACGTTCTGGGCACCGACGGCGACTTTGTTCCCTGCATGCACACCGTGGGCGCGCCTCTGGCGGAGGGACAGAAAGACGAAACCACCTGGCCTTGCAACGCTGAGACCAAGTACATCGTCCACTATCCCGAGACCCGCGAAATCTGGTCTTACGGTTCGGGCTACGGCGGCAACGCACTGCTGGGCAAGAAGTGCTTTGCGCTGCGCATCGCCTCCACCATGGGCCGCGACCAGGGTTGGCTGGCAGAGCACATGCTCATCCTGGGTGTGACCAACCCAGAAGGCAAAAAGTACCACGTGGCGGCCGCTTTCCCGAGCGCTTGCGGCAAGACCAACTTCTCCATGCTGGTGCCACCAGCTGGCTTCGAGGGCTGGAAAGTCACGACCATCGGTGACGACATCGCCTGGGTGAAACCACACGAAGACGGCAAGCTCTACGCCATCAACCCGGAAGCCGGCTACTTCGGCGTGGCGCCGGGCACCAACTACCACTCCAACCCCAACTGCATGGCCAGCCTGAACAAGGGCGTCATCTTCACCAACGTCGCGCTGACCGACGATGGTGACGTGTGGTGGGAAGGCATGGAGCAAGACCACAAGGGCACCAAGCCAGCCCACCTGATCGACTGGCAAGGCAACGACTGGACGCCTGAAATCGCCAAGGAGAAAGGCACCAAGGCCGCTCATCCGAATGCCCGCTTCACTGTCGCAGCCACCAACAACCCCGCACTGGATGCTCAGTGGGATGACGCCGCAGGCGTGGCCATCGACGCGTTCATCTTCGGCGGCCGCCGCTCCACCACCGTGCCTTTGGTGACCCAGGCCCGCGACTGGACCGAAGGTGTTTACATGGCTGCCACCATGGGCTCCGAGACCACCGCTGCGGCTTTCGGCGCGCAAGGTGTGGTTCGCCGCGACCCGTTTGCCATGCTGCCGTTCTGCGGTTACCACATGGCCGACTACTTCCAGCATTGGCTGGACATGGAAAGCAAGCTCGAAGAAAAGGGCCATACCCTGCCCCCGATCTTCTGCGTCAACTGGTTCCGCAAGAATGCCGACGGCAAGTTCGTCTGGCCTGGCTTCGGCGACAACATGCGCGTGCTCAAGTGGATGATTGACCGCCTCGAAGGCAAGGCCCAGGGCGAGGAGACCATGTTTGGCGTGGCCCCTACCTACGGCGAGATCAACTGGACCGGACTGGACTTCAGTGCTGCCCAATTCGCCACCGTGACCAGCATCGACAAGGCTGCCTGGGAAGAAGAGCTCAAGTCGCACGGTGAGCACTTCGACAAACTCAAGGACAAGCTGCCCAAACAACTCGAGGAGACCAAGGCCAAGCTGGAAGAGCGCGTCGCCGCTCTGTGACTCCCGGACTGAGACTCACAGCCAGCTCAAGACCTGAGAGAAACCTCACCCGTGACCCGGGTGGGGCATAAAAAAAGCCACCGTGATCCGGTGGCTTTTTTCATGGCAGCAGGGCTGCCAGTGGTGTGACAGACAAAGGATTACACGTAGTACAGATGTATGTGGCGAAGACGAGCAGCAGCCAGCTCGTTCAGGTAACGCTCCCAGCGGGAAGATGCCACCACTGGACCGAGCACGTCAGCGCTCAGCGGAGCCAGCGCAGCCGTATAGTCCTGAGGTTCGACACTTTGACGAGACTTGGCCGCCATCAAGTCGCTCATCAGGGCGGGGTCACGTTTGGCAAGCTCCCAAAGGCGGGCTTCGGCGCGGGACTCGGCCACTTTGCGGGACCAGTTGTCCAACCCTTTGAGGGTGCGAATGGCGACACGGCGAGCGGTACCGGCGAACAGGGCGCTGCCTGCAAACACAACGGCCCAGAGCATCACCCAGGCCAGCAGCAGGTGGCCATCGGCCCAGGTATCGATCACTCGGTCTGCTACGACGACGAGCGCAGCCACCACCGCTGCCAACAGCAGCGTGGCCAAGCCGCGGGCTTCGCCGGAGGTGGATTTTGGTGTGTAGACGCCGCGCTCAGAAGCAGCGGCAGGCGATTTGTTGACAGCATTGACAGGTGCGTAGGTGCTCATGGCGGGCTCCTTGAAAAAAAGAAAATGTCTTGTGGACTGGGCTCAATCCTAGGGTTTCCACCCATGTCATGCCACTTTATTGTTGTGATGCCTTATATTCATCATGGAAATGATTGATCGACTCAACCATGTGAATTTCCGCCAGCTTGACCTCAACCTTTTGCGTGTGTTTGATGAGGTCATGGCTGAGCGCAACCTCACGAAGGCCGCGAAAAACCTGGCGATGACCCAGCCTGCGGTCAGCAACGCGCTGCGACGGCTACGGGAATCCCTGGGGGATGAACTGGTCCGTCGATCGGGCTATGGAGTGGAGCCCACCCCCATGGCCGAGGCCTTGTGGCCCACGGTACGTGTTGCACTGCAACAACTTCGCGACTCCCTGACGCCCGACCATTTCGATCCGGCCACCGCTCGCCAATCTTTCGTGATGGCCATGGCAGACGCCACGGCTGCCCGAATCATCCCCGCGCTGGAGCGGATACTGGAACGCGAGGCTCGCCACGTCAGTCTGCGCGTCCTGCCACTCACCACCCGCGACCCACGGGATTTGCTGGACTCCGGCGCCATGGACCTGGCCATTGGCCACTTTCCCGGCGTGCTGGCCGAACTGACATCCACCCACCTGCAGCAAGACACACCCAGGTTCGAGCATCAACGCCTTTATGACGGTGAGTACGTGGTGGTCATGCGCAAAGGTCACCCCTTGTCTGGCCGCACGCTGGATCTGGACGCCTACTGCGCTGCCCGGCATTTGCTGGTGAGTTTTTCGGGGCGGCCCTTCGGATTCGTTGACGAGGCCTTGGCTGCGGCCTCCCGACAAAGGCAGGTGGTGCTGACCGTCAATCAGTTCTTCACTGCCGGCCGGGTAGTGGCCAGCACCGACTTGCTCACCGTGCTGCCGCGTCACTTCGTAGGTGCCACCGGGATGGAACACGCGCTGGAGTTGAAGGACCTGCCCCTGACCGTCCCCGCCGTGCATGTGGACGCCTTGTGGCGATATCAGGTATCACACGATGCGGCACATCGGTGGATGCGCGCCGCCGTACTTCGCGCGCACTCTCAGACTTTGCCCGTGGATACGGTGCTGGCGCCCGGCTTGAACTAAGCTCTCCCCATGAAGCTTCAACTGCTCAGCGATCTCCACCTCGAAGCCAACCCTGCATTCCGAGCCGAACCCGCACCCAACGCCGACGCGCTCATCCTTGCCGGTGACATTGGCTCATATCAGGTCCGCCGCGACGGCTCCATCATGGAAGAGCCGGACTGGGGGCTGCAGCGCTTCTCCCCGCTGCCCCAATACGCCGCCTGGCCTGTGCCAGTTTTCTTCGTGCCAGGTAACCACGAGTATGACGCTCTAGACATCGACGCCACCCACAGCCGACTGCGCCACGCCTGCGACCGCCTCGGCATTGGGTGGCTGGAGAAAGAATCGATTGTTTTCAATGACGTACGCCTGATCGGCACCACCTTGTGGACCGACTATGACGCCATCGCCCTGCAAAAGCATGCCCATGGCACAGAGACCCAACGCCTTCAGCAGCGCGAGAAGGCCTATCGGGCGGCGAACTTCTACCTGGAGAAGATGGCGGGCGAACGCCATGGGAAGCTGTTCGACGCAGAGGCCATGCGCGAACTCGGCCTGCAAAGCCAACAATGGCTGGAGCAGGCACTCGATGCAGCAGCGGACGCGCAGGATGGCCACCCGGTGGTAGCGGTCACGCACTTTGCTCCCACACTCGACAGCGCCGATCCGCGCTACGGCCTCTCGCCTGGCACAGCAGGCTTTTGCAATGCCCTGTCGCACCTGCTGCCAAAGGCCGACTTATGGCTTCACGGTCATCTGCATTGCCCGACCGACGTGAGGGTCGGGCGTTGCCGCATCGTGGCCAACCCGCTGGGCTACGCGGAAAAGGGTGAACAGGATGCCTTCGATCCGCTGTTCACCGTCGAATTGTGAATGTCTTGCGGGGCAAGGCCAACACAGTGCAGGCGCCCAAACGCCTTCCGATACCCTGGGAAGGAAGCGGCTACAGGGCTCTGCGACGGTGACAGAAAGTCATACACTCTTTGTGTGGGGCGGAACGAATGCGACGGACGTCGTCAGCGCATCAGTGCTTGTCTCAGCCCCATTTCTTTCAATCGAACATCGCCTGGAGATCCAAGACCATGAAGATTCTGCTTCCCGTTGACGGCAGTGCCTACACCAAGAAGATGCTGGCCTACCTGACCACACATGAAGAAGTCTTCTCTCCCGACAACGAGTTCACGCTCCTCAATGTTCAGTACGCGCTGCCTCCCCGCGCTCGCGCTGCTGTGGGCGCCGAGGCTGCCAAGAAGTACTACGCCGACGAAGCAGAAAAGGTCACCCGTCCAGTAGTGAAGTTCCTGACTCGCCACGGTATCGACCCAAAGGTCAGCTTCAAGGTGGGAGCCCCCGGGGAGATGATCGCTCGCGCCGCCAACGCCGGTAAGTTCGATCTGGTCATGATGGGCTCGCACGGCCACAGCTCACTCGGCAACCTGGTCATGGGATCGGTGGCTGTTCAGGTGCTGGCCCATTGCAAGGTGCCTGTGCTGCTGGTGCGCTGAACAACCCCGATCCATCTTCGCCGGCCACCTCTGCGCGACAAGCGGGTGGCGTCGTGCCGACGCCACTCGGCAAATTTGTTCAATGTGGGTGAGGCGAATTTCAAACGCGAAGTCACGCGATCGGCGAACTTGATCCCCTAACATTTGATGCCTCAGATGGAGGACATCACATGACACTTCGCCCCTTGCATCGAAGTTCGGCTTTCGCGATCAGTGCATTCGCCCTGGTGCACCTGCTCAACCACCTCATGATGCTGGGTGGCCCTGAAGCACACATCGGCTTCATGGATGTCGCCCGGCGCATCTACCGCCAACCCATTGTTGAAGGCTTGCTGCTGGCCTGCGTTGCATTCCAGATAGGCTCCGGAGTGTGGATGCTCATGCGAGGCTGGCGGGGCCGCTCGGGCCTGGTTCCCTGGCTGCAGGCCCTCTCTGGCGCCTACCTGGCCTTGTTTCTGTTGAATCACGTGGCGGCTGTTCTGGTCGGGCGCTTCTCTGATGGCCTGGACACCAATCTGCATTTTGCCGCCGCCGGCTTCTACGTTGACCCATGGCCGTGGTTCTTTGCACCCTACTACTTTTTGGCCGTGCTGGCGTTGCTGACGCACGTGGGTTGCGCGGTCTACTGGAACCTTCCCGAGGCCACACCGCAAGCCTTGCGGAAGCGATGGGTGTTCGGCTTCGTCGCCGCAGGCGCAATGATGGGCGCGATTTTCTTGGCTGGCATGAATGGCTCTTTTGGTGCTCTGGATGTACCGGGTGAGTACACTGACAGCTACCGACAATCGACACTTGGCGATAGATTCGACCGCCTTGTCGTCGATCCTAGAATCACATGATCTACGGAGGAACCGATGAACGCTGTGCGCATGGGTTCAAAATGGGCGGCTATCCAATGCAAATCACTGGCGTCCCGTCCATAGAACACTACCCGACCACGGCTAGCGGATTTCAGCGCTGGCGCACCACCTAGCGCTGACACAGGCCATCGAAGCAGGTGCTCATCACCATATCGATGATTTGTTCATCAGAGTATTGCTCTGTCAGGCGCAAGAAGCCGAGAACCGGGTCGCAGGCCCGAGCATAGAGCGTGTAGAGCACTGCCACGGGAGGCAGCGCCGGATTGAGACTGCCGTTGGCTTGCGCCGCCTCGATCCATTCTCCCAGTTGGTCGCTCACATCGAGCAACCCATTCATGTAGACCTTGTGGCCGATCAGGGTGGCCCGCAAGGTGGAGTTCTCGCTGGGCAATTTGGGCATCTCGCCTGCCAACTGCAAGGACATGGTCCAGCGGGTGACGGCTTTGAGTTTGTCCAGAGGGCTGATCTCCAACGCTGAAACTTCAGACAGGTAGCGCTGCGCGTTGCCCATCAGGCGTGCCATGGCTTCAGCCGCCAGATCTTCCTTGCTGGGAAAGTGCTTGTACAAGCTGGCCTTCGCGATGCCGACCTGCGCAGCCACCTCGTCCAGGGTCATCGACTCGAAGCCTTTCTCCGCCAGCAGTTGCGTCACGGCTTCAACGATGGCGTCCTCCCGGGCCGCATGCATTCGCTGCCGAAAGGTCCCTGGCGTTTTGGATGGTGTGGCTTTGATAACTGTTTCCATGGATCACAGGCGCTTTGACTCTCATCGAATTGTGCCTCAATTCAACCTTGAAGTACATATCCATACCGAAAAGATTGTTTTGTGACTCATGAGTCGCATTTTAAACCGAAGAGGATATTATTCACTTCGGCCACTCGGAGGCAGCGCCCAACCCGATGTTCTGCGTCCAGCGGCGGCCCAACGCACATACAACCGAAAGGACGAGAGATGAAGATTGACGGACGAAATCTGCTCGCAGCCTTGGCTGCAGGCCTGACCGTCCCAATGCTCAGCGCTTGTGGCGGCAGTGACGACGAAGACCATGAGCCGGCGGGCACGGTCGTCGCAGTCGCCGCAGGCGACCCCCAATTCTCGATATTGGTCGAAGCGGTCAAAGCGGCTGGCTTGGTAGACACGCTCAATGGTGCCGGCCCCTTCACCGTTTTTGCTCCCACCGACGATGCATTTGCCGCCTTGCTCGGCGAGCTGGGCACGACCAAAGAAGCCTTGCTGGCGGACACCGATCTTCTCACCGCGGTACTGACCTTCCACGTTCTCAGCGGCAAAGTCACCGCCGCAGACGTGACGGCACTGCCCAAACCCGCCACCGTGGCGACGGTGCAAGGCGCCAGCTTCACCGTCAACGCAGACCTGAGCATCACCGACGGTCGCGGCCGATCGGCGACGCTGATTGCCACTGACGTCATGGCCAGCAACGGGGTCATACATGTCATCGACAAAGTGATCCTGCCGCCGGCCTGACCCCCGACGGATGAGCTGACCGACAAACCCTGCTTTCTTGCCTTTCAACTATTCAACTGTTTCACGGAGATTCACATGAAAAAGTCCATCATCGCTGCCGTCATTGCCATGAGTTCCATGACCATGGTTCACGCCAAAGACATCGTCGACACCGCAGTAGCCGCCGGCAACTTCACAACCCTGGCCAAAGCTCTGACGGCCGCCGGCCTGGTCGATACGCTCAAGGGGCCAGGCCCATTCACTGTGTTTGCACCCACCGACGAAGCCTTTGCCAAAGTGCCCAAGGCGGATCTTGAGGCCTTGCTGGCCGACAAAGAAAAACTCACTGCAGTGCTGACCTATCACGTCGTGCCAGGAAAAGTCATGGCCGCCGATGTCAAGGCTGGCGAAGTCAAAACGGTCGAGGGCAGCACGGTGACGATCACCACCGACGGAGGCGTGAAGGTTGATGCGGCCAATGTCGTCAAGACCGACATCGCCGCAGACAACGGCGTGATCCACGTGATCGACCAGGTCATCATCCCGAACTGATCGCCGAACTTCGCGATCCGTTGATAGCCTGAAAGCCTTTGCGGCTGGATGCGGGCCAAGCCTTCACTGCAAGGCCTGGCCCGCTGCTTCGTGAATGGCGGTGGACAGTGCAGCCAACACATCCGACTGCAAATTCCAGCAGTGCCAGTACAAGGGCACCTTGAGGATTCGTCGCACAGCGATGTTGACCAGAGCACCCTGCTCCAACAAACCTGCCACACACAGGTGCGGCACCACGCTGACACCCCAGCCAGCCAAGACCGCCCTCACTTGCCCCTCGGTGGACGGCACATAGTCTTCACGCAGGCTGACCCTGGACAGCCCGAAGGCCGACTGCACAAAAGCTTGCTGCAATCGGTCCTTGCGGTTGAAGGCGACGAACGGCAACTGATGGAAGTTATGTGCCGTCATGCCCTTGGGGCAGTGCGCCTGGGCATAGTCGGGCGCAGCCACCGCCACGTACTCCATCGCACCCAACGGCTCCATGCGACAACCTCTGAGCGCCTGATCCAGCGAGGTAACGCAGCCAAGAACCTGCCCCTGGCGCAACCATTCGTGCGTCACTTCCTGGTCGTCGGTGATGACTTCGATGGGCAACCCATCACGCGCGAGCCCGCCCAGAGCAGGCAGCGCCCAGGTGGCGATGCTGTCGGCATTGATGGCCACGGCAATGCGCTCATCCTCGCGTGGCGAACCTGCCAGACCGGGCGCCAACTCCTGCAGGTCCCGGTCCAAGTCGGCTCTGAGCAACCGCATCATCTTGGCATGCTTGAGCAACAACTGTCCTGCCGGCGTGGTACGCAACGGCCGGCTGCGCACAACCAGCACTGTGCCCACCTGCGACTCCAATGCGCGCAAGCGCTGGGAGACAGCGGACTGAGTGATCGACAAACGTTGCGCCGCACGCTCAAAGCCGCCCTCCTCGACGATGGCGGCAAGGCATTCCAGCGCATCAGGATCAAAGGTGCTCATGGTCGGTGGAGGCGCGTTTTCATCGGGCGAAAGCTTTCATTAGTTAATCTAATGAATACGATATTAAATTAATTTGTCTTCACATCCAACGCCGTCTTTCCCATACTTCGCCCTCATCGCTCCCCGAATCGCCGGGGCAAGTTTTTTCTTTGTCTGGTCGTGCTCCTTCTGACGGCCAGGACGCCTTTGCAAAGGCAGGAGGTGGGTCATGCATGTTCTGGTTCTTGGTGCAGGTGTCATTGGTGTCAATACGGCCTGGCAATTGTTGAAGCGCGGTCATTCGGTGACGATGGTCGACCGCCAGAACGATGCCGCCATGGAAACCAGCTTCGGCAACGCAGGGCAGATCTCTGTGAGCTACTGCGAGCCATGGGCCAATCGCCATGCACCGCTCAAGGCACTCAAGTGGCTCTTCGACCCAGAAGGTCCTCTGAAATTCCGCCCCCAGCTCGACCCGGCCCAGTGGGCCTGGGGCATGCGCTTTCTGGCCCAGTGCCATGACGCGGCCTTCGAGCGCAACGTGGCCCAACTGGTCGCCCTGGGCAACTACAGCCACCAGGCGCTGAGGGAAACCGTGGCAGAAACGGGCGTGTCTTACCACCGCCTCACCAAGGGCATTGCCCATTACTACACCAGTCAGGCGTCGTTTGATGACGCCGGTGACGCCGCTGAAGTCATGCGCCGTCACGGGGTGGCACGCCGCGTGGTCGACAAGGCCGAGTTGCTGCGCATCGAACCTGCCCTGCAAGCCTTTGCCGACAGCATTGTGGGTGGCACCTACACCGAATCCGATGAATCGGGGGACTGTCGCGTCTTCACGCAAACGTTGATGGAGCGCTGCTGTGCGCTCGGCTTGCAGGCCCTCATGGGTCACGACATCGAATCCATCGATGCATCAGCCGGCCGCGCTGAAGGGGTCAAGGTGCGCGACCAGCATACGGGCAAGACCCAGACACTCAAAGCTGACGCCTACGTGGTGGCCTGCGGTTCCTACTCCACGGCATTGCTGCGCCGTGTGGGCGTCAAGGTGCCCATCTACCCAGGCAAGGGCTACAGCGCCACCTTGCGCCTGAACCAGCCGGAGCTGGCGCCCCAGGTCAGCATGATCGACGACCAGTACAAGATCGCGATATCACGCCTCGGCGATCGCCTGCGCGTGGCAGGCACCATCGAACTCGGCGGCTTTGATCTTTCACTGGACACTCCGTTGGCCCGCACCCGCGCACAGATGCTGGTGCGCCGAATCGAAGAGGTGTTCCCGGGCGTGGCTGACACCCGCACGCCGGAACAAGGCGGCGATCCGCAGTTCTGGTGCGGCCTTCGCCCGGCCACCCCGACCAACATCCCCCTCATTGGCAAAACGCCAGTGGACAGACTCTGGGTGAACGCCGGGCACGGCACGCTGGGTTGGACGCACGGCGCCGGCTCTGGCAAAGCCATGGCCGAGCTGATCAGCGGTGAGGTTCCTGCCATGGCATTCGACTTTGCCGGTATGGACGCGCTCAAACAAAGGCCTCCAAGGCAACGTTCCCACGGTCTCGCTCACTGAACGATTGCGGGTGCCGCTGCAAGCCCTAGCCAGTCCGTAGCAGGAGGATATTGCCACAGCGGCTTCTCGCTTCCGCCTTCTGCCCGCATACTTGCTCTTAAGTGGGAAGTTATGCCATGGTGGCAAACGCTGTCCCGCACGGTTTTGGAAGCGGCACATGCACGTCATCGTTCTGGGTGCAGGCATCATCGGTGTGAGTACCGCCTGGCACTTGCTCAACCTTGGTCATCAGGTCACACTGGTGGACCGGCAGGATGGCGCCGGACTGGAAACCAGTTACGCGAACGCCGGACAGATTTCGGTGAGCTACTGTGAGCCCTGGGCCAGCAAGGGCACCCCTCTGAAAGCCATCCGATGGATGTTCTCTTCCACGTCTCCGCTGCTTCTAAGGCCCAGACTCGACCTTGACCAGTGGCGGTGGTGCCTGGCTTTCTTGCGAGAGTGCAATGATGAAGCCTTCGCACGCAATGTCGCGCAACTCTCGGCGCTGGGCACATACAGCCACCGTGCCCTCAAGGCGGTGGTCGCGCAGACGGGCATCGCCTATCACCGACTGGAAAGAGGCATCGCCCATTTCTATTGTGACCAAGCCTCTTTTGATGCCGCCGCTGCTGACGCACGCAGCATGGAGGCATACGGCATTGAGCGGCGTGTGGTCTCTGCCAGTGAGCTGGTGAAGATCGAACCAGCACTGGCCAATTTTGGTTCACGCATTGTCGGCGCCACATACACCGACACCGACGAAACCGGCGACGCTCACGAGTTCACCCGAAGCCTGGCCTTGCTGTGCCAGCAGAGGGGGACAGAAATGGTGTTCGGCCATGAGGTGGAGGGGGTCGATGTGACGGACGATGCCGCCCGCAGCGTTCGCTTGCGTGAACGTGCCACGCGCCGCGCCCGCCAACTGCATGGCGATGCCGTCGTCGTGGCCTGCGGCAGCCATACCCCGGGGCTGCTCAGACCGCTGGGAATTCGACTTCCCATCTACCCCGGCAAAGGGTACAGCGTGACGCTGCCTTTGCTCAAGCAGCGCAAGGCACCCTTCGTGAGCATGATCGACGACGAACGCAAGATCGCGTTCACCCGACTGGGAGACCGCCTGCGCGTGGCCGGCACCATAGAGCTCAGCGGCTATGGGCATTCCTTGCACACGCCTTTGGCGCGTGCCCGCTGCGAGATGCTGCTCAAACGAACCGAAGAAGTGTTCCCAGGGGCAGCGGACACACGCACGCCCGAAAAAGGCGGCACGCCGCACTACTGGTGCGGGCTGCGCCCGGCTACGCCCACCAACGTGCCCATCATCGGGCGCGTGCTCGGCGTTGACGGCCTTTGGGTCAATGCTGGCCATGGCACCTTGGGCTGGACGCACGGCGCAGGGTCGGGCAAGGCGCTGGCAGAGCTCATCAGCGGCATCATGCCGGAGATGCCAGGGTTCCACTTCTACGGGCACTGAGAATGCCAACCAAACACAAGCCCGGGACATGTCGGTCGTCCCGGACTTTTTGGGGTACTACCTGGGTCTCTGTTTGATCTGACCCGCCATGCCTCAGCTGGTTTTCTTCAGCTTCTGCTGCCGATCCTTCTGGCTGCCATCCACCGGAATCGGCCGTGCCCGATCATGATCGTCGGGCTTGACGTGCTCGCTCATCCAGCGCAGCAGATCAAGCCACATCTGGCGCATCTCGGCGTTCAGCGGTGTCCGGAAGGCACTGTTGAGCTCCACGGTCACCACCGGCATGCCTATATGCACACCGCCGAAGTTGCCCAGACTGCCGGGATAAATGCCGACCTGGTCCAGATAGAGTCGCCCGAGCCGGTCAGGAGGCACCGTGGGTCCGTCGAAATCGAGCACACCGTAGGGCGCGTGAATGCTGACCAGAAGATCAGGCTCGAACCGTTGGATCTCGTCATACAAGTACTGGCTTTCCGGCTCTGACAGTGGCCGTGGGCCCGGGTAGCGTCGCTTGTCCTTGCGGGTGCGCTTTTCCCAGTACTTGTGGGCATCGCGCTCCCAGTCGGGGGTGGGGAAGTTTCGGTTGAGGTCTACGCCGGCAGCGTTGGTGCGCGTGGCCGGACGCTTCATCAAGCCGTCGGGGTTCAGCGCGGGGATGAACCGCCAATGCGCATTGGACGGCATTTCAGTCGCATGCTGAATCCAGTGCAAGGCCACGGCAGCAGAGGACAATTCGTCGCCGTGCATGGCACCAATGACGAGCACCTTGAGCCTGGGGTTGGCAGCCACCACATCGCGCTGATACAGCGTGCGGCCCTGCACCGAACGGCCCACCGTAGGCACCAGAGCGGCCGACTTGCAAAGTGGCATCTTCACGTTCGGAAGGCGCGCAACGTATTCGTGGCATGGACCTGTTCCAGGCAGGTCGGCGTAGGGGTGACCAGGGCCACGAACGTGCGTGGCGCTGCCCGGCTGTGCCAGCGCGGCGTTGCCCGCCGCCATCAGCGAAAGGGCAACACCCAACACCAGAGTTGGGAAGGCATTGTTCAAAACCATGCCGAATTTTAGCCAGCCGCGACGGCACACCCTTTCGCCATCATTGCAAGCCGGGGTGGGCGCCGAGCACTGGTTCACGCAAAAAGGACAGCACGCAAGCATTGAATGCTTCGGGTGCTTCCAGGTGCATCAAATGACCGGCTCCGTCGATTTCTTCATATCGTGCTCTGGGCATGGCTTGCGCCATTTGGCGCATGTAGACCGGCGGAGCCACACGGTCGTTGGAGCCCCCCACCAGCAACACCGGCATGCTCAGATGACCCAGGGCAGACTGGCGATCAAACGTGGTGATGCACTCCAGCGCACGCCGGTAGGTGGCTTCCGGCACCTCGGCAAGACAGTGCATGGCCATGCGCACACCTTCGGCCTCGGCCTGAGGCCCCACCATGGCGGGCACCAGTTGCTCGGCCAGCCTGGCCATGCCTTCGCCGGCATCGAGCAAACGGGTGCGGTCGTCCACGAAGCGTTGTGCCCAGTCCTCGGCAACCGTACCGTCACTGCGGCGGGCAAAGCCCGCACTGGTTCCACACAGAATCAGGCGCTTGACCAGGTCCGGCCGACGCAAGGCCACTTCTTGCGCGACCATGCCACCCATGCTGTGCCCCAGCAGGGAGACGTCATCGCACTTCAAGGCTTCGATCAGATCGATGCAGCGTCTGGCCAGACCCATGAAGGTAAAGGGCTCGACAGGCGCCGAGTACCCATAGCCTGGCATGTCCCAGGCCACCGCCCGGTAGCCCGCGCTGGCAAAGGCCTCCAGCTGCGGCGAGAAGGATAGATGCCCACCCCCTGCGCCGTGCAGCATCAACACCGTCGATCCACTGCCCAGTGTGGAGAAATGCGGCAATGCGTGCCCGGGTGAGAAGGCTGCCGTCGACAACGAAGGCGGTGGAGGTGGGGGTGGTGGAGATGACGGCGAGGAAGGATCGGACATCAATCGGCAACGACAGCAACAACAAACGGGCACAGGGCAAGGCACCGACGGCGAACCGGCCAGCACCGTCAGGCTGGAAATTGCCCGCTGGCGCCAAAGGTCTCACGAAGGTGACACCATTATGAGGGCAGGCTTGGGCTAGCATTGCCTCATGTCATCAAGCCCACCCATCGCCACCGCCACCATGGGGCAGCCAGCCAAAGCCCGCGAGCCGGACTTCACCCCTGCGCAGTTCCGATCGGCACTGGGCACCTTCGCCACTGGCGTGACCATCGTCACCGCCCGCAACGAGCGAGGCGAACTGGTGGGCATGACGGCCAACTCGTTCAATTCGGTGTCATTGGAGCCACCACTGGTGCTCTGGAGCCTTTCGCGCAATGCCGGCTCCATGTCCACATTCGCCAGCGTGCAGCACTACGCCATCAACATCCTTGCAGCAGAGCAAGAAGCCCTGGCGATGCGCTTTGCCACCAAGGGCATCGATCGCTGGGCCGGTGTGTCCTTCACCGATGGCCACAATGGCGCGCCGCTCATCACTGGCGCGATGGCCACTTTCGAGTGCTTCAATCGCAGCCAGCATCAGGAAGGCGACCACGTGATCTTCGTGGGCGAGGTGGAGCGCTGCGACAAACACCAGGGCTCCCCCCTGCTCTACCACGGTGGCCGCTTCTACACCGATCATTCACTCTGACCGATCCGCAGACCGGCCTCGACACCTGCCATGACATACGAGCGGAAGACGCATCTGGATTCCCTCGCGATCGGCCTGCTGATCGGCTGCTGCGCTTTCTGGGGTTTTCAGCAAATCCTCATCAAATTCGCTTCCAGCGAGATTGCACCCCTGTGGCAGGCCAGCATACGCTTTGCTGGTGCTGTGGTCTTGTTGTGGCTGTGGTGCCAGTTCAGAGGGGTGAAGCTGTTCCAGCGCGACGGCTCACTCAAAGGTGGCATGCTGGTGGGCAGCCTGTTCGCCATCGAGTTCTGCCTGATCTACCTGGGCCTGAGCCACACCAGCGCGTCGCGCCTGACCGTGTTCCTCTACACCAGCCCGTTTTGGGTGGCCATTCTGTTGCCCCGCTTCGTGCCTGGCGAATCGATGCGGCGCACGCAATGGATGGGTCTCACCATTGCATTTGCAGCCGTCGCCATTGCCTTCAGCGAAGGCTTTACAGGCCCCCACCCGGCTGCTGAAGACAATCAATGGATTGGCGACCTCATGGGCCTGGGCGCCGGCATGGCCTGGGGCCTGACCACCGTCGCCATCCGCACCACCGCCGTCGCCACACTCTCGGCAGAAAAGTCGCTGTTCTACCAATTGGGCGTGACCGCACTCGTCACCCCGGCGCTCTCCGCCCTGCTCGGCGAAACCTGGTCGTTCGACTATTCCGCTCTGGCCTGGGGTTCGGTCTTTTTGCAAACCGCCGTCGGCGCTTTTGCCACCTACCTGACCTGGATGTGGATGCTGCGCCACTACCCCGCCACGCGCATGGCGACCTTCACCTTTTTGACGCCCCTGTTTGCACTGGTGTTCGGCGTGGTGCTGCTGAACGAACCCCTGACCCTGCAACTCGTGCTGGCACTTGTGGGCGTTGGCGTGGGGATTGTGTTGGTGAATCGGCGTTAGGGCACGTGGGGCGCATCTCAAGCACCTAGCGGTGGCGTTGGACAGAAGCTGAAGGCAGACGGATCCGGCGGCCTGCCGCACGGACCACGGTGGGTATCATGCGTGCGCCAACTGGTTTCATCAGCCAGCCCATTTCACCAACCACTTGGACTCCTCAAAGAAGCCTTCCAGCGCGCTTTCACTTTCCACCCACACATCAAAAGCCCCTTTCGCATTCGGTCCATCTGCCCCTTCCCACCACTCGAAGATCAAGAACCCACCGGTACTGGCTCGATCGTCCTCAACGCGCACGAAATGACCGACGCCGGGACCATTCACGATGCAACCATCGATTCCAATCGGGATATTCATAACGTACGGCGCAAATGCACAAAGAACCCATCAGCAGACGCACCGGCGTTCTGCTCATGAGAGTAGTTGTTCGGGTGTATCACGGCTGCGCTCCTCCTAATTCGTTTCGTCGTTTTCGATACCGCTGCGGGCTTGGCCCGAACCATTTGGCTACAACCCAAACGCCTGCCAATGGCGCGTCTGCAGATGCCTTCGATACACCCGCAGCATCGCCGGTCTAGGCTTTCTTCTTCTTGCTGCGTGAAACGACAGTGGAGACATACAAACTCTCCACCTGCTCTCTGGCCCACGGCGTTTTGCGCAGAAACGTGAGGCTGGATTTCACCGATGGGTCCTTCTTGAAGCAGTTGATGTTGATCCGTCTGGCGAGTCCGTCCCAGCCGTACTGCTCGACAAGGCTTGAGACCACCATCTCAAGCGTGACCCCATGCAAAGGATTGTTGGGCTGCTCACCGCTCATGTCTGAATTGCACCTTGGTTTGGATAGGGGTTGAAGGCAAAGCGTAGCGCTTCATGAGCCTGCCGCAGGTTGACCATGCGTCAACGCGTCAGGCCGCTTTGGGCTCGATGCTAACCGCACAACCCTGTAGGACAACAGGTGCTTTGCCCCAACGCGCTCAATCGATCGTTTGTTTGGTTTTGAAGGGCGACATTGAAGGCTTTGGCTCATGCTTCAATGGAAAGCGCCTTGAGGTGAGAGCCTATGCGCCAGAACATGAGGATATTGATGACTGTGAGCGCGACGGTAGCGCTCCATCCCAGAAATTGGATGCTTTGACCTGCCAAAGCGACGGGGATGAGCCACAAGACGATGAGCATTGCGGCCACGAACTTCCAGCCAACCGTTACGGACAAAGGGAAATAGCGTTGTAGAAACTGCCTGCCACTGCGCCCACCGTTCATGCGATGAAGGTACAAAAGGCCAAACACAGTAACAACGAAGGTGGACCAGGAACCCACTGTGGACCATGGGCTGATATTGGGCATTGGTGTGGTGGCAATGAGCGTGAACTGCAACCAATCAAAGACCATGATCGCAAAGAAATAGCGGAAAGCGGCCTCATCCGAAAGACGCTCAGTGCGTATGAGGTTCGAGATGAAGGCGGTGCTCCAAAGGTAGCGGTGATTGAATGACATGCTGATTCCGATGTGTCTAACCCAGCTTCGCAAAAAGCCCATCAGCATGCGCACAGGCGTTCTGCTCGCAGGAGTGAATGTTCGGGGCTATCACGGTTGGCTTCTCCGGATTCGTTTTGCCATTTGCGAAGCCGCTGACCAAGGGGGCAATGCCTCCCGCACTGGCTGCCCGAGAACGCCTCGAACGGAGAAAGGGTTTTGAGCTTGCTTTACCAGCGCAGAGCTGAACGCTTGGCCGCCTATTGCTCCTTGTATGGCCCCGGCACCGGCGAAGCGTCAGTTAATATTAACGTATTAACTTCGGCTCAGCTGTGAAGGCACTGTGTTGGACGGTAAACGTGACA
>JBNKNN010000201.1:0-5859 GCA_050293865.1 Hydrogenophaga sp. | reverse complement strand
GATACAAGGCCGAACCCAGCCCAAAGCCGGTTGCTCCTGCGCTCATGTAGGCATTCAGGCTCTCCGGGCGGATTCCCCCTACCGGCAGCAGAGGCACGGAGTCCTGGATGACTGCGCGCCATGCCCTGACCACGGGCGGTGGCAGCATCTCCGCGGGAAACAGTTTGAGCATGTCGGCCCCCGCATTCAAAGCGGCAAAAGCCTCGGTGGGCGTGGCGACACCTGCAGCACAACTGAGCCCCCGAGTGGATGCGGCGCGAATGATGTCAGCATCCGAATGGGGCATGACCACCCATTGCCCTCCCGCCTGTGCCACGTCTGCGCACAACTGAGGGTGCAAGACAGTGCCAGCACCGATGCAGACGCTCGCCGGCAGGTGTCTTCGCACGGCTTCAATGCTGCGAAAGGGATCGGGCGAGTTGAGGGGGATCTCGATCAAAGTGAAGCCAGCTTCCACCAGGGCTTCCGCCACCGACACAGCGTCAGTTGGCGAGACGCCGCGCAAAATGGCCACGAGCGGACAGCCGGCAAGAGCTTCATGAACGGCGGGAGCAACGGGTCGAGCGGTCAGGTGTGGGGTCATGGCGAGGCGGCCGGAGACTGGTGCGACGCATCGAGGAGGTGAGCATGGTCGGCAATGGACCACAGACCCTCAGCGCATGCGTCTGTGAACTGAGCAAAAGGCTCCACGCCGACTTCGGTCAAGGCTGCCCGATAGCGTTCGCACAAACCGTGGTCGCCGCACAGCACGACGGGAGGCTGCACGTCATGTTTGATCTGGTGGACAAGGGCGATCACTTCGTGACCGACCATCACACCTGAGAGGTAGTCGGCCTGTTCGTCTGGCGCCAACTGTCCGCTCAGTGACAAGGCCCGGGTGCTGAAGATGTCGGAGAGCACGCCGAGACGGCCCTCGGCGCTTCGTGCCATCGCCAGGCCCTGGCGGAATGCGTCGATAGGCGAAGTGCCCCCTGCGCGAGTCGCCATGGTCTTTCCCAACAGGCTGTGGTGGCGGAGCAAGCCGAACACTTCGCCCGTCATAACGGTTTCAAACCGGGTGACACGACCCTCTTCGCTTACCCAAACCCACTTTGAATGGGTCCCGGGCAAGCCGATGAGCCAGGGACCGTGAGGCCGGCTTGCGCTGGCGGCGAGCAATCGCAACACACCCAGTACCTGGGTTTCCTCTCCTCGCATGACATTGGCGAAAGGGGCCGTTTGCTGCAAACCACCGATCACATGGATGGGAGAGCATCCTGGTCCGCGGTCAATGGTGGTCAGAGCATGCGCAAGTTCCAGTGGGTGGCAGGGCACACTCAGATAGGGCGCCTCATGCCACCCCTGGGCGCTTCCGATCATGCCGCTGGCAATGACTGGAGTGCTCGGAGAATCCTCCATCCAATCGCCGCAAAGGTCTTGCAATGCCTTCTCGAACGCCATTGCGCGCGACCAGTTCCCGGGCTGACCATCGTTTGGGGGCAGATGCATGATTCCGTGCCCGCTGCGTCGCTGCTCCAGCAGCTCAGCCTGTCGGCCCAGTCGGAATGCGCGGACCGATGATGTTCCCCAGTCGATACCGATCAGACTGGTCGCTGCGCCACTGCCATTGGAGCCCATGTCACCTGGCCCAGCGCAGTACCATCGGGTCGAGTCGCCGTGCGATGGCCATCAAACCTTCCCTGACCGCAGGGTGCATGGCTGGGAACGGATGCCTTCCTGCTTCGCAGCGGATGATGCCGCCCTCGGCCATCAAGGCCTTTGCGGTCAGAATGCCGCCCTGTCGGTTCTCATGGTTGATCAAAGGAAGCCATCGCTGGTACTGCTCAAAGGCTTGCTCGTGATCACCCCTTCGGTGGGCTTCGATGATGGGTCGGATGCCATCAGGAAAGCCTCCCCCCGTCATCGCCCCGGTCGCGCCCGCGTCGAGGTCAGCCAGCAACGTGATGGCTTCTTCGCCGTCCCACGGGCCTTCAATGGCGTTGCCACCCAGACGGATCAGCTCACGCAACTTGCTGGCGGCGCCCGGAACCTCCACCTTGAAGTAGGCCAGGTGCTCTATGTTCCTGGCCATGTTGGCAAGAAACTGTGCCGACAGGACGGTGCCGGATGCGGGAGCGTCTTGCACCATGATCGGGATATCAATGGCATCTGAGACGCGGGCGTAGAACTCATGGATCAGGGGTTCCGGAACGCGGAAGGTCGCCCCATGATAGGGAGGCATGATCATCACCATGGCCGCACCCAGTTCCTGGGCGCGGCGACTGCGTTCGGCACAGACTCGGGTGCCATAGTGTGTCGTTGTGACGATGACGGGGACACGACCCGCCACATGGTCCAGACACGTGTGCGTCAACAGTTCCCGCTCATCATCGGACAAGGAAAACTGTTCCGAGAAATTGGCCAGAATGCACAGTCCGTCCACGCCCGCATCGATCATGAAATCAAGACACCGTTTTTGACTCTCCAGGTCCAGTGTGCCGTCGGCGTGGAATGTGGTGGGTACGACCGGAAAGATTCCCTGGTATCGGGGCGCAGCGGATGACTTGGAAGAAACTGAGGGGCTTGGCATGGCGAGGACTGTGTAGCGAATGGGGGGCGGGAGCGAGGCCGTTGTGACGTCGTGGCAGGCGCCCGTACTCAATGGGAATGCGGAGGAACCGCGGCTCCGCGGCAACCCACCAGAAAATCGAAGTCGCAGCCTTCGTCGGCCTGCAGCACGTGATCGACATAGAGTTGTTGATAGCCACCTTTCATGACGGGTTCGCGCGGCCGCAATTGCGTCAGGCGACGCGCCAGTTCCTCGTCGCTGATGTCGAGGTGCAGCTTCCCCTCGTCGCAATCGAGCTCTATCCAGTCGCCGTCCTGCACGGCTGCCAAGGGGCCGCCTGCTGCTGCCTCGGGAGCGACATGGAGCACGACTGTGCCGTAGGCGGTTCCGCTCATGCGGGCGTCCGAGATGCGTACCATGTCCTTGATACCCTGCCGCAGCAGCTTCGGCGGCAAACCCATGTTGCCTACCTCGGCCATTCCGGGGTACCCCCTGGGTCCGCAGTTCTTCATGACCAGCACAGAGCTTGCGTCGACTTCGAGCGATTCGTCTGCAATGCGCTCCTTGTAGTGCTCGAAGCTCTCGAACACGACGGCTTGCCCTCGGTGGCGCAGCAAGTGTGCGGACGCAGCAGATGGTTTGAGGACGGCACCGCGCGGCGCCAGGTTGCCACGCAAGACGCAGATGCCACCGTCGGCAACCAGCGGCGAGCCCAGTGGCCTGATGACCTCGTCGTTGTAGATGGGGGCGGCCTTGACGTTGTCCCAGAGCGTGTGGCCATTGACCGTCAGGTTGCTGGGGTGAGGCAATAACCCTGCCTCACCAAGGCGCCTCAAAACGGCAGGAAGTCCCCCTGCGTAATAGAACTCCTCCATCAGGAAACGCCCCGAAGGCTGCAGGTCTACAAGCGTGGGCGTTCCCTTTCCGATGCGTGTCCAGTCCTCGAGATCCAGGTCTACGCCCACACGTCCGGCAATGGCCTTGAGGTGGATGACAGCGTTGGTTGAACCGCCTATCGCCGCGTTGGTTCTGATGGCATTTTCGAATGCTTCCCGATTGAGAATCTTGGACAGGCGCAGGTCTTCATGCACCATGGCCACGATTCGCTGCCCCGACAGGTGAGCCAGGACGTAGCGCCTGGAATCCACTGCTGGAATGGCCGCGTTGTGCGGCAATGACGTTCCCAGTGCTTCAGCCATGCAGGCCATGGTGGAGGCTGTGCCCATGGTGTTGCATGTGCCTGCCGACCGGGACATGCCACCTTCGGCGGCCAGAAACTGATGCAGAGAAATCTCTCCCGCCTTGAACTCTTCGTGCAAGCGCCAGACGGCCGTACCGGAGCCGATGTCCTTTCCCTCGAGCTTTCCATTGAGCATCGGGCCTCCGGTGACCACAATGCTTGGCAAGTCGCAACTGGCAGCGCCCATCAAGAGTGCGGGAGTGGTCTTGTCGCAGCCGACCAGCAGCACGACGCCATCAATCGGATTGCCCCGAATGGCCTCTTCCACATCCATCGCAGCCAGGTTCCTGGTGAGCATGGCAGTGGGCCGCAGGTTCGACTCTCCGTTCGAAAACACGGGGAACTCCACAGGGTAGCCGCCAGCTTCCAGGATGCCCTTCTTGACGTGTTCCGCCAACTTTCGAAAGTGGGCGTTGCATGGTGTCAACTCCGACCAGGTGTTGCAGATGCCGATGATGGGGCGGCCGTCAAAGACATGATCGGGCAGACCTTGGTTCTTCATCCAGCTTCGATACATGAATCCGTTCTTGTCGGCGGTGCCGAACCATTCGGAAGATCGGAGCTTCATTTTTCGTTGGGTCATGATCGGTGTGACTCTTGAGGTGTTCTTCAGAGTGACTCAACCCGCACGGGACGAGTCGGCCTTGCGGGTCAGTAGGCGTTGCAACAGGCAAAAAACAAACAGCAGCATTCCGACGAAGATGCGCGTCCACCACGAACTGAGACTTCCGTCGAAAGCAATCAAGGTCTGAATGAGGCCGAGCATCAATACGCCAAAAAGGGAGCCGAAGACGTAGCCCACGCCGCCGGTCAGTAGCGTGCCGCCGATCACGACTGCGGCGATGGCGTCGAGCTCCATTCCGTTGGCGTGCAGCCCGTATCCGGACAGCATGTACAGGGTGAAAGTCACGCCCCCGAGGGCAGAACACAAGCCGGAGAGCGCGTAGACAGCCACGATGGTTCTGCGCACGGGGAGCCCCATCAGAATGGCTGACTGCTCGTTGCCGCCGATGGCATAGACGGTGCGCCCGAACGACGTGCTATGCCCGATCCAGACTGCCACGATCACACATGCCAGAGCGATCACTGCACTTAGCGAAATGGAAGCGTCTTCCGTGATCCACCACCGCCACAGCGCGAGATCGGACATGGGTTCATCCGAGATACTGATCGAATCAATGCTGATGAGATAGCAGACACCGCGAGCGAGGAACATGCCAGCGAGCGTGACGATGAATGACTGTAGTCGGTATCGCTCGATGAGGAATCCCATGAACGCACCAAACGAGGCGCCCATCAGAAGTACCACGGGCAGAGCGGACCAGAATGACCAGTGATGGTGCTCCACCAGAGTGGCCATGACCATGGTGGTCAAGGCCACCACCGATCCGACCGAGAGATCAATGCCGCCAGTCAGGATGACGAACGTCATTCCCACGGCGACGATGATCAGGAAGCTGTTGTCTATCAGCAGGTTCAAGAAGACCTGAGGCGACAGAAAGCCCTCGTACAGGCTGCCGCCGATGAGTGACATCAACACGAACAGGCTGATGGTCGCCGCCAGGGGCAGGAAGCGCAGGTCGAACCGGCGACGGGCTGGTGGCGAAGGGGCTTCCGCTCTTTTCTGCTCCTGGGCCAGTGCGTTGGAGGCCATGCTCATCGGGCCACCTCCGTGGAACCAGTGCGCCGGACCAGAGCCCAGACTTCACTGCGAAAGGAAGGAGACTGCAGGAGCATGACGGCAAACACCACGGCAGCCTTGACCACCAGGTTGATTTCGGGGGGGACACCCAGGGAATAGATGGCGTAGGTCAGGGTTTGAATGATCAAGGCGCCAATGACCGTGCCCATGAGGCTGAAGCGGCCACCCGTCAAAGCCGTTCCACCTAGCGTCACGGCCAGAATGGCATCCAGCTCCATCAGCAAGCCGGCGTTGTTGCCATCGGCGCTTTTGACGTTTGAACTGATCAACAGCCCCGCCAGGCCCGCACAGAAGCCGCAGAACACGCCGGACTCGGTGGCCCAAGACACATCATCAGTATCACGATGCAACTGCCATTGATTATCCTGG
>JBNKNN010000200.1:0-24601 GCA_050293865.1 Hydrogenophaga sp. | reverse complement strand
GGGGTTGGTGCCTGCAAGCTGCCTGCCAGTACCCGGCCGTTCTCATCGACCAGTGCGACGGCGTATTTGGCCATGACTTCAGAAGGCACACCAAAGCGCAGCAATCCATCGATGGAGTACTCGCCCATGATGGTGCCGGTGAATCTGCCCTGGTCTGCCAGCGGTACCTGTAGCAGCAACACTGTCTGGTGTGGTTCGTCGCCCAGTGGTCGGGAGTAGATCGGCTGACGAAGGTCTCTGGCCAGCTCGAATGAGCCATCGGTGTCTTCTGCGCTGAGCGATGTGCCAGCTGCCCGCATCATGCGGACGGGAGCGCTTGGGGACGTGTAGCTTGCCACCACAGTGCGCTTGTTGTCGACCCAGGTGACTGCTTGCAGCTCGGGATACTGATTGATGAGCGATTCCGCCTGGAAGACGAAGTCGCTCAACTCGATCTCTTTGCTGCCAAGGTCGCGCGCAAGACGCATCAATTGTTCCTGCCGCTCCAGCAGGCGCAATCGAAGCCGTTGCTGCGCATATTCGACATCCCGGGTGACGGCCTCCTGTTCCCTGTCGAGCTCTTCAAGGTGGAGGTAGGTCATGGCCAGGCCAATGACCGCCAGGAACAAGAGAACTGCCAGTACAGGCACCAAAGTGGCCACCCGGTCCTGGCGATTGGGTGGAAGCGCCCGCCACCAGCGCTTCCACCAAGGAGTGCTGGTCGAACGGCTGAGGTCAGATGGAGGAGGGGGGAGTGGCGTAACCATGTGGCTGACAAGTCTACGTGAGACGGCTGTCTTCTAAGACTCGTCCGTTCATTTAATCGGCTCTTCAAAACCACATAATGAAATGAAGATGCACATATTGAAATCTAGAAAAGTTTGTGTGAGAATGCGAACATGTTCGGGCCATAAGCCCGATTTGTAAGTTCAAACAGGAGACAAACATGGCCACACTCACCCCCGTGGAACTCGATGACATGGACCCGCAAGAAACGCGCGAATGGCTGGATGCACTGGCTGCGGTCATCGAAAGAGAAGGCCCCGAACGGGCGCACGCGCTGCTAGAGCAATTGCTTGAAGAGGCTCGCCAGCACAGCATTGACCTGCCGTTCTCGGCCACCACGGGCTACGTGAACACGATCGAGCCAGATGAGGAAGAAAGATGTCCTGGCAACATCGAGATCGAGGAACGTCTGCGCGCCTACATGCGCTGGAACGCCATGGCCATGGTGGTCAAAGCCAATCGCCATCACCCTGAAGACGGCGGAGATTTGGGCGGACATATCGGGTCTTTTGCGTCGCTGGCACATTTGTTTGGCGCCGGCTTCAACCATTTCTGGCACGCCGAGAGCGAAAACCACGGTGGTGACTGCTTGTACATCCAGGGTCACGTGGCTCCCGGCGTGTACGCACGTGCCTACCTCGAAGGACGCCTCACTGAAGAGCAACTGCTCCACTTCCGCCAAGAAGTGGACGGCAAAGGTTTGTCGAGTTATCCGCACCCCAAGCTCATGCCCGAGTTCTGGCAGTTCCCCACTGTCTCCATGGGCCTGGGACCGATCATGGCCATATATCAGGCGCGATTCCTGAAGTACTTGCATGCCCGAGGCATTGCGGACACGAGCAACCGCAAGGTTTGGTGCTTCTGCGGCGATGGTGAAATGGATGAAGTGGAATCCCTGGGCGCGATCAGCCTTGCGGCACGGGAGAATCTGGACAACCTGATCTTCGTTGTCAACTGCAACCTGCAGCGTCTGGACGGACCCGTGCGCGGAAACGGCAAGATCGTTCAGGAACTGGAAGGCGAGTTCCGCGGCTCTGGTTGGAACGTGATCAAGCTGCTCTGGGGCTCCAATTGGGATCCGCTACTGGCGCGCGACAAAGACGGAGCCTTGCGAAAGATCATGATGGAGACGCCTGACGGCGACTATCAGGCTTTCAAGGCCAATGATGGCGCATACGTACGCAAGCACTTCTTCGGTCGCGATCCCAAGGCGTTGGAGCTCGTGTCGAAACTGAGCGATGACGATATCTGGAGCCTGCGCCGAGGCGGTCACGATCCTCAAAAAGTGTATGCCGCTTACCACCGTGCAGTGAACCACAAGGGCCAGCCAACAGTCATGCTGATCAAAACCGTCAAGGGTTTTGGTATGGGCAAGGCAGGCGAAGGAAAGAACACAGTTCACCAGACCAAGAAGCTGACAGATGAAGACATCAAGGCTTTCCGGGATCGCTTCAATATTCCGATTCCAGACAGCGAGTTGTCCAAGATCCCGTTCTACAAGCCGGCGGACGACACACCGGAGATGAAGTATTTGCACGAGCGCCGTCAGGCCTTGGGTGGATATCTTCCCAAGCGCCGCGTGAAGGCAGATGAGCAACTTGCAATTCCTCCACTGGAGACGTTCAAGGCTGTGCTCGAGCCGACCGCGGAGGGCCGCGAGATTTCAACGACACAGGCCTACGTGCGTTTTCTGACCCAGCTCCTCCGAGACAAAGGCGTTGGCCCGCGTGTGGTGCCGATTCTGGTGGACGAAGCGCGTACCTTCGGTATGGAGGGGTTGTTCAGGCAAATCGGCATTTACAACCCTGCGGGCCAGCAGTACACCCCGGTCGACAAAGACCAGGTCATGTACTACAAGGAAGACAAGGCGGGGCAGATTCTGCAGGAAGGTATCAACGAAGCCGGTGGCATGAGCAGCTGGATAGCAGCGGCCACGTCCTACAGCACGTCCAACCGCATCATGGTGCCGTTCTATGTGTATTACTCGATGTTTGGTTTCCAGCGAATCGGCGACCTTGCTTGGGCTGCTGGCGACATGCAGGCACGTGGCTTCCTGCTGGGAGGCACTTCGGGCCGAACCACGCTCAATGGTGAAGGCTTGCAGCACGAGGACGGCCATAGCCACATCCTGGCGGGCACCATTCCCAACTGCATCAGCTACGACCCGACCTTTGCGCACGAAGTGGGCGTGATCCTGCACCATGGTCTCAAGCGAATGGTGGAACAGCAGGACAACGTGTTCTTCTACCTGACGCTGCTAAACGAAAACTATGCGATGCCGGGCCTCAAAGAGGGCACCGAAGAGCAGATTATCAAGGGCATGTACTTGTGCAGCGAGGGGCCCAAGCTCACGCCGCGAGTACAGCTATTGGGCTCTGGTTCCATCTTGCGTGAATCTATGGCGGCCCAGAAGCTGCTGGAGCAAGACTGGGGTGTCGCGGCCAATGTGTGGAGTTGCCCAAGCTTCAATCAACTGGCGCGCGATGGTCAGGACGTAGAGCGGTGGAACCTGCTTCACCCTGAGGCTGAACAGAAGATCCCCTTTGTGGCACAGCAGCTCGAGAAGCATGCAGGCCCAGTGGTGGCATCGACTGACTACATCAAGAACTATGCAGAGCAGATTCGTCCGTTCATGCCCAAGGGCCGCAGCTACAAGGTGCTGGGTACCGATGGCTTCGGACGAAGCGACTTCCGCAGCAAGTTGCGCGAGCACTTCGAGATCAATCGTCACTACATCGTGGTCTCGGCGTTGCGTTCGCTGGCGGATGAGGGCTCCATCCCCATGGCCAAGGTGACAGAAGCCATCCGGAAGTACGGCTTGAACGTCGACAAAGTCAACCCGCTCAACGCCTGATGGCCTGGAGACAAGAAAATGGCACTGATTGAAATCAAAGTTCCCGACATCGGCGATTTCTCCGATGTAGCGGTGATCGAAATCCTGGTCCAACCAGGCGACGCTGTCAAGGCAGAGCAATCGTTGGTGACGGTCGAATCCGACAAGGCGTCAATGGAAATTCCATGCTCGCATGCCGGCGTGGTCAAAGAGCTCAAAGTCAAGTTGGGCGATACGGTGAGTGAAGGCTCCGTGCTGCTCATGCTGGAGACGGCAGAGTCGCAGGCTGAGGTGCCAGCTCCAGCACCCGCGCCCGCTCCAGCCGCTGATGCGTCTCCTTCGGCGCCAGTGGCTGCACCCCCCACTCAGTCTGGCGGTGAGGTCGAGGTGAAAGTCCCTGATATTGGTGATTTCGCCGATGTGGCCGTCATCGAATTGCTGGTTCAGCCGGGAGACGAGGTCAAGGAAGAACAGTCGCTGATCACCGTTGAGTCAGATAAGGCCTCGATGGAAATTCCATCGTCTGCTGCGGGCACTGTGGTTCGCCTGGCCGTGAAAGTCGGAGACAAAGTCAACATGGGCGACCTTGTGGCCGTGTTATCCGGAGATGCAGCAGCTTCGGCTTCGCCCGCTCCTGCTGCGGCAGCCCCTACACCTGCGAGCGCACCGGAGCCGGTTGTCCCCTCTGCGTCCAGCATGCAGCCAGCGGCTTCGCACCAGCCCGCGACCGCCAAGATGACTGGCTTGCCCCACGCATCACCTTCCGTGCGCAAGTTCGCTCGTGAGCTTGGGGTGCCACTGGAAGAAGTAAAAGGTTCTGGCGCGAAGGACCGCATCACGCGAGAAGACGTCGAAAGCTTCACCCGCTCCGTGATGGCAGGCCAGCAAAGCACCAAGGCGCAGCAAAGTGCGTCGGGTTCTAGTTCAGGGGGTGCCAGTGGCGCTGCGCTCGGACTGATCCCTTGGCCCAAGGTCGACTTCGCCAAATTCGGACCGATTGAGCGCAAGGAGCTCTCGCGCATCAAGAAGATCAGCGGAGCCAACCTGCTGCGCAATGCGGTGATGATCCCGGCCGTCACCAACCATGACGATGCCGACATCACGGATCTTGAAGCCCTGCGTGTTCAGCTCAACAAGGAAAACGAGAAGAAGGGCATCAAGGTCACCATGCTCGCTTTCCTGATCAAGGCCTGCGTGGCCGCGCTCAAGAAATTCCCCGAGTTCAACAGCTCGCTGGATGTTGAGAACGACAGTTCAGCATTGATCTACAAGAACTACTGGCACATTGGCTTCGCTGCCGATACACCCAATGGACTTGTGGTGCCTGTGATTAAGAACGCTGATGAGAAGGGAGTCTTCGAGATCAGCAAAGAGATGAGCGAGCTCGCTGCCAAGGCACGGGATGGAAAGCTCGGTCCTGCCGACATGAGCGGCGCCACCTTCACCATCTCCAGTCTGGGCGGCATCGGCGGGCGCTACTTCACACCAATCATCAACGCGCCCGAGGTTGCCATCCTGGGCGTTTGTCGCAGCCAAATGGAACCTGTGTGGGATGGCAAGGAGTTCAAGCCGCGTCTGATGCTGCCGTTGTCGCTGACATGGGATCACAGAGTGATTGACGGTGCGGCTGCGGCTCGCTTCAACGCCTATCTGGGTCAAATTCTTGCCGACTTCCGGCGCGTACTGCTGTAAGAGGGGCAAGTCATGGCACTGATTGAAATCAAGGTTCCCGACATTGGCGACTTCAGCGAAGTGGCTGTCATCGAAGTGTTGGTGGCAGAGGGTGACAGCATCGCACCAGAACAATCGCTGATCACGGTGGAGTCCGACAAAGCTTCAATGGAGATCCCTTCGTCGCATGGCGGTGTGATCAAATCGCTCAAGGTGAAGTTGGGTGACAAAGTCAGCGAAGGGACTGTGTTGCTGACGCTGGAAGCACAGGACGAGGGCACTGCCAAGGAGGCCGAGTCTGCATCTGCTACTGCGCCGGTCTCTTCGCCTGCCAAGCCTCCCGAGCCGCAGGCGGCATCCTACTCGGGCAGCGCAGATGTCTCCTGCGATGTGCTCGTGCTCGGTGGTGGCCCTGGCGGTTACTCCGCGGCCTTCCGCGCAGCCGATCTGGGCCTGAAGGTTGTCCTGGTCGAACGCTATGCCACCTTGGGCGGCGTGTGTCTGAATGTGGGTTGCATTCCCTCCAAGGCATTGCTGCATGTGGCGGCCGTCATGGACGAAGTCAGCCACATGTCGAATCTTGGGGTGGATTTTGGTGCGCCCAAGCTGGACATCGATAAGTTGCGCTCGCACAAGGAAAAGGTTATCGGCAAACTCACCGGAGGCCTTGCCGGCATGGCCAAGATGCGCAAGGTCACCGTGGTGCGTGGTTATGGCGTGTTCGTTGGCAGCCACCATCTTGAGGTCGAAATGACGGAAGGTTCTGCCCAGGACAAGACCGGGCAGAAACAGACGGTCGAATTCAAACACTGCATCATCGCTGCAGGTTCTCAGGCTGTGCGTCTACCCTTCCTGCCGGACGACCCGCGCGTGGTGGACTCTACCGGTGCGCTGGCTCTCGCGGCAGTCCCAAAGAAGATGCTCATCGTTGGCGGCGGCATCATCGGCCTGGAAATGGGCACGGTCTACAGCACCCTTGGCGCCCGGCTGGACGTCGTCGAGATGATGGATGGCCTTATGCAGGGAGCAGATCGGGACCTCGTCAAGGTCTGGGAGAAGATGAACAAGGGGCGCTTCGACAACATCATGCTCAAGACCAAAACCGTAGGTGCCGAGGCGACGCCAGAAGGCATCAAGGTGCAGTTCGAGGGGCTCGATGGTAAGAAGAGCGAGGGGATATACGATCTGGTGCTGCAGGCGGTAGGTCGCTCGCCCAATGGCAAGAAGATCGCCGCTGACAAAGCTGGTGTGTCGGTCACGGAGCGCGGATTCATCGATGTCGACATCCAGATGCGCACGAACGTGTCGCACATTTTTGCGATTGGCGACATCGTCGGGCAACCAATGTTGGCGCACAAGGCTGTTCATGAGGCGCATGTGGCGGCCGAAGTGATCGCCGGTGAGGTCAAGGGAGACAAGGCTCTGGCTTCAAGTGCCTTCAACGCTCGTGTGATTCCAAGCGTGGCCTACACAGACCCTGAAGTGGCCTGGGTGGGACTTACCGAAGATCAGGCCAAAGCACAAGGTATCAAGGTCAAAAAGGGCTTGTTCCCTTGGGCGGCTTCAGGGCGCGCCATTGCGAACGGCCGAGACGAAGGCTTTACCAAGCTGTTGTTCGACGACTCACCTGAGGCCCACGGGCATGGCAGGATCCTGGGCGGCGGTATGGTGGGTACCCATGCTGGAGACATGATCGGCGAAATTGCGTTGGCCATCGAAATGGGCGCCGATGCGGTGGACATCGGCAAGACCATCCATCCACACCCCACGCTGGGAGAGAGCATCGGCATGGCGGCGGAAGTGGCGCACGGGTCTTGTACTGACTTGCCGCCGCAGAAGCGTTAGTCGAGAAGTCAGCTTCTTTGATCGTCGATCCTTCTGGCAAAGCAAGGCAAAAAAAGCCCGGACGTTGCGGTCCGGGCTTTTTTTCTTCAGGGTTTGGAGAAGGCGGGCTTAGCGCAGCACTGTGAAGGGTGAGACCCGAACCAGCTTCTGCCCATTGGACTCCACTGTTGTTCGGATTGCGTACCGGCCCGGCGGGTTCTTTCCGATGTTGAGTTGGGATTTGACTTCCCAGATACCGTTGCGGTCCATCTGTCCGGAGACATCTTCCGTGCTGCTTGCCACGGCGTCAGCACCTACCATGATCTGTCGAGTCACCTTCACGGGAATGCGGTCACCATTGGGCGTGCCTTCTTTCACGCACCGGTCGATGGAAACGGTGTGCACCAGGATGTCGCCGGGGTAAACCTCCTGGTGGCTGAGGGCTACGTCGAACAACTCAATCGAAGTCTCCTGGCCCGCGACGCAAGATAGGGTCATTCGCTTGAAGAATACCCCCTTGTCTCCGTCCTCAAGTCCAAGAATGGGATTGTTTGCACAACCGGTAAGCGTGAGTGCACCTGCGAGAAGGACGGCGTAGGGTTTGTGCGCGTGTTTGCTTTTGATGGTCATTCGGCTGCTCATCTCAATACTCAATCAGTTGTCAAACCGGAAGTTGTACCCTCCAGTTGGTTTCGCGGGTTTTTCTGCGGGTGTCGGAGGCGGGGCAGGGGGACTGTTTTGACGCCCCGGTGGCGGCTCAGCAGCGGTATTGCGCTCGTCTCTTTCTGGGCGCGCGGAAGAAGGAGCAGAAGACGTTTCCTTGAGGGCTTGCAAAGCCGCGCTCTCACCGGTTGAATCTTGCGTCCCGATAGGAGGCAAGGCGCCTTGTCCAGCGCCCGGGCTCTCCGACGGTGCTGCCGTCCGCTCGACAGGTGGCGCTTCATCAATGCTCGTGCTGCCCGCGGGGAAGGTTGACGCTGGCTCCGACGAGACCATGGATTGTGTTGGGCGCTGAAGATGTGTCAACGCGACAAATCCCAGCCCGGTGAGGACCAGTGCGCTGGCAGAAAAAAGAACCAGGTTGTTTTTGACAAATGCAACCAGGCCGCCTGACTGGCGAGTGGCCGCACTCAACGTCGCCGCTGTGTCCTGGACCACACTGGCGATGCCTGGTCGCGACAGTCTGGTGGCGTCCTTGATGTCTTCCAGAGCCGCCAGCATGGCCGCGGCGGAGACGAAGCGCTTGTCGGGTGCCTTGTCCAGTGTTTTGCGCAAAAACTGCACGACCGAACGTCCGACGTGATCATACAGAACGGAGAAGTCGGGTGTTTCGGTGGTCTGCGCCTTGACCCATTCGTAGTCCGTCTTGGCGTCGAAGGGCAGCTTGCCTGAGAGCATCTCAAAGCAAATGATGCCCAGCGAGTACAGATCACTTCGGGCATCCACATCTTCGCCTCGGATCTGCTCGGGGGACGCGTATTCCAGCGTGCCTACCATCATGCCTTCCCGGGTCGCGCGTTGTTGGTTCTTGACCCTGGCGATGCCGAAATCCATGATCACGAGCTTTTGTGCTGGGGTGACCATCAAGTTCGCGGGCTTGAGGTCCCGGTGAACGATGCCCGCCACATGGGCCTCTTGCAGGCCGGACAGCACGTCTTTCATGATGCGCTTGACTTCATCCCAGCCGAGGCGTCCCTTCTCTCGAAGCATGTCTTCCAGCGGCTGACCGTCGAGATGCTGGAGCACCATGGCATGTTGTCCTTCATGCTCGATGAAGGCATAGACCGAGCAGATGTTGCTGTGGTGCAAGCTGGCCAGGGTCATGGCCTCGTTGCGAAAACGCTCAACCAGGTCTGGCCTCGAGGAAATCTCGGGACGAAGGACCTTGATGGCGACATCTCGGTTCAGTTGCGTGTCGCGGCCGCGAAACACCTTTCCCATGGCGCCTTCGCCCAGAAAAGCGGTGATTTCATATTGACCGACGGTTTGTCCGATTTGCATAGGAGAACTGGGATCTAGTAGCGCGTGGCAGCCAGCGGCGCCTGGACGTCCTTGGGATGGGTCAATCGCAGCACAATAGCGCTCAGGTTGTCAGTGCTTCCTGCGTCCTTGGCCTGTTTCACAAGGTCCTGCGCGGCCTGGTGGACGTTCTCGTCTTGCAGCAGCAACGCCATCGCTTCAGCTGGCAAGACATCATGTATGCCATCGCTTGTCAACAGAAATACATCTCCCAGCTGAGCAGTATCTTCGAGGGCAAGCACGTTGACCTTCTGCAGAGCTGCGTGCGTGCCCAGCGCCTGGGACAGTACATGTGCATCCGGATGGGTTTCAGCCTGTTCAGGCGTGAGAATGCCATCGTCGAGCAAGTGGTTGACCAGCGTGTCATCTCGTGTGAGCTGCTGCAACTGGCCGTCTCTCAGGCGGTAGATCCGGCTATCTCCGATCCAACCAAAGAAGATGCCTTGCGCATCAAGCGCCATGGCGCAAACAGTGGTCCCCATGCCTGAGGTTTCCGGGTGTCCCTGCGAATGGTGCCAAACTGCTTCGTTGGCCTGCTCGATCGCAATCTGGATTGCATCGGTCAGCGCTTGTCCCGTTGGTCTTTGCTGATAACTCTCCATGATGGATTCAAGCGCCATCGCACTGGCTACTTCTCCCGATGCATGTCCGCCCATACCGTCAGCGAGCAATGCCAATGCGATGCCGTGCGTCGCGCAGGGCAACAGACGAACGTTGTCTTCGTTGTTGCTTCGGACCAGCCCCACGTCTGTGATAGCGGCCGAATCGACCCAGCAGGCAGGGAAGGCCGATGGTACTGACATGGGAGGCCGTGTCGTGGCAGAGGCGTGTCTTACGGAGACGGCAGTGGGCTTCGGCCGATGCCGCCTCAGGAGGTCTCCGAGAAATCCCATGTTCTCAAGGAGAGACAGGACGTGTTGGATCGAGCAGCGCGATGCCGTAGCGAATCGGTACTGCCAGCGCTACCTGACCTGGGCCCGACCGCTTGGTGACGTCGGCCGTGTACAGGCCGATGACTTTGCCGCTCGTGTCAAAAAGCGGGCCACCGCTGTTTCCTGGACCGCTGTCGTTGACGTTCATCTCGATGTAATCGCCAATGTCCTTGATAAGGAAGGCGTCGACGGTTGACTTGTTGATGCGCGGCACAAACTTGCTGACGATGCCCTCGTTTACCGACACGTCCTGAATCGCGGTTCGATTGTAGGTGTCAGGTGAAGATTCCTGTGGGCGAATGGCCAGATATGGTGTGGGGTGCATGCCCGGATAGCCCAGTTGGACCACCTTGTGGCCCGCCTGTACAGATGTGTGCGCGTCTTCGCTCAGTTCGACAGGCTTGAGGTTCTTGGCCACATCAATCTTGATCAAGGCAACATCGTGCAGGTCGGAGCCAGTGCTGTTGCGTGCTGACACCCGCAGGCTGCTGTTGGGGAAGACCACGTTGAGAGTCACGTTGCGGCCGATCAGGCGCTTGGTGCCCCTCACGCCATCCTCGATGAAGAAGGCATCACGTGTTGGTACCCATTTCTTCTGCTCGTCTGGCATCTCTTCAATGACGTCGAGCGTCCCGTTTTTTCGGACGACGATGCCTGGGAACTTGAAGTCATACGGCACAGACCAAGGCTCGGAGACGTGTTTGTTGGTCATGACGAGGCCGTCGGCTGTGACCACAAATCCGGTGCCAGTCAACGTGCCGCCAAAGGCCGCCAGTCCAGCGTTGGGGTTGAACGTCACCACAGGGCGGATGGTTCCATCGCGCATCTCGCGGTACAAGGGGTACTTTTCATTCCCGTACCAGCGGTAGCGGTGATATCCGACCCGGTCCGAACCGTACTCCACCAATTGCCAGCTCGCCTCGATCAGGACCGTGGAGTTGCCCCATGCATTGCGCAATTCGGTTGCCACGGGTTTCTGCGCTTGCTGTAACGACTCTGCGGTACGAGCCAGGTTTTGTTCCTGCTGGGCGATGGTCTGGTCCTGCTGCATGGAGCGGTAGTAAGCGAATCCGCCCACACCGATCAATGCCGCCACGCCGAGCACGGCCGCGTTGATCATCTTCTTGTTCGAGTCCTTCTTCACCTGCAGCGTCGCTTCGTCGATGCGGCGCTCAAGCGTGGCTTTGCCAATGCCCGCAGGTACATGGGTCTCAGCGGCAACTTCGCGGGTGGCACCGGGAGCCGATGCTGAGTCGGCAGGTGTCTCGAGTCGCGTGGCCTTGATCAGCGCAGCGGTATCGACGACGCGAGTGGCCTTGATGGGTTTGGGGTCCATCGTCATCTGAAGGACGGGACCGTTCTGGCCGAACTGGATCTGGTCTCCGTCGGT
The DNA here is from genome assembly GCA_050293865.1 of Hydrogenophaga sp. Classification (GTDB taxonomy): domain Bacteria; phylum Pseudomonadota; class Gammaproteobacteria; order Burkholderiales; family Burkholderiaceae_C; genus Hydrogenophaga. The sequence goes on along the minus strand of JBNKNN010000200.1, from coordinate 13,167 downwards.
CACCGGGTGTCGTTGATTGACACGTGTTCTGTTGACAAAAACCCCATTGGAGCTGGTGTCCTCCACCACGAGGTCTTCATTCTTACTGGCGTCAGCCATTTGAATGATCGCATGTTTGCGACTGACCACGTCTTCCTTCTCGTGAATGACCACCTGATTGGCCGGATCGCGACCCACGGCGATGGCCATCTCTGGAGTAACCTCGAAACTGTATTCCTTGTTGGCGTCCAGTCCTGACGTGAATTTCAGAACGATCTTTGTCATTTCTTTCCTCCCCTGCTGGGACATTTGAGTAGGTCTTCAGGCTCCGCACTGCATCCATGGTGCAGCCCCCCTAAGTTGCGCGCGAACCGAGCTACTTGTAACCGAAAACATCTATTTTGCCTGAATCGACTGCTCCCTTGTCTGCCATCCCCGTGCCAAGTTGCAAGCTTGCACCACATGTTGTGGACGATTGAGCCCGATCACTGCCCGGGCAGAGTAGCGTCGACCCATCGAGCAAAAGCTATGGCGTCTCCATGGAATGCGTAGTCAGGGCAGAAAACGTTGCCTGCGACTTCGGCCGGTGTGTCTGTCAGATTCGCCATGCTTCCCCAGGTGAGCCGCCAGGTTGTGTGCCTTGTTCCCACCTTCAGGTGAAGCGCTCGCAAACCCTGAGTTGTACATCGAGAACTCTGTGAACTTTGCACGACGGGTGCGATGCTTTTGTCACATGCGCTGACATAGAATGCCCCAGGGGAACAATGCAGGGAGCAACAAATTGTCGGAGGAGGAGGCCGCCGTGAGCCCTTTGCGTTTGACCACTCGCGCTTTGCTTGGCGCGGGCGCTGCAGCGTCTGTTTTCTTGATCGCAGAGTCCGTTGTCAGTGGCCGCAGCCTGACCACCACCATGCTGGTCATTGCCTCGGTGGTCATGTTCATGGGCTGCCTGTGGTCATCGACCCAACTGCTTGGCGCGAGGGCCACGCAGTGGTTTGTGACAGTGGCCCTGCCGATTGGATGGTTTGCGGAACAGATGGGGTCCTCCAGGGGGTGGTTCTTCGGTCGCTACACCTATACCGACGTGCTCGGCCTGCGATTGGCCGATGTTCCCGTTGTGATTCCCCTCATGTGGTTCGCGCTGGTGTTCATTGGTTACGTGATGGCCTGCCTGCTTCTTTGGCAGCGTCCAGTGCTGGCGCGACCCAGCTTGGGTTCCGGTTTGCTCACAATACTCCTGACGGCCATGGTCGTCACTGCGTTCGACCTGGGAGCTGATCCCTATTTCGTTTTTGTGCTGAAAGCGTGGATCATGGAAAAGCGCGACGGCGGGTGGTTTGGCGAAACGCTGCAGGGCTTTGTCGGCTGGATGTTTATCGCCTCGATCATCGGCGCAGCGTGGATGTCCCGTATCCGTTCACTTGAGGTGGTTCAGCCCTCCAAGATCACCAACCTCGCGCTGCTTGTGCCCTTGTTGACCTATGGCGGAGAAATGATCTTTCAAGTCCTGGAAGGTGACCCTATCGAGGTCCGGGCCGTGGCTGTGTTCGCCATGGGTATTCCCTTGCTAGTCTGCCTCTCCTCTTGGAGGCAATGGTCGAGGCTTGATAGTCCGGGCGGAGGGTCGAACGCCATGGAGGGGCTGAGGTGAGTTGGCAGGAACGTATCAACCACTTCGACAAGGTCGCAGATCCGCTGGCTGACGATACGGTCGAGCACCTGAAGGGCAAAAGCGGTCCCCAGGGGCAATTCGACATGGCGCGACTGTCCCAGGCGAACAAGCTTATGGCCCAGTGGACCACCAACGGTGCGCTCACTGGATGGGAGCCCGAAGCCGCTGGTGCAGACGCTGACCTTGCAGCCGCTCTGCGCGCCTATGTGACTGGCGGCATGGCGCTGCCACGGTGGGCCGACTTTGCCAAGATCGAACGAGCAGAGGCCCTGTTCATCGACTATGGCCCAATGTCGTGCGCGCTGCTGTTTTGTGCGAGCCTGCCAGAGTGCTATGTGCTCCCAGATCTCGCGGAGGTTCTGCACATCGCGGGTCAGTTGGAGGACCACACAGAGCATCGCATCCGTCAAACGGCCGCGATGATCTTTCCAGTCATGGTCAAAGGGGGGCTCACCGACCCCGCTGGCTCGGGAGTGGCCCAGATATTGCGGGTCAGGCTCATTCACGCCACCATCCGGCACATGGTCTTGCGTGGCAATCCTTCAGATGTCAAAGGCAGGGTTGAACGCCTTGAGGGCGCCGGCAATCCCAAAGACGATTTGCACTCGGCACTTTGGCTGCACGGCTGGGACGTCGAATCGCAGGGCTTGCCTTGCAATCAGATCGAACTCGCCTACACCTTGTTGACCTTCAGCTACGTCTACCTGCGCGGAATGCGAAGGCTTGGGTTAGGCCTATCGGCGGACGATGAGGATGCGGTGCTCCACACGTGGAACGTGGTGGGACATGTGCTGGGCATCGATGAGAGGTTGTTGGTCCATTCCATGGCAGAGGCCGAAGAAATGTTCACGGCAATCCAAAAATCTGCCCGCCTGCACCCCGAACAGGAAGACGCCCGGCCAGGACTGGGCAGGGCGCTCATATCGACTCTTTCCGAATCCATTCGATTGCCAGTGATACAGCATTTTCCAGTGCCCATGACCCGAATGCTCATTGGCGACAAGGCGGCGGACACAGTGGGCGTCGATGATCATCTGTCGTGGATCGCCAAGGCAGCGTTCTGGACCACTACGGGGCTGGCCTGGGGGATCGATGCGATGGTGCGATTGTTCGTTCCCCATTTCTCCCTCACGCGCATGCTCACACGCGTGGTGGGCTACCACCTGCTCACGAAGTTCTTGTTGAACCAGACGATTGCCTTGAGTTTGCCAGAGCGGGTGTTGCACCCTCTGAGGGAGGCCTCTGAAGGATGGCACGAGGACAATCTGCAGCCCAAATGGGTCAACAGGCTCGAAGACAGACTGACAACTCCTGGTCATTGGCATCTACCGCTCGTGACCCATCCCGTCTCTCCTGGCAAGGATGGGTCTCCATGAAGCAGGCCGGAGATCTGACGGACCCAATGTTCGTAGAAAGGGACTCCAAAGACGCTCGAGGAGTCGGTTGGCCCTGGGGAGCGCTGGTGTTGGCGGCGATTTGCCTTTTTGTCGCCTGGCTCGGCGTCGGCACAGCCAAGGCTGCATTGTCGGAAGGACAGGCACGAATAGCCACGAGCTACTGGATCGACGAGTCGGGCAGTGCGGACCTGAACACCTTGCTGGCATTGCCCAGGACATCATTGAAGCCGATGGTTTCCCCCAAACCCTTCGCAGTCGGTGAAGGAGCAGTGTGGCTGAGAATGGACCTGCCAGCATTCGATACAAGCACTCGCTGGTATTTGCAACTGGACGCCATCGCCTTCACACGGCTGGCCGAGTTCTACTTGCAGGATGAAGCATCGGGTGAGTGGGTGCGGCAGCAGGCGGGCGCTGATTTGCCTGTCAGCGAATGGACGCACCCAGACAAGAGTCCCTTGTTCGAAATCACCAATGCTCACAACCCCCAAGTAGGTTGGCTCAGGGTTAAGAACTTTCCTGTTGCGATCAACCCGGATTTCTCGCTGATCGACGAGGCATCTCTCAGGCAGAGTCGTGCTTGGAACCTGCTCTTGGTGGGGGCCTATACGGGCTTCGGGCTCCTTGTATTGTTTCTTGGTTGGACCCATTGGCGTCTGTATCGCGACAAGGTGTTCCTGGCCTATATGGGTTACGTGGCCTTCATGTTGGGGTTCCAGTTGAGCTTTACGGGAGTTGGCGGTCAGTACCTTTGGCCCGACTGGGCTTGGTGGACGATGGCCTCGGCTTCAATCTTTATGCTTTGGATGTCGGCCAGCGGTATCTGGTTCGTACGACAGGTGTGCGCTGTCAATCGCTACAGCAGAGTGCTTGACCGGGGCGTCGCTGCTTGGTCTTTGTTCGGTTTCGTCTTTCCGGCCGTGTACTTGTTGGTCACCAATAGCTCGACATTGCTGGTGCTCAACCTCTACGGGCTTGTATCCGTTGTGCTCAGTATTTACCTGTGCGTCTGGACCTGGCGGCAAGGTGAACGGTATTCTGGCTTGTTATTCCTTGGGTTCTTGCCGGTCCACCTGGGTTACCCTTTTCCTGCGCTCAGAGCTGCGGGCGTGCTGGGTGACAGCTGGTTGGCGCAATACGCCGTTTTGATCGGATCCGCAATCGAAATCCCTTTGCTGCTTTACATCCTGCACCGCAGGGCCAAAGAGTTCAACGAAAACCGTAGCCGTTACAAAGCACTGGACACCAGTGACGTCTTGACCGGGCTTCCCATCGTGCCGGTTTTGCGGTTGCGACTTCGGGATGCCATTCGCAGGGCCAAACGGTACGACCACCACCTCGGTCTGCTAGTGGTCGATTTTTCGAACTACCAGGAGATTGTCGCTGCAATGGGGCGCGAGACGGGTGAGAAGGCTTTGGTCGTCGCCGCTTCTCGCTTGTCCCGCCTGGCCCGCGAGGTAGACACGGTCTGTCGTATCTCCGATTCGAACCTGGTCATGTTCGGCATTCTGGTGGAGGGGCCGGTCAAGCAAGTGGATCTCAAACTTTTGGCGCAGCACATTGTTGCCAAGGGACTTGAGACATCCGCGACGTTGCCAAGGGACCTCACCATGAAGTTCCGCATCATCACCGCACTGTTACCCCATCATTCGTTGGAAGGCGTGGAGGATGTGGACGGCGAGGACATGCGTTTGATCGAGCGTCTTGGTAAGGAGTTCGCTCATATGTCCGAAGGGTCTGGACGCGTTGTGGTCCATCTTCCGAGAAAGATTCCGCTCCCAGCGGGCGCCGGGGGGCTGGCCAATAGCGAGTCTTTGAGCTGAAGGCGGCTTCGTAAATGAGCTTCACTCGCGGGCGGAGGCAAGTAGGCCCCTTGTTTAAGCAGGTTGGGCCTTCGCTCCCCCTCGGGGCGGTGCGGCAAGCTGCCTGTCTGCCTGTTTGCGCCGCTTTGGCTATATTGAGGCAACTTCTATGGAGCTTTTGGACAAGCCGAATAATGCGCGTTCGAGGTCAAAACGAGATCAATTTTGCGCTGGTGTTGCTACGTGTGGTTGACAACACGCGAAGGCCAACAGGTATGTCAGACGTCCGCCTTGGCCCGAACCCGAGGCGGTCGCTGTTTGACGTACGGTTGGGACATTTTCGAGTTCGGACAATTCAAGCAGGGTTGCCTCGGCATTCTGGCCTCGCACCAAGGCTTTAGGGGTCCAAGGCAAGTCCGGCGTGGCTTATTCGGAGGGGCTCTCGCATCGAGCCTTAGCGATAGCCGGGGCGATCAATTGGCCATCGTCGCAGAATGCGTGTCCTGCCGTGCGTTCGCCTGAGTGGAAAGATCATTCCTGACGCAAACCCTTTTCAATAGATACAGAGGTCTTCGCTCTAACTTTCTAGGAGAACCTCTCGCAGAAAGTGTCGCCATTCACTGGTACGGGCGAGGCCTTGAGGGATGAGAAATCGGTGCGTGGAACCACAGAGGTCATTCCTTCTCGCAATGGTTTTTGAGCGCCCGGGAAATGCCCTGTGCCAGGCCCTGGGCATCATCGATGTCGCTTTTACATCAGTTTGATGAAGACCCGGTCGCAGTCTTAAGTCTTTCTTAAACGTTTTTTCGGGAAACTCCCGTGTACGTGCGGGATGCTGCGACCTTTCGACATGGTGTCATGGGCCAGACCGTCTCGCATGAAACGAAGCAAGGACTTCAACATGGCCGAGGCGATCCGCAACAGCGATCTCACCCAATCCTATGTGTTCGACGACAGCAAATACGCATCGCTGGCCGTTGAGAACCGGCAGCGCTACCTGAACGCGGAACCATTCCCACATATCTACTTCGACAACTTCCTCCCGCAAGAAGTGGCCGAGGCGATGCTGGAAGAGTTTCCCAAACCCGGGAAGATCGACTGGACGTCGTATCGTCGTCCGGCGGAGCTCAAGCAGGTTTGCGCCGACGAATCTCAGTTCGGTCCTGTCACGCGTCACATGCTGCACCAGTTCAACTCAGTGCCGTTCCTGCGGTTCCTGGAGAAGCTGACTGGCATCGAGAACCTGATTCCTGATCCGCACATGCGAGGAGGCGGGCTGCACCAGACCCGCCGTGGTGGATTTCTCAAGCTCCATGCAGATTTCTCCCACCACGATCAATACTTTCTTGATCGCCGCATCAATGTTCTGTTGTACCTGAACAAAGATTGGAAGGACGAATACGGAGGTCACTTTGAGTGCTGGGACAAGGACACTACCAAGTGTTATGACAAGATTGCGCCCGTGTTCAATCGTTTGGCATTGTTCTCAACGACGAGTCATTCATTCCATGGCCATCCGGATCCGTTGCAATGTCCTGAGGACGAATCCCGCAAATCCCTGGCGCTGTTCTACTACACCAATGGTCGACCCAAGGGCGAGTCTGTTGGTATGCATTCCACTACTTGGCGTGGTCGCCCGGAGGAGAAAATTGCGGTCTCCGGTGTGAGCCTGGCACACGATTGGCTGCCGCCTGTGATGTGGCGCATGGCCAGGCGAACACGTGATCGCTTCTTTTCCAAGTCGATCGTGAAGAAGGAAGATTGATACCCATCACGAAGGGTTGCCCGCCTGAGGCAAAAAATGGCCAGCAAAGACGCTGGCCATTTTTCGTTGTGGATCTCAGCAGGTTGGCTTTGGTTGAGTGTGCCGATCCAGAACCAGCGCAGAAGCGAATGTGCTGCGGGCCAGTCAGTTGGCCAAGTCTGGCACCATGCCAAACTCAAAACGCTCGGCGGCCGTTGCAATGGGAGTGGGCGAAGCGTTTTGTGCTTCTCTGGTCAAGCGCCTGGCTCCATCGAAGCGGCGGGCCCAATAGGAGGCGTTCATGCTCTCTACTCGGACCCTGGCGCCTGTGCGAGGCGCGTGTACGAATCGTCCCTCGCCGATGTATATGCCGACATGGCTGTTTCGCCGCCTTTGAGTGTTGAAGAAAACCAAATCGCCGGGTTCGAGAGACTTTTGTTCAATTGCCATGCCATGGGACGCTTGCAGGTGCGAGCGCCTGGGAAGGCTCATGCCGAGTGTTTCCTCAAACACGGCTCGCACGAAGCCACTGCAATCGAAGCCGGTCTCGGCAGTATTTCCCCCATAGCGGTACGGCGTGCCGAGATAGGCCATGGCATTCATCACCAGCAGGGCGCCGGACGATCGGGTATCAATTGGAGATATGTCAGACGGAGCAGGGGTTGCCAGTGCTACCGAATTGGCTTCGGACGTCAGGCCATGACTGGTCAGCAGCGCCTCCATGCTGTCAAAACGTTGCTCCGTCGGCTCTGCCTGAGCTGACAATGCCAGAAAAACTGAACAGCAAATGACGCTTAGCTTCTTCATGCTGCGATTGAGCGTAAAGCTTCGGTGTTGTGAAGTCAAGTGAACAACGACCCCTAATTCGTTGAATTGTTGGGATTTTTTTGAGTTTCGTCGCTTGTCTCCCATCTGATTGAGGCCGACCACCAGACCAGAAGATGCGCTGTTGTGCATTGAAGATATGTGTGGCTTGCCAGTGGTCTTCGTACGGAGTTGCTTCAATTGAAAGCCATATAAGTGCATAACCCGTGGTTTAAAATATGGTGGCCGTTTATTTGAATGAACGCCGTTTATAAATATGAATCTTCCGTTTGACTCGATTGCTGAAGTGCCAACCGGCAAGGCCCTGGAGGCTGCGTCTGCCCGCGCTGAAATGCGCGAGCAGCGTAGGCTGCGTGGAGCGGAAATGCGCCGGCGGCAAATTCTCGAGCAAGCGCAGGCGCTATACGCCGAGCTGGGCGACGCAGGTCTTAGGATGCGCGACCTTGCAGAAAGATGTGGCTACACTGCTGGCGCGCTTTACATCTATTTCCGTGACCGGGATGCGCTGCTTGATGCTTTGCGTGAGCAAGCGCTCGACGTTTTGAGCCAGGAAATGAAGGCTTTGCGAAACAGGGTTGGAGGTCGTCGCGGCCAAGTGCCTGAAAAGCCTGAGTGGTTGGCGTTGTTTGTTGACATGAGTCGACACTGGTGGCGGGTCCTGATGGCTCAACCCCATCGGCGAGCGTTGTTGTTGCGCGCTCCGCAGGCGATCGGAAAGAACATCTCAGCCTTCGACGAACCGCCTGTCCTGACGCAGTTGATGTCTGTCTTGGCGCCAGCCGAGTGGGCGCTGGAGCAAGCGGGTTGGCGGGCTGAGGATGCTCGATCCGTGCAAGTCAACCTTCTCCTCTGGGCGATCGGGCAGTGTGTCACTGTGGTCAGTCCTCCTACGGAGCAAGCCTTGGCAAGTGCAGAAGAGCGGTTTGTCGGATTTCTGGAGTTTTGCGTGGGCTCGCAATCCCCGCAGTTGGCTGGAGAAGCCCCTGGACTGACGAGCCGCTCTGCTGCCGAGGCTTCAGCTCAAGCACAATCAGACCTATTCGGGTGAGGCGAGCTGCTCGCTTCACGGAAACTCTCAACCTAAACGGCATTTGCGCTCGCTTCGAGCGGAGTCGTTCCACCCATACCTCGATAGCCGATGTTGCTCGATGCCCAAGAATGCCAGCTTGTGTTGGTCGATTTTCAGCCCCGTCTCATGAAAGCCGTATTTGGAGGTGAAGCGGTGCAAGCCCAGGCACTCGCGCTGACGAAGGGGGCTCAGTTGTTTCGTGTTCCGGTCTGGGGAACCCAGCAGGCGCCTGCCAAGCTGGGGGAGCTGGAGCCTGAGTTGGCTGTAGCGTGCAAGGAAGTCCTGAGCAAACAGTGCTTCAGTGCCGTGGCTGAAGGCCTGAGCGACATGTTGCGGGAGGCTTCCAAGCCCTCTGGCAATGCGCGCAGCCTGCCAAAACACCTTCAGAAACGCCAGCATGAGCAGAAGCAAGAGCGATCAACCATCGTTCTGGCTGGGTGTGAGGCGCACATTTGCCTGCTTCAAACAGCGCTTGATTTGGTCGATGAGGAATACGACGTCTGTGTGGTGGTCGATGCGTGTGGCTCGCGAACGGAACGCAACCGGGATGCGGCGTTTGACCGGCTCGCAGGGGCAGGGGTTGAGCTGGTAACAACGGAAATGGTGTTGTTCGAGTGGCTGGGCTCGGCTGAGCACCCCGCATTTGCGGATGTTCAGCGACTCGTGAAGTAGGCTGCCGGCGGCCCACGTTTGGAGAGCGGAGAAGCGGAAGAAGGACAGCGCTGGTCGCCGGTAACTGTCAGGCGCCAGAAAGTCTCGGCTCCATAATTATGAATTCTGTATGATGGCCGCCCACTCAAACGCGGGCAGCGCTCATTCATTGCGAACACATGGAGTCGAGGAGACATCACGATGAGTCAAGACCAGAGTTACGCCGAGTTTCACCGCCGTTCCATTGAGGATCGCGATGGCTTCTGGCGCGAGCAGGCGGAAATGATCGACTGGCACAAGCCGTTCGATCAGGTGTGCGACTACACCCATCCGCCTTTTGCCAAATGGTTTGTGGGAGGCCAGACCAACCTGTGCCATAACGCAGTCGACCGTCACCTCAAGGACCGCGCCGATCAGAACGCCCTCATTTTTGTGTCAACCGAGACTGACACCGAAAAGGCGTACAGCTTCCGTGAGCTGCATGCAGAGGTCAATCGCATGGCCGCCATCTACCAGCAGCTGGGGGTGAAGAAGGGTGATCGCGTGCTCATCTACATGCCGATGATCGCGGAAGCCTGTTTTGCCATGCTGGCGTGCGCCCGGATTGGCGCTATCCATTCAGTGGTGTTTGGTGGCTTTGCAAGCCATTCGCTGGCCAGCCGCATCGACGATGCCCAGCCGACGCTGATCGTCAGTTCCGACGCTGGCATGCGCGGCGGCAAAGTGGTGCCGTACAAGCACTTGCTCGACGAGGCCATCAATCAGGCCAAGCACAAGCCTTCCAAAGTCCTCATGGTCAATCGAGGCCTGGCGGATCTGTCTCCTGTTGCTGGCCGCGACGAGGACTACGCCAGCTTGCGCGACACCCACATGGATGCGCAAGTGCCTTGCGAGTGGGTCGACAGCACTCATCCCAGTTATATCTTGTACACCAGCGGTACCACCGGCAAGCCCAAAGGCGTTCAGCGCGATACCGCTGGTTATGCCGTGGCACTGGCCGCCTCCATGAAGCACATCTATATGGGGGAGCCCGGCGAGACCTATTTTTCTACCAGCGATATTGGCTGGGTGGTTGGTCATAGCTACATCATCTATGGGCCGTTGATTCGAGGCATGGCCACCATCATGTACGAAGGCTTGCCCGTTCGCCCTGATGCGGGAATCTGGTGGAGCCTGGTCGAGAAGTACAAGGTTTCTGTCATGTTCAGCGCTCCTACCGCGGCGCGAGTGTTGAAGAAGCAGGACCCTGCCTATCTCACGAAGTACGATCTATCGAGCCTCAAGGCCTTGTTCCTCGCGGGTGAGCCACTGGACGAGCCCACCGCGACCTGGATTGCCGACGCCATTCAAAAACCCATCATCGACAATTACTGGCAGACGGAAACCGGCTGGCCCATCATGGCCATCTGTAATGGCGTCGAAGAGGCGCCCACCAAGTTTGGATCGCCTGGCAAAGCCGTCTATGGTTACGACGTGCGACTGATTGACGAAACAACGGGTGAGGAGATCAGCGAGCCGAACAAAAAGGGTGTTATCGCCGTTGAAGGACCTTTGCCTCCCGGATGCCTTCAGACAGTCTGGGGTGACGATGATCGCTATGTGAAAACCTATTGGTCCAGCATCCACAACCGTGTCATGTACAGCACCTTTGACTGGGGTGTCCGGGATGAGGATGGGTACTTCTTCATTCTCGGTCGCACAGACGATGTGATCAACGTCGCTGGGCACCGTCTGGGTACCCGCGAAATTGAGGAGAGCATCTCCAGTCACCCGAACGTGGCTGAAGTGGCAGTGGTTGGCGTGGCCGATCAACTCAAAGGTCAGGTTGCCGTGGCGTTCGCAGTGCTCAAAGATGTGTCACAGGCGGACACGCCGGTGGCTGCCCTCAAGCTCGAGGGTGAAATCATGAAGCTGGTGGATTCTCAACTGGGGGCTGTGGCTCGGCCCGCAAGGGTTCGCTTCGTGAGCGTGTTGCCCAAGACGCGCTCCGGGAAGTTGCTGCGGCGTGCCATCCAGGCGGTCTGCGAGGGCCGCGATCCGGGCGATTTGACGACCATGGAAGATCCCGCCGCTCTTCAACAGGTCAAGGATCTGGTGACTGGCTGACAACGCCACTTGAAATCCCTGAAAAAGCAAGGAGCGCCGAGGCGCTCCTTGCTTTTTCTCGCATTCCGAGACAGGTTTCATGGCCAGCCCATGGCGACTGTCAGCTTTTGTAAGTATCATCCGTAGTCATATTCATTCTTATATTGGTCCAAGGTGAATGCAGATGGAAGAAATGATTGCTGGCGGCGCCCAAGCAGAGAAGGCACGGGTCTTTGAGATGGCTGCAGAGCTGTTTGGTGTACTGGCGACGCCGATGCGTCTGCGAATTCTCAGTGCGTTGTGCGACAAGGAGAAATCCGTTTCCCAGTTGCTCAAGGAGATCGACACCACGCAACCGAATCTTTCTCAGCACCTCAATCTTCTGTACCGGGCGGGCGTGCTGGCCAAGCGCAAAGAAGGAACGCAAGTCATCTATCGAGTGCAGAGTGAGAAGGCGGTCACCCTGTGCCGGACGGTATGTACCCAGATCGCCATCGAGATGGATGAGCCAGGTTCGGTGCCTGCATCCGAGAGGCTATCGCCAAGAGTAGCTTCCTGACGCCGAGGCAACGAATCACTTCTGTCAAAGCCGAAGCCGAAGCCAAAGCCGAATCAAGCCCGCGATGACGCGGGTTTTTTTGTGCTCGGGTAGGGTGATGGCAACGAAATGGGAGATGGAGTGTAAAAAAGTCTTCCCGTGTGTTGCCATGGGATGGCACAATGCGGATTGCAGTCAGGTCCTTCCAAAGTCACTGTCGCATCCGCCAACCGGTCAAGCCGTGTCGCGGGAGGTTTCTTCTAACCAGCTAATGCTTCCCGAAGGGGAGCGGAGGTCAGCGCATTTATGAGCGATACCCAAGCAAATGGGGGTGGCGTTTACGTCGCCTACAAGACGAACTCGTACCTTTTCGGGGGCAACGCGCCTTACGTCGAGGAGATGTACGAGCGGTATCTCGACAACCCATCCAGCGTTCCAGACAACCTGCGTCAGTACTTTGACGCCCTGCAAAACGTTCCTGCCGCCGATGGCAGCGACGTCCGGGACATCCCCCATATGCCTGTCATCAATGCTTTCGCCGAGCGCGCAAAGCAAGGTGGCACCAAGGTGGTTATCGCCGCCGGCGCCGATTCCGACCTCGGTCGCAAGCGGGTTGCGGTCCAGCAGTTGATCGCAGCGTACCGCAACATTGGTACGCGCTGGGCTGACCTCGATCCTCTCAAGCGCACCGAGCGCGAACACATTCCGGAGCTCGACCCCAGCTATTACGGGTTCGCTGATGCCGATTTCGAGACGGTGTTCAACACGAGCAACACCTTTTTCGGCAAGGAAGTCATGTCCTTGCGCGATCTGCTCAATGCTCTGCGTGATACCTACTGCGGAACCATTGCAACCGAGTACATGTTCATTACCGACCAGACGCAAAAGCGGTGGTGGCAGGAAAAGCTTGAATCCTCGCGAGGCAAAGGGCCACTGACGGTTGAAAAGAAGAAGCACATCCTGGAGCGCCTGACCGCTGCTGAAGGATTGGAGCGATTTCTCCACACGAAGTACGTGGGCCAAAAGCGGTTCTCGCTGGAAGGTGGCGAGAGCTTTATTGCCGCCATGGATGAGCTGATCCAGCAAGCTGGTGTCCAGGGTGTTCAGGAGATCGTGATCGGCATGGCCCACAGAGGGCGTCTGAACGTGCTGGTGAACACCTTGGGCAAGATGCCAAAGGACCTGTTCGCAGAGTTTGACCACACGGCTCCAGAAGACCTGCCAGCCGGCGATGTCAAGTACCACCAGGGTTTCAGCTCCGATGTGTCTACGGCTGGTGGCCCGGTTCACCTGTCCCTGGCCTTTAATCCCTCTCACCTGGAAATTGTTAATCCAGTGGTGGAAGGCTCGGTCCGCGCTCGCATGGACCGCCGAGGCGACACCAAAGGTGCGACTGTTTTGCCTGTGC
>JBNKNN010000199.1:0-21641 GCA_050293865.1 Hydrogenophaga sp. | reverse complement strand
AGGGCGCGACATCCGGTTATAGGCCCAACTGACCATGGGCGGCATGGACAACAGGATGGATTCGGTGCGCCCCCCCGACTGCAATCCGAAATGAGTGCCTCGATCCCATACCAGATTGAATTCGACATAGCGACCACGACGATAGAGTTGGAAGCTGCGTTCGCGTTCACCCCATTCCATGCCCTTGCGCCGGTCAACAATGGGGAGGTAGGCATCGAGAAAGGCATCTCCCACCGAAGACATCATGGCAAATCCGCCATCGGCGCCGAGCTCGGAAAAATCGTCAAAGAAGACGCCACCGATACCGCGCTGTTCGTTTCGGTGCTTCAGAAAAAAATATTCGTCGCACCATGACTTGAAGCGCGGATATTTGTCGACGCCAAACGGGTCAAGCGCGTTTTTGCATGTGCGATGAAAATGCACCGCATCCTCCTCAAAACCGTAGTACGGTGTGAGGTCCATGCCACCGCCATACCAGCTCACCGCCGGTCCCCTGGCCGGCTTGGCCTGAATCATGCGCACATTCATGTGCACTGTAGGCACATAGGGATTGCGCGGATGAAACACCAGCGAAACGCCTATGGCCTCAAACGGAGCACCTGCCAGTTCGGGGCGATGTTGGGTGGCCGAAGGGGGCAGTTGGGGCCCTCGCACATGAGAGAAACCGCACCCTGCCCGTTCAAACACAGGGCCATCTTCCAGTATCTGGGTAATTCCGGACCCTTGCAGCCTCTCGCCTTTGGGCTTCTTCCAATGGTCCACCACGAAACCCGATCCATCGACCAAGGCGACCGTGGAGGTGATTCGGGTCTGCAAACCCTTGAGGTATTGCCCTACTTTTTTGACGTGGTCGGTCATGTTGCTCCGTTCGAATCCCAGAAATTGACAACAGATCGGGGTTGCACTGGGCTGGCGTGGCGCGGCTTGAATCCCTTGACGTCCCCATAAGCCTGCGCAATGCGTTTGAAATCCTGATCGAGGTTGTCACTCATTCGAAGCGTTGCGGCCACCTCCAGGACATGCCTCTCGTAGTCCAAGGCCACCAGCGCCACAGGCACATCGGCGCCTCTGGCGACTCGATGAAAGCCGTCGAACCAGCCGTCTGTTTGCCTTCGGCCACCCTCGGGGATCATCACCAGCCAGAAACGGGTGTTGCTCTGGCGGGCCACGGCGAACCTCGCCAGCAACTCACCGACCATGGCCCGCCGATTGCCGCGATGGACAACGATACCGCCCATCTTGCGCAACCAGCGTCCAAGCACTGGCACTCGCGTGATATTTCCTTCCATCAGGAAACTCACCGGCAGTTCCAGCGCCATGAGCACCAACAGGAGCACTACATAGTCTGTGTAGCAGGTGTGCGGATAGAGCGCGACCACCCCACGACGAGCATCGCCCACGTCGAAGTGCACCTCCCAGCCCATGCGTTGCAACATGCGCCGAGCCCAGCGCCCGCGTTTGGACGTCTCAGGATCCAGTTGACTGATGGGCATGTGACGGCAATGGCGGGCAACAAGAGATCAAGGCAATACCAGACGCAGGCAAGTGCGGAAGTTGGCCTCAAACGGCCCGGTAACCAATGTCCTTGCGGTACTGAGCACCGTCAAACTGGATGCCTTCGGCCAGCGCGTAGGCTTTCTTTTGCGCCGCGGCCACTGTTTCAGCCAACGTAGTCACGCACAGCACCCGGCCGCCCGAGGTCTCGACCTGACCTTGATCGCCCTCTCGGGTGCCTGCATGAAACACCATCGCGTCGGCGGCATCTGCTGGCAAGCCATTGATCGCGTCCCCTTTGCGCGGGTTCATGGGGTATCCGGATGCCGCCATCACGACGCCCAGTGCCACGCGTTGATCCCACTCCAGGGACACCTTATCCAGCTCTCGACGTGTCGCGGCCAGGAGCACCTGAACCAGATCGCTCTTGAAGCGCATCATGATCGGCTGCGTCTCTGGATCACCCATTCGGCAATTGAACTCCAGCGTCTTGATGCCGCCGTCCGGGCTGATCATCAAGCCGGCGTAGAGGAACCCACTGAACGGTATGCCATCCTTCTTCATGCCCTCGAGGGTCGGCAGAATGACCTGTTCCATGGCCCGCTGATGGATTTCGGGGGTGACCACTGGCGCTGGCGAGTACGCTCCCATGCCGCCAGTGTTGGGACCTTGATCGGCATCGAGCAGACGTTTGTGGTCTTGACTGGAAGCAAGTGCCAGCGCATGTTCGCCATCGCAGATTGCGATGAAACTGGCTTCCTCTCCCGAGAGAAAGTCTTCGATGACCACACGGGCGCCACCTTCGTTGTGCGCGACGCCGAGCTTGTTGTCCACCAGCATGAAGTCGATGGCTTCATGGGCCTCTGCCAGTGTCATGGCCACAACAACACCTTTGCCAGCTGCCAGGCCATCGGCCTTGACCACAATAGGTGCTCCCCTGGCGTCCACGTAATCGTGCGCAGCCTTGGGATCGGTGAAGCTTTCATATTCCGCCGTCGGAATTCCGTGGCGCTTCATGAATGCCTTGGAGAAATCCTTCGAACTCTCCAGCTGCGCCGCCGCCTTGCGAGGGCCAAAGATGGGCAGATGATGGGCTTCAAACTCATCGACCACGCCGTCGGCCAAAGGGGCTTCGGGGCCGACCACGGTAAGAGCAATCTGATGTGCCTTCGCCCACTCGCGCAAGGCAACTTTGTCGGTGATGGCCAGGTTGGTCAGTTTGGCGTCTCGGGCTGTGCCAGCATTGCCAGGCGCAACGTAGACCATCCCAACACCTTCGGACTGGGCCAGACGCCATGCCAGTGCGTGCTCGCGGCCACCGCCGCCAATGACAAGAATATTCATGAGATTCAGGGCTTGTTCAGAACTTGGTCGATTGATCTCGGAAAGTGGCGGTCCGCCACAGACAAGGCCGCCAAGGTCTCCCGGCCGCGTCCGTCCAGATCGTGTCAGATTTCAGCGTTGTGATAGATCTCCTGAACATCGTCCAGGTCTTCCAGCACATCCAGCAGCTTTTGCATGCGCTCGGCGTCTTCGCCCTCCAGGGCGACGGTGTTTTCGGGGCGCATTGTCACCTCCGACAGATCAGCCTTCAGGCCAGCGGCGTCCAGTGCCTTTTGCACGGTTTCGAAATCGCCAGGCTCACAAATGACTTCGATGGCTCCGTCATCACCGGTCACAACGTCTTCTGCACCAGCCTCCAAAGCCACTTCCATCACCGTGTCCTCGTTGGTGCCAGGAGCGAATATGAACTGGCCGCAGTGTTTGAACTGGAAGGCCACCGAGCCATCGGTACCGAGGTTTCCGCCAGCTTTGGAGAACGCGTGCCGCACTTCAGCCACGGTGCGCACCCGGTTGTCGGTCATGGTGTCCACAATGACAGCTACACCGCCAATGCCATAGCCTTCGTAGCGGATCTCTTCGTAGTTCACGCCATCGAGGTTGCCGGTGGCTTTGTCCACGTTGCGTTTGATGGTGTCGGCAGGCATGTTCGCGGCCTTGGCCTTGTCGATGGCCATTCGCAGCCGCGGGTTGGCATTCGCGTCGCCGCCGCCATCACGTGCTGCGACGATGATTTCGCGAATCACCCTAGTCCAGATCTTTCCGCGTTTGGCGTCCTGCCGGCCTTTGCGGTGCTGAATATTGGCCCATTTGCTGTGTCCAGCCACGAGTGAATCCTTCTTTCTGCTTTTGACGGTAATTTGGTCTAATAAGCGTGATTTTACTTTTCCTGTCAACGCTCTTCAAAAGCACACTCAAGGAGCCGCCTGATGGCCGAGCCCATGCTGATCGCCAAGAACGCCAACGCCCTGTGCCACCTCCTGCCCAATCTGGCCAACCGACACGGGCTGATCACCGGAGCGACCGGGACGGGCAAGACGGTGACCCTTCAAAAACTGGCCGAGAGTTTCTCTGAAATCGGTGTGCCGGTCTTCATGGCGGATGTCAAAGGCGACCTTACCGGCATCAGTCAAAAGGGCAATCTGGCAGGCAAGATCGCGCAAATTCTGGAGCAAAGGGGTATTGAGCTGCCTTCCCCCGATCATTGCCCGACGACTTTGTGGGACGTGTTCGGTGAGCAAGGCCACCCCGTGCGAGCCACCATCAGTGACATGGGCCCTCTGCTTCTGTCGCGGATGCTGGATCTGAACGAGACTCAATCGGGCGTGCTCAACCTCGTGTTCAAGATCGCAGACGATCACGGCCTGCTGCTACTCGACCTCAAGGATTTGCGTGCCATGCTGCAGCACGTAGGCGACAACGCCAAGACGTTTCGCACGGAGTACGGCAATATTTCGGCAGCCAGCGTCGGCGCCATCCAAAGAGGTCTGCTCCAGATCGAGGAGCAAGGGGGCGACAAGTTCTTTGGCGAGCCCATGCTCGACATCCAGGACTTCATGCAAACGGTGGATGGAAAAGGCGTGATCAACGTTCTGGCTGCAGACAAGCTGATGAACGCTCCGCGCCTCTACGCCACCTTTTTGCTGTGGATGCTCTCTGAGCTCTTTGAGCAGTTGCCCGAGATAGGAGACCCCGAAAAACCCAAGCTGGTGTTCTTCTTCGATGAGGCGCATCTGCTGTTCAACGACGCCCCAAAAGTACTCATCGAACGAATCGAACTGGTTGTCCGTCTGGTTCGTTCCAAGGGGGTAGGCGTTTATTTCGTGACCCAGAACCCGCTGGATATTCCTGACAGTGTGCTGGGCCAATTGGGCAATCGGGTGCAGCACGCCCTGCGCGCGTTCACTCCGCGCGACCAGAGGGCGGTGAAATCGACAGCAGAGACCATGCGACCCAAGGCAGGCTTGGACATTGAAGCTGCCATCACGGAGTTGGCCGTGGGTGAAGCTCTGGTGAGCTTCCTGGACAGGAAAGGCAGCCCGACCGAAACTGAGCGCGTCTTTGTGATACCGCCTGGCAGTCAGCTCGGCCCGATCACTGATTCGCAGCGTGCCGAGCTCATCAAAGGATCGCTGGTGGCGGGCGTCTACGAAAAGGTGGTCGACCGGGAAAGCGCCTACGAAATGTTTCGTCAACACGCTGGTGGCCGAGGCGAACCTGAAACAGCCGACGCAGGCGGTGACGAGGCCAAGAAGCCGCGGATACCGGGTGCGCCCCAAACTGGAGGCAGCGCGGCCGACGACAGAGACTCGGGCATGGGCGGCATGCTCAATGACATGCTCTTTGGCAGCACTGGACCTCGCGGCGGTAAACGGGACGGGCTCGTGCAGACCATGGCCAAGTCGGCGGCTCGCAGCGTCGCCAGCGGACTGGGGCGACAAATCGTCCGGGGTATTCTGGGCGGATTGCTCGGCGGCGGCACCAGACGGCGCTGACCCAGCCAGCAAGACATCGATCACATGGCCCGATCCTGGCACCGTTGGCTCTCACGCGCCCTGGCAGGCGTGGTGCTCCTGGTCGCAGCATTGCTTGTATCAGGTCAGTTGGGCCTGCTCGCGGGAGATCGCCCCGACGACCTTGGCGTCCGGGACGGCCGCTTGAAGCCTCCATCTTTGAGCGACAACAGCGTCAGTAGTCAGGCTCACTTGTATCCGGAACATCCCCAACGGGCATATGCTCAGATCGAGCCGCTGCATCTGAAACCTGACGAGACGCCCTCCTCGGCTGTGGAGCGGCTGGTCAAGGCGCTGAAGCAAACTGACAGCATTGTGGTCACTGAAGTCCGTGGGGAATACGTTCGCGCCGAGGCTCGCACGAAGTGGTTGGGCTTTGTGGACGATATCGAGTTCTGGATCAACCCGAGGGGCCAGACCATCGAGGTGCGCAGCGCCAGTCGGTTGGGTCGCAAAGATTTTGGCGTCAATCGAGCGCGCATCGAGGCTTTACGCGCAGTGTTCGAGCAATGAAGTCCACGCGCACGCATTCGGTGCATTGACATCTGGCACCGACCTTGCTATTCATCGAACTTAGAAACTTCGATGTCAAGGCTGATTGCATGCCAGATTCCACTCCCGTGACTCCTGGTGGCCCTCTTGATGGCCAACGCGGCAACGCCGCAGCGCCTTCGCGTCACATTCGTCTGACGTCCCATCACCAGGCACACGGCTCCATCCCCATACACTGGGGTGCTGAAGACCCTGCCGAGCGCGGGCCCTTGGTGGGCACAACCACCAACCGATCGCACCGAAACGTGATCGGCACCCATAGTGGGAGCTATAGCGTCTACAGGGCCTTGGCTGTTGCCGCAGGGGCGCTGAAGCGTGAGCACAAGGCAGACCTCACCAACACCAGCCCCACCGTCCGCATAGGCCCTTTTCCTCAATGGAGCGACCCCGAGAAGATCGTCAGTCTGGATCCCTGGGGTGCTGAGGTGGCTGGCGTGTTTGCCGGCGATCTGGAGGACGGCTACGACGTCCGCCCGACCATCGCCGTCACCAAGGCGCACGTGCTGCTCCCGGAGGTCATTGACGCGGTCTTGAAAAAACGCCTGATCCCCGACGGCAAGCTGCTGACTGAAGGCGGTGCGGCCGTTGTGACCAAAGTGGCCGTCGAGCCCGTCTGGTATCTGCCCGGTGTAGCCAAGCGGTTTGGCTGCACAGAATCCGACTTGCGACGCGTGTTGTTCGAAGAGACGGGCGGCATGTACCCGGAGCTCGTGACTCGCTCAGACCTTGAGGTGTTCTTGCCACCCATTGGCGGCCAAACCCTCTACATCTTCGGCGACCCTGCTGATCTGGCCAACCCGGCCGTCCAACTCACGGCACGCGTCCATGACGAGTGCAATGGCTCCGACGTCTTCGGATCAGACATCTGCACTTGTCGCCCCTACCTCACCCACGCCATTGAAGAGTGCATTCGCGGAGCCCAGGCAGGCGGCGTGGGCCTGGTGGCCTACTCTCGAAAGGAAGGCAGGGCTTTGGGCGAAGTCACCAAGTTTCTGGTCTACAACGCCCGAAAACGTCAAGTCGGGGGAGACACGGCCGCACAGTACTTTGCCCGCACCGAGTGCGTGGCGGGGGTGCAGGACATGCGCTTTCAGGAGTTGATGCCGGACGTGCTGCACTGGCTGGGCATTCGCAAGATCCACCGCCTGGTCTCCATGAGCAACATGAAATACGACGCTATCACCAATTCTGGCATCGAGGTGGGCGAGCGTGTCGACATCCCGGCTGAGCTGATTCCAGAGGATGCCAGAGTCGAGATAGATGCCAAGATGGCGGCCGGTTATTTCACGCCAGGTCCGGTCCCTGACGAGGCAGAACTGGCCAAAGCCAAAGGCCGGGGACTGGGCTGATGTCAGTTTCTGTCGACACCCCCACCTCGCCAAGGGTCGCGCACCTGAGAGAAACCTCCACTATCCGTGCCCGAGCCCAGAAGCTGCTGGACCGGGCTCGCGCAGGTCATTCCGAAAATTTCCGCGTACGAGACGATGCCATGGAAGCGCTTGCGCGAAAAGTGGCAGACGTGACTCGAAAACGCTATCCCACTCTCGCTGTGCCTTACCACAGCCGCTGGCGCCATTTCGAAGCTGGTGGCCTGGATCGCGTGTCAGCACTCGGGGTCGACTACCCAACCGATGCCGCAGAGGCTGCACGAAGGCACATCGATCTGGCGGTGGTCAGCGTATTGCTGGATGCGGGAGCGGGGCCTGCCTGGTCATATGAAGAGGCAGGCTCCGCGCAGCGTTTCAACCGCTCGGAAGGACTGGGGGTGGCAAGTTTCCATGCTTTCCGCTCTGGCCTCTTTTCCAGTGATGCCGGCATTGCCCTCCAGGCCGATGCTCAAGGTTTGAGGTCGGTCGACGATTCTGCGCTCGCCAAGGCCTTCCAGGTCAGCGACAGCAATCCATTGGTTGGTGTGCGCTCTCGCGCAGCCCTGTTGCGAAACTTGGGCAATGCCACTGCGGCTGCCCCGGAAGTCTTCGGGGACCAAGGTCGCCCCGGTTTTCTATACGACCACCTCTCGTCTGAGGCCCAGCGTAGGGGATCTACCGTCACTGCACACGACATTCTGACGGCTTTGCTAACCCATTTTTCCAGCATCTGGCCAAGCGACAACGTTCTGGACCATCAGCCGCTGGGCGACTGCTGGAAGATCGACGCAGATGTTGGCGAAGGCGATTCAGAGGGCTGGATGCCATTTCACAAGCTGTCGCAATGGCTGACCTATTCGCTTCTCGAACCATTCGACTGGGCAGGCCATCCCGTCGCCAAACAGGAAGCGCTGACGGCTTTGCCCGAATATCGCAATGGCGGTTTGCTGATTGATGGAGGGGTGCTGGTCCCTGTGCCCGCAGACGCTTTCACCCACCATTGGCAAGCCAAAGATGGATTCATTGTGGAGTGGCGTGCTCTCACCATTGCCTTGCTGGATGAACTCTCCCCTCTGGTGAGTTCCGCGCTGGGCTGCCCATCTGATCGGCCGATGCCACTGGCATGCATTCTGGAAGGCGGCACCTGGGCCACCGGACGCTTGCTGGCAGCCGAGAAACGTGGCGGCTTGCCACCGCTGAACATTGTCAGCGACGGCACTGTTTTCTGAGCGCAGTCTCCATTCCCAACAAAAAACACCACTGAAGAGAACAAGAGCTGATCATGAGCACAGTCCACATCATCAAACATCCGCTGGTGCAACACAAGTTGACCTTGATGCGGCAAAAAGACGCCAGCACCAACACCTTTCGCCGCCTGCTCAACGAACTGGCCATGCTCATGGCCTACGAAGTCACGCGAGACATGCCTTTACAGGACCTTGAGGTGGAAACACCGCTGGAAACGATGACCGGCAAGGCCATCGATGGCAAGAAACTGGTGTTTGTCTCGATCTTGCGCGCGGGGACCGGCATCCTGGACGGAATGCTGAGCATCGTTCCCGGCGCTCGAGTGGGCCACATCGGTCTCTACCGGGACCCCAAGACGCTGACTGCTGTGGAGTATTACTTCAAGATGCCCTCTGAGATGCACGAACGCGACGTGGTGGTGGTTGACCCCATGCTGGCCACAGGCAACTCAGCGGTTGCGGCCATCGACCGCCTCAAGGAGATGTCGCCCAAGTCCATCAAATTCGCTTGCCTGCTCGGCTGCCCCGAAGGCGTCAAGGCGTTGCAGGACGCACACCCCGATGTAGACATCTACACCGCTGCCGTCGACCGCGAACTCAACGACCACGGCTACATCCTGCCAGGCCTGGGCGACGCAGGTGATCGTATTTTCGGCACCAAATAGCCCCACGCGTGCCCACCCGCAACTGTCAATTCAGGAGTCCTCCCATGCCAGCCTCTTTGCTTTCACGTCGCCACCTTCTGGCCATCGCCGCCATCAGCACCGCCGTCGGAATGCCGGCCCCGTCCTGGGCACAGGATAAGCTCAAGGTGGCAGCCATCTACACCGTACCGTTTGAACAGCAATGGGTTAGCCGCATCCACAAGGCGCTCAAGGCTGCTGAAGCACGAGGCGAAATTGAGTACAAGGCAAGCGAGAACGTCTCCAATGCAGACTATGAGCGCGTGATGCGAGAGTATGCGAGCGCGGGCAACCAGCTCATCTTAGGTGAGGCTTTTGCTGTTGAGCGCGCTGCGCGCAAGGTAGCGCAGGACTTCCCCAAGACGTCCTTTCTCCTGGGTTCCTCCGGCAAGCCTCAGTCTCCGAATTTCAGCGTCTTCGACAACTTCATTCAAGAGCCTGCCTACCTTACCGGCATGATTGCAGGCGGCATGACCCAATCCCACAAGATTGGCATGGTAGGTGGCTACCCGATTCCAGAGGTCAATCGCCTGATGAATGCATTCATGATGGGCGCCAAGGAAGTCAACCCCAAGGTCACGTTCAGTGTGACCTTTATCAACAGCTGGTTTGATCCTCCGAAGGCCAAGGAGGCTGCATACGCCATGATCGACGCTGGGGCGGACATCATGTACGCCGAACGGTTCGGCGTCTCGGATGCGGCCAAGGAAAAAGGCAAGCTGGCCATCGGAAACGTCATCAACACGCAAGACCAATACCCCGGAACGGTTGTGGCCTCGGCCATCTGGAACATGGAGCCCACCATCGACCGAGCCATCTCCTTGGTCAGGACAGGCAAATTCAAGGCGGAGGACTACGGGCAATACTCCATGATGAAATACAAGGGATCCGAGTTGGCGCCGCTCGGCACCTTTGAAGGCAAGGTTCCAGCCGAGCTCATGAGCAAGGTCAAAGCGAAGGAAGCCGACATCCTGGCCGGCAAGTTCACTGTCAAGGTCGACGACAGTCAGCCCAAGTCCACAGGCAAGTGACCAGAGTCGCGCCCTGGTGTGGCTGCACACAAAGGCGTCATTTGATCTGCGGCCACCCACCATTTGCCCGAGCAGCTTGCCCGGTGCACTCATGAGCTCTGAGAAAAACACCCCCGCCCTGGAGCTAGAGGGAATCACCAAGCGATTTGGCCGGTTGCTGGCCAACGACAGCATCTCACTCACGTTGAAAAGCGGTGAGGTACTGGCTTTGCTGGGCGAAAACGGGGCCGGGAAGTCGACACTGGTTTCCATTCTCTTTGGCCACTACACGGCTGACGAAGGCCTGATCCGCGTGTTTGGTCGGACCTTGCCACCGGGCAACCCGGCAGCGGCGCTGGCCTCAGGAGTGGGCATGGTTCACCAGCACTTCACGCTCGCCGACAACCTCAGCGTCCTCGACAACGTGTTGATGGGAACAGAGCCGCTTTGGCGACCGTGGTCTTCCCGCAAATCTGCTCGGACTCGCCTGCTGGCCGTCGCCAAACGCTTTGGTCTGTTGGTCGACCCGGATGCACGGGTCGGCGATCTGGGCGTGGGCGAGCGCCAGCGTGTTGAAATCCTCAAGGCCCTCTACCGCGATGCCCGCATCCTGATTCTGGACGAACCAACGGCCGTGCTCACCCCGCAAGAGAGCGAGTCACTGTTCCAGACCCTGAGCCAGTTGGTGGCAGAGGGTTTGTCCATCATTTTCATCAGTCACAAGCTGGCTGAAGTGCTGCGCGTCTCCGACCGCGTGGCAGTCTTGCGCCACGGCAAGATGATCGCGCAAGCCAGGGCTTCAGAGACATGCGTTGCCCAATTGGCGCAGTGGATGGTGGGAGACACCGTCGCTGAAGTTGAGCGCCAACCGGCGCAGGCGGTTGGCCATGTTTGCTGTGAACTGAGGCAGGTCAGCGCCAGTCTCGGTTCTAGGGAACGTCTTCATAACGTCTCCCTTTCACTGCGAAGTGGAGAAATCGTCGCGGTGGCCGGGGTATCCGGGAACGGCCAGGGTGCTCTGGCAGCCTTGCTGTGCGGCCTGTGCCCCCCTGCAGAAGGGCAGCTTTTGCTCAACGGAGAAGTCCTTCGTCCTTCGCCCGCGTGGCTGGTGAGTCAAGGCGTTGCCCGCATACCAGAAGACCGACATGGCATCGGCGTCGTGGGCGATCTTCCAGTCTGGGAAAACGCTGTGTCCGAACACCTTCGAGGCAAGCTGTTGTCAATAGGACCATTCATACGCCGTCGAGCGGCACGTCGGCAGGCGGCTGCCATCGAGGCAAGCTACGACGTGCGAGGAGCGGGACTTGAGGCCTTGGCCCGCACGCTCTCGGGCGGCAACATGCAAAAGCTCATCCTCGGACGAGCCCTCATGGGAGACCTCCCCGATGAAGGTCGCATCCCCTCGCTGATCGTCGCGCACCAGCCCACCTGGGGCCTGGATATCGGTGCTGTGAGCTATGTTCAGCAGCAACTGCTCGTCGCACGCGACAAGGGATCTGCCGTGTTGATAATTTCGGATGATCTGGACGAAGTCCTCGCGATGGGAGACCGCATCGCGGTCATGCACCATGGACAGCTGACGGAAGCACTTCCTGCGGTGAAATGGACCCGCGACACCATCGGTCTGGCAATGGCGGGAGAGCCCCATGCGGCTTGAGCGCCGACTGGCCCCCTCTCCAGCCGCAATGATTCTGGCACCCATCAGCGCATTGGCATTCACGCTCCTGATCGGCAGCTTGTTGGTCTGGTGGGCTGGCGCGTCTGTGGGGCAGACCTATGGATTGCTTTTCCAGGGCGCGTTCGGCTCGGTGTTCGCGCTAAGCGAAACGCTGACCCGGGCCATCCCCCTGACCCTCACCGGACTCGCTGCCACCATCGCCTTTCGCGCCAAACTGTTCAACATCGGCGCAGAAGGGCAACTCTATGCGGGCGCGATGACAGCAGTAGCCGTCGGAGGCATGCACGGTGGCGAGGGGTTTGCCTTCGCGCCCTGGATCTTGTTTCCCGCCATGATGCTGGCAGCCGCGCTGGTGGGCGCCTTGCTTCTTCTGGGCCCAGCCTTGCTCAAGTCCCGCCTGGGCGTTGACGAGGTAGTGACCACATTGCTACTGAACTTCATCGTCTTGCTATTGGTATCCGCCTTGCTCGACGGCCCCATGAAAGACCCGCTGGCCATGGGCTGGCCTCAAAGCTCGCCGCTCCAGGCCGAGCTGGAATTGGGCAAAGTCATCGAACAGACCCGCGCTCACACCGGTTTGTGGTGGGCGCTCGGCCTGGCCCTACTCCTTTGGTTGCTGCTCAAATGGACCGTGTGGGGGTTCGGGATACGGGCAGTGGGAGCCAACCCCGACGCCGCTCGCTTCGCTGGCGTTTCCGTGACCCGAACAGTCGTCCTTGCTGCTGCGCTTTCTGGCGCCATTGCCGGTCTGGCGGGCGCCATTGAAGTGGCCGGACGCACGGGTTACGTGACACTGGACATGTCGCCTGGCTATGGCTACACCGGTATCGTCATCGCGATGCTAGCGGCGCTTCACCCGCTGGCAGTCCCCGCGGCAGCCCTTTGGGTCGCTGGCATTCTGGTAGGGGCAGACAGCATGAGCCGCGCCATCGGGGTCCCTACCTATTTGGCAGACGTAATCGTCGCCGTCTCATTGCTCTCGGTCCTGGCTGCCTCCTGGCTGGCACAGTACCGCGTCAGACATCACTGAAGGCACTCACTTAGCCCCATGCTCGATCTGCTGCTCAGTCCTGATTTATGGAGTGCCGTGCTGCGCATCTCCACACCTCTGATTCTTGGCACACTTGGCGTCCTCTGGTGCGAACGTGCCGGCGTCCTCAACCTTGGGATTGAGGGCATCATGGTCGCGGGGGCTCTCACGGGGTGGCTGAGCGTCTACCACGGCGCGAGTCTATGGATGGGAGTGGCAGCTTCGGCAGCCACTGGAGCCTTGTTCGGAATGCTGCATGCCGTGATGACGGTCATGCTTCCACTGTCGCAGCATGTGGTGGGTCTGGGAATTACCATGCTCGCCACAGCCATGAGCCAGTACACCTACCGAATGGTGTTTCCCAAGGTCGATAGCCCCCCAACCATCGAAGCCTTTGAACCCATCGGGTGGCTGGGTATACCCGCGTTGTCGAGCCAGACATCGATGACATGGCTGGCTTTTCTCCTCGTTCCAGTCACTGCATGGCTTCTGTACCGGACACCTGCTGGCTTGGCTGTGCGAATGGTCGGAGAGAACCCCCAGGCTGCAGAGGGTCAGGGAGTGCCAGTGATCTGGGTACGAACCGCGGCCGTCATGGCGGGTTCTGCGCTGATGGGGATCGCCGGAGCCTTTCTTACCCTGTCGGCCTTCAACACCTTCTTCTTCAACATGGTCAACGGCCGCGGATGGATATGTGTCGCGCTCGTGGTATTTGCTTCGTGGCGTCCCGGCAAAGCACTCTTGGGCGCTCTGCTGTTTGCATTCTTTGACGCCATGCAACTCAGACTCCAACAATCTGGAGACGCGTGGCTGCCCTATCAGGTTTACCTGACACTGCCCTACGTCCTGTCCATCGTCGCGCTGATCCTGGTGGCACGCCGTGCGACCTACCCACAGGCCCTCATGAAACCCTACCGAAAGGGAGAGCGTTGATGCTCGATTTGCTCATTCAGAATGCCACACTTGCCGATGGTCGCCAGAACATGTCCCTGGCTGTCAGAGAGGGACGCATCGTCGACCTGGCCCCTGAGTTGGATGCTCCCGCCTTTGAAAAAGTGGATGCGGGCGGAATGCTGCTCTCCCCACCCTTTTGTGATCCGCACTTCCACATGGATGCGACGCTGAGCTACGGCTTGCCACGCATCAACCAAAGCGGCACCTTGCTCGAGGGGATTGCCCTTTGGGGGGAACTCAAGCCCCAGCTCACGGCAGAAGCGCTCATCGAGCGAGCATTGACATATTGCGACTGGGCAGTGGCCAAAGGGCTGCTCGCCATTCGCAGCCACGTGGATACCAGCGACCCGAGTCTGCTGCCGGTACAGGCCATGCTCGAAGTCAAGCGCAAGGTTGCGCACTGCATCGACTTGCAACTGGTCGCCTTTCCCCAGGACGGCGTTCTGCGGACACCCGGAGGGCTGGACAATCTCAAGCGCGCGCTGAACCTTGGAGTGGATGTGGTGGGCGGCATTCCCCATTTTGAGCGCACCATGACAGAAGGCGCAGAAAGCGTGCGACTCTTGTGTGAACTGGCAGCTGAGCGAGGCCTTCCCGTGGATATGCATTGCGACGAGAGCGATGACCCTCTGTCGCGACACATCGAAACTCTGGCATTTGAAACGCAGCGCCTTGGACTGCACGGGCGCGTCACTGGCTCGCACCTCACTTCCATGCACAGCATGGACAACTACTATGTTTCCAAGTTGCTTGCGCTCATGGCTGAAGCCCAGATCTGCGCAGTGGCGAACCCATTGATCAACATCACGCTTCAAGGCAGGCACGACACCTATCCGAAGCGTCGAGGGATGACCCGTGTTCCCGAATTGATGGCTGCAGGTATCACAGTGGCCTTTGGCCACGATTGCGTCATGGATCCCTGGTATTCCCTAGGCAGTGCTGACATGCTTGAAGTGGCATCCATGGGTCTGCACGTAGCCCAAATGACCAGCCAGGGCGGTATGCAAGCCTGCTTCGACGCCGTGACTGCTCACGCAGCAAAGGTGATGCAGTTGCAAGGCTATGGACTGGACAAAGGATGCAAAGCGAACTTCGTTCTGCTGCAAGCCAAAACCCCGGTGGAAGCCATTCGCCTGAGGGCAACACGTCTGAAAGTTTGGAGAGAAGGCAAGCTACTGGCCGAGGCACCACCAAGTCAGAGCGCACTCCATATCCCGGGCCGACCTGGGGCTACTTCATTCATGCGCGATTGAGTCAAGCACTCTCTGGGCTATCCTCGGAGGTCCGACCAACCCCTGCGAATAGAAGGTCCCCGGCAACCGATGGAGACAAGAATGGTCAGATACTGGTTGATGAAGTCCGAACCAGAAGAGTGCTCAATTGACGACGCCCTGGCCGCCCCTGGGGCAACAGTGCCCTGGACGGGTGTGCGCAACTATCAGGCCCGCAATTTCATGCGAGACGACATGAAGCCTGGTGATGGCGTTCTGTTCTACCATTCCAGTTGCCCGATACCCGGCGTGGCGGGCCTGGCCGAAATAGCCTCCCTGCCATACCCCGATCCCACACAATTCGACCCGCACTCCCCATACCACGACCCAAAATCCACTAAGGACAAACCACGGTGGTTGCTAGTTGACGTCAAAGCCACAGCCAAGATCTCACTGTTCTCTCTTGAACAGATGCGAGAAGAACCGGTCTTGGCAGACATGCTTGTTCTCAAGAAGGGGAACCGGTTGTCCATCACACCTGTCGAGCCAGCGCACTGGACATTCTTCAGATCACTGGTCCGCGACTGACCCCAAACTACTCGCCCAATTTCCCCGTTCCCCTATTTCCCCATATCTTCCGTCTCACCAACTGAAAGGACACGTCTGATGCGTTTGAGAAACATCGCCACCCCCATCGCCCTCGCCTGCCTGCTTGCCGCTTGTGGTGGTGGAAGTGACGACGAAGGCAGCGGTGGCTCCGTGGCCTCATCGAGCAAAGTCAGCTCTTGCGGAACCACCGATGGCCCACTTCGCATCATGCCCATGGGCGACTCCATCACTGAAGCAGAGGCTGGGCACAACAGCTACCGACGCTCCTTCTATAAGAACTTGGTCGCCGCCGGATGCAAGATCGACCTGGTAGGCAGCAAAACCGGGGTATCCCGTCTCGGCAAACGAAATTCTGGCTCCACTTCCGCGCCAAACCCGGACTTCGACCAGAACCATGAAGGCTACTGGGACTACAACACCCAGGAAGTCACTGGACTCGCAGCTTCTCGAGTCGCTGCAGCCAAGCCGGACGTCGTGCTGATTCACCTTGGCTCCAACGACATCATCAGGGGCCAGGCCGCCGACAGTGCAGCAGCAGAGCTCGGCGCACTCATCGACGAGATCCGTCGCGCCAATCCCGACGTTCACATCGTGCTGGCTAAGATCATTCCCAACAGCAAGCGCAACGTCAGCGCGTTCAACAATGCATTGGACGGCGTCGCCTCATCGCGTCAGCAATCCCGTTCACCCATCGTGGTCGTGGACCAAGCTGCAGGCTATTCGATCGGCGACAACTACGATGGTGTTCATCCCAACCCGCTGGGCGAAACCAAGATAGCGAACAAGTTCTCCAACGCTGTGCTGGCATGGCGAGAATGACTCAGCGTCTGATGGCTTAGGGTTGGCCAGGACAAACCTCATCTCCCTAAAAGCAAAAACCCGGCTCGACGAGCCGGGTTTTTGCTTTGCTTCATTGCTTGCTGGGTGGTGCGGAAGAGCGCGATTGCAGCGCCCTTCCCCCCATGCTTTCACTCGGCGCTGGCTCAGCTGGCCGCTGTTTCCTCCGGCTTGGCCTTGTCCTTCTTGCCAGGCAGGGGTTGAATGTCGAGCATGACCTCTTCGGTCTCCTTGCCATCCTCACCCTTCTTCGTCTCCAGATCCACCGTCAGACGGCCACCATCGGTCAAGCGTCCGAACAGAAGCTCGTCGGCCAAAGCTCGGCGGATCATGTCCTGAATCAGCCTTTGCATGGGGCGAGCGCCCATGAGCGGATCGAAGCCCTTCTTGGCCAGGTGTTTGCGCAGCGTGTCAGTGAAGGTGACCTCCACTTTCTTCTCTGCCAGTTGCCCTTCGAGCTGCAGCAGGAATTTGTCGACCACACGAAGGATGATGTTCTCATCCAGGGCACGGAAGCTGACAATCGCGTCCAACCGGTTGCGGAACTCGGGTGTGAACAGACGCTTGATGTCGGCCATCTCGTCGCCCGACTCGCGCGGGTTGGTAAACCCAATGGTCGCCTTGTTCATGGTCTCGGCTCCCGCATTTGTCGTCATGATGATGATGACATTGCGGAAGTCAGCCTTGCGACCGTTGTTGTCCGTCAAGGTGCCATGGTCCATGACCTGAAGCAACACGTTGAAGATGTCCGGGTGTGCCTTCTCGATCTCGTCGAGCAGCAGCACGCAGTGCGGCTTCTTCGTCACGGCCTCCGTCAGCAAGCCGCCCTGATCAAAGCCGACATAACCTGGAGGCGCACCAATCAGGCGACTGACCGCATGCCGCTCCATGTACTCCGACATGTCGAAACGAATCAGGTCGATGCCCAGGATGTAGGCCAGCTGGCGAGCTGCCTCCGTTTTGCCCACACCGGTAGGTCCACTGAAGAGGAAGGAGCCAATGGGCTTGTCTGCCTTGCCCAGGCCTGAACGAGCCATCTTGACTGCGGACGACAGCACCTCCAGCGCCTTGTCCTGGCCAAAGACAACGCTCTTGAGATCACGCTCGAGCGTTTGCAGCTTGCTGCGATCGTCGTTGGAGACATTGGCGGGCGGGATGCGGGCGATCTTGGCCACGATCTCTTCGACCTCGTTCTTGCCAATCGTCTTCTTGCGCTTCGAGGGTGCCAGCACGCGCTGCGCGGCACCAGCCTCGTCGATCACGTCAATGGCTTTGTCTGGCAAATGGCGGTCGTTGATGTACTTCGCGGACAGCTCTGCCGCAGCCTGCAGGGCAGCCTGGGCATAACGCACGTTGTGGTGTTCTTCAAAACGAGACTTGAGCCCCTTGAGGATGTCGACCGTCTGTTCGACCGAGGGCTCCACAACATCCACTTTTTGGAAGCGGCGTGAGAGCGCGGCGTCTTTCTCAAAGATGCCACGGTACTCGGTGAAAGTCGTCGCGCCGATGCACTTGAGTTGGCCACTCGACAGAGCAGGTTTGAGCAAGTTGGAAGCGTCCAGCGTACCGCCCGACGCCGCACCTGCTCCGATCAAGGTATGGATCTCGTCAATGAAAAGCACTGCATGTGGCTTCTCTCGAAGCGACTTGAGCACAGCCTTGAGGCGTTGCTCAAAATCTCCACGATATTTGGTTCCTGCCAGCAATGCACCCATGTCCAGTGAGTACACGGTCGACTCGGCCAGCACTTCAGGCACATCTTCTTGAGTGATGCGCCATGCCAAGCCCTCGGCAATGGCCGTCTTGCCAACGCCAGCCTCTCCCACAAGCAGCGGGTTATTCTTGCGGCGGCGGCACAGGACCTGTATGACACGCTCGACCTCGTACTCACGACCGATCAACGGATCGATCTTGCCTTCCTTGGCAGCCTGATTCAGGTTCTGGGTGAACTGCTCCAGCGGAGAAGCTTTCTCGTTGCTCTTGACTTCACCGGCTTCCTCATTCTCCACAGCGCTTTCGTTGCCTTTGGCAGGCTCTTGAGGCTCATTCTTGCGAATACCATGCGCAATGAAGTTCACCACATCGAGGCGCGTCACCCCCTGCTGGTGCAGGTAATACACGGCATGCGAGTCCTTCTCGCCAAAGATCGCCACCAGCACGTTGGCGCCAGTGACTTCTTTCTTGCCATTTCCGGTGGACTGCACGTGCATGATGGCACGCTGGATCACACGCTGGAAACCCAGAGTAGGTTGGGTGTCAACTTCCTCGGTACCTGCGACCTGCGGCGTGTTGTCCTTGATGAAATTCGTCAGGGACTTGCGCAGGTCGTCTATGTTGGCGGAGCAAGCACGCAAGACTTCGGCCGCGCTGGGATTGTCCAGCAGCGCCAGGAGCAGGTGCTCTACGGTGATGAATTCGTGTCGCTGCTGACGGGCCTCAACGAAGGCCATGTGCAAGCTGACTTCTAGTTCCTGGGCAATCATGGACAGATCCTTTGATGGCTAACGGTTTCAGGTTTCAAGCCTAAACCAGTTTCGAGCCCTTCGGTGGGAGAACAATGGGTGACAGATTGGGTTGATCTCGCTTTATTCAACGGGTTCACTCAAACATTGCAATGGATGTCCCGCATGCCTGGAAGCCTGCAAGACTTGTTCCACCTTGGTGTTGGCCACATCCCTCGTGAAAACACCGCAGATACCTTTGCCCTCGAGGTGAATCTTGAGCATGATCTGCGTCGCCGTCTCGCGATCTTTTCCGAAGAACTCCTGGATGATCTGCACGACAAACTCCATCGGCGTGAAGTCGTCGTTTAGCAACACCACCTGGTACATCTGAGGTGGTTTGACGCGCTGCGTCAACCGCTCGACGACCATTGACTCGTCGGATCCGGTATTGGGAGGCGCGGCCGGTACTTCCGGCTTCTTGGGTTTTTGCGTGGCCATGGGAAGATTCTAGCGGTGCAGCGCCGCAAACTGACGATGTACTCGGATGCCCCGTGCTCCAGTGGGGGCGACACACTGACAGAGATGCATCAACCAAAGCCATACAGCCATTGTGCTCCTCTGGCCAAACAAAAAACCGCCAGACCGGTCACCCGATTGGCGGTTTCCTGACAAACTTCTCACCCGGCGCGGGTAAGTGTTGTCATTGGCAAGACGGTACTGAACGGTTCGATCACATGTGGTCGATCATGACCTGACCAAAACCAGAGCAGGAGACTTGCGTCGCACCATCCATCAGGCGAGCAAAGTCGTAAGTCACCTGCTTGCTCTGGATCGACTTCTCCATGGAAGAAATGATCAGGTCAGCGGCCTCTTTCCAGCCCATATGGCGCAGCATCATTTCAGCAGAAAGAATTTCAGAACCTGGGTTCACGTAATCCTTGCCAGCGTACTTCGGTGCGGTGCCGTGGGTGGCTTCAAAGCAAGCCACGGAGTCAGAGAGGTTGGCGCCCGGAGCAATACCGATGCCGCCGACCTGTGCCGCCAGGGCATCGGAAATATAGTCACCGTTCAGGTTCAGGGTAGCCACGACCGAGTACTCGGCCGGACGCGTCAGAATCTGCTGCAGGAAAGCGTCAGCGATCACATCCTTGATGACAATTTCATTGCCCGTCTTGGGGTTCTTGAACTTGCACCATGGGCCACCGTCGATAGGTTCTGCTCCAAATTCCTTCTGAGCCAGTGCGTAACCCCAGTCGCGGAAGCCACCTTCAGTGAACTTCATGATGTTGCCCTTGTGGACCAGGGTCACGCTTGGCTTGTCGTTGTCAATGGCGTATTGAATGGCCTTGCGAACAAGTCGCTCGGTACCTTCGACAGACACAGGCTTGATACCAATGCCGGAAGTCTCGGGGAAACGGATTTTGGTCACGCCCATCTCGTCCTGCAGGAACTTGATGAGCTTCTTGGCCTGCTCGCTCTGCGATGCGTACTCAATACCCGCGTAGATGTCTTCCGAGTTCTCACGGAAGATCACCATGTTGGTCTTGTGGGGCTCTTTCACCGGAGAAGGAACGCCTTCGAAATACTGAACAGGACGCAGGCAGACATACAGGTCCAGCTCCTGGCGAAGTGCCACGTTCAGAGATCGGATACCGCCGCCGACAGGCGTGGTCAGTGGGCCCTTGATGGAGACGACGTACTCCTTGAGGGCAGCCAGAGTCTCTTCCGGCAACCAGACATCAGGCCCGTAAACATTGGTGGATTTCTCTCCAGCGTAGACCTCCATCCAGTGGATCTTCTTTTTGCCTCCGTAGGCCTTGGCCACGGCTGCGTCCACCACTTTGAGCATCACCGGCGTGATATCCATGCCGGTGCCATCGCCCTCGATGTAAGGGACGATCGGCTCGTCTGGGACGTTGAGCGACATGTCTGCATTGACGGTGATCTTCTGGCCTTCGGTGGGCACCTTGATGTGCTGGTACATGGAAGCGGGTCTCCGGTAAGAGCTGTTGTGATGGCGTGCGGGCGGGATACGCCGCTGCACTGGCTGAAACATCATTTCATATGATGCACAATCGCACATTTTAGCCTGTCTCACTGTACGAAGCCTGACGCGCGCTGTCATCCCCCAAGTGACAGGCGGGTATACCTGTTATGCCATGTCGGCAACCCTCCAGGCCCGCATGCAAACCACTACCATTGCGCCATGACGCCTCTGAATACGACGAATCAAATACGCACCATCAGCGTGCTGCTCAGCCTGGTCATGGTGTCCGCTGCGTTGATGTCGACTCCCGTTCATGCAAAGGGCGAACCTCAAATGGACCTCCCGCGCACCGAACTGCGGGCTGGCATGTACCGCATACACGCTCAGGTGGCAGCCAAAGGGCATGAGGTGATGACGGGACTGATGTACAGGGACAGCATGCCAGACCATGAGGGCATGCTTTTCGTGTTCCCCCAAGCCGGCGTCCAGTGCTTCTGGATGAGAAACACCCTCATTCCCTTGACGGCCGCATTCGTGGCGGACGACGGCAGCATTGTCAATCTGGCCAAAATGCAACCCCTGAGTGAAGCGCAACACTGCTCCAAGAAGCCTGTGCGCTACGTTCTTGAGATGAACCAGGGATGGTTCGAAAAGCGAAATTTCGGACCTGGCACTCGCTTGCAA
>JBNKNN010000198.1:0-7892 GCA_050293865.1 Hydrogenophaga sp. | reverse complement strand
CGATCGTTGTCATGTGCAACGTCCCGATCTGACGAACGCGGGCGCCACGCAGGCCGCGTGCTGGCTGCATGACCCTTCATCGGTTCGTACGGCTGGGGTCAACGAATGAAGAACAAGAACCCGGAAAACGCCAGTCCGCAGCCGCTGGTGCAAGTAGAAGACCTGGCACGAAGCTTCGATGTTTCAGCGCCTTGGCTCAACCGCGTTCTGGAACGCAAGGCCCGGCAAACACTGCATGCGGTGGATGGTGTGTCGTTCGCCATTGAGAAAGGGCAGACGCTTGCTTTGGTGGGCGAATCGGGTTGCGGCAAGAGCACGGTGGCCAAGCTGCTGGTGGGTCTGTATGGCCCATCGCGTGGCCAGTTCGTGTTTGACGGTCAGGATGCCCATCAGGCCTATGCAGCGAGCGACAAGGGGCGTGCTTTGCGGCGAAGGGTGCAGATGATCTTTCAGGATCCCTATGCAAGCCTGAATCCTCGCTGGCGCGTGTTGGATATTGTGGGCGAGCCTTTGCGCGAGCATGGCATGCTCACTGCAGACGCGGAAGTGGCAGATCGAGTGGAGGCCTTGTTGACCTCGGTCGGACTTGGTCCGGCAGACGCTTCGCGCTTTCCCCACCAGTTCTCAGGTGGTCAGCGTCAGCGCATTTCCATTGCGCGAGCCTTGGCGACGGCCCCTGATTTTCTGGTGTGCGATGAGCCCACTTCGGCGTTGGATGTGAGTGTTCAGGCGCAAGTACTCAATTTGATGAAGCGTCTGCAAAGAGAGCGGGGCTTGACCTACCTGTTCATCAGTCACAACCTGGCAGTGGTGCGACACGTGAGCGATCATGTCGGCGTGATGTATTTGGGGCGCATGGTGGAGCTTGCCGACAAGTCCAGCCTGTTTTCCTCGCCGCGCCACCCATACACGCGCATGCTGTTGGATGCGATTCCGAAGATGCACGATACTGGCCAGCCCAGGACTGCGGTGCAAGGCGAGGTCCCCAACCCGCTCAGCCCACCGAGCGGCTGCGCGTTCAATCCCCGTTGTCCGCACGCGAATGAGCGTTGCAGGTCACAGCGGCCCACGCTTCAGTCCATCGCGGGTATTCGCATCGCCTGTCACGCGGTGGAAGAAGGCCGAATCTGATCTGAGCATGGCGTAGTCGGTCCTGAGTTTGTGCCTTCTACCGAGGTGCTTGCGGCGAAGAGGGACGCATAAGCTGTGCACAGCGCGCACGCCTATGCGTACCTTTTACTCCGCAAATTGTTCTTCATTTCCTTGAGCAGAGGCTGTAGCTGCTTTCCTCCGATGCGCAGGGCCAGGCACGTGGCAACCACGTCAATGATCATCAGATGAAGAAGGCGCGAGGTCATGGGGCTGTAGCGGTCGTAACCTTCAGGATGGTCGGCTGCGAGATGGATGTGGCCCGCCGTGGCGAGGGGAGAGCCGCTCGCAGTGACGGTGATCACAGTTGCGCCATGCCTTCGCGCGATATCGGCGGCATCCATCAGATCCCTGGTGCGCCCAGAATTGGAGATGATGACCACGCAGTCTCCAGGTCCAAGAAGGGATGCGCTCATCACCTGCATGTGGCCGTCGCTGTATGCGATAGCGTTGATACCCAGGCGGAAGAATTTGTGCTGAGCATCAAGCGCCACGATACCGGAATTTCCAGCCCCGAAGAATTCGATACGACCCTTTTGACGGTAGGTGGAGACCAATGCATCCACCGCCTTCTCGACGGCGTGGGTGGACGCATCGTTGCGGTACTTCAGGAAGGCCGCAACGGTGTTGTCCACCACTTTTACCAACACGTCACTGACCTTATCGTCCACATCGACGCTGCGATGAATGAAGGGGACGCCTTCACTGACCGTTCCAGCGAGCTTGAGCTTGAAGTCTGACAGGCCGTCGTAACCCATGCTGCGGCAAAATCGAACCACAGTGGGCTTGCTGACATGGGCTCGCTCAGCCAGCTCGGTCACTGGCAGGCTGGCAAAAGCGCGGGGGTCGGCAAGAACAAGCCTGCCGACGCGCTGTTCGGCCGGAGCAAGTGACGGTAATGAAGCCTTGATACGGTCAAGCATGGGGCGCAGCGGCGGGATAATCAATCTTGGAACGACGGCGTAACATTATTACAGGATAATGATCGAATGAACCAACTCGAAGCCCTCAAACAATTCACTACGGTGGTCGCTGACACAGGCGATTTCAACCAAATTGCCACGTACGCGCCGCAAGACGCCACAACCAACCCGTCCCTGATCCTCAAGGCGGTTCAGAAGCCGGAGTACGCGCACCTCATGAAGGAGACGGTGAAACAATTTGGTCTGGCCGATCTGGACGAGACCATGAACCGCCTGCTGGTCCGATTTGGCCGGGAGATTCTGGGTTTGATTCCCGGCCGTGTCTCCACTGAGGTGGATGCCCGGCTGAGCTTCGACACGGAAGCCACGGTCACACGGGCTCGCCGCATCATCGACCTTTACCAGGGTGATGGCGTGCATGTGGATCGCGTTCTCATCAAGATCGCGGCCACCTGGGAAGGCATCCAGGCCGCAGAGCGCCTGGAAAAGGAGGGCATCCATACCAATCTGACGCTGCTGTTCTCTTTTCCTCAGGCGGTGGCGTGCGGCCAGGCCAAGGTGCAGCTCATTTCGCCCTTTGTCGGTCGTATTTACGACTGGTACAAAAAGCAGGCAGGTGCGAGCTGGGACGAGGCTGCCATGGCTGGCGCCAACGACCCCGGCGTCCAATCAGTCAAGCGTATCTTCAATTTCTACAAAAAATACGGCATTGCGACCGAGGTCATGGGCGCCAGCTTCCGCAACGTCGGCCAAGTCACGGCGCTGGCAGGTTCAGACCTCTTGACCATCAGCCCTGACCTGCTGGGCCAACTGGCTGCCAGCATGGCACCGGTGGAGAAAGCACTCGATGCAGATGCCGCCAAAGCCATGGAGATTCCTTTCGTTTCTCTGGACGAACGCAGTTTTCGCTATGCCATGAACGAAGACGCCATGGCGACCGAGAAGCTGGCGGAGGGCATTCGTGCTTTTGCTGCAGATACCTTCAAGCTTGAGGACCTGATGAAGGCTCAGGGCTGAGCCTGCTTGTCGGCAAGTGTTTCTTCAGACCTCTGTGGGTGCAGGTACGGCTCGGTTGGCATGTGTGGCTTCGGGCCGTTTTGTCTCCGAGCCTGCGCCTGCGTGCAGAAGTGGCGTTGGGCTGAACGAGATGTGGCGTTCGATGCAGGCGTTCGCCGTGCTGAGAACCTCTTCGTAGGTGGACTCATCCAGGAGTCTGTGCCACCCGGTAAACACCGTCGCCAAATAGAGTCTCAGGGTCGCCGGCGTATAGCCACCACGCTGGCCGGATTCAGCCTGATGCCAGCATGCCAAACTCACGAGTGAGGCAGCATGAAGATCCGAGTAGCGTCTGGCCAATTCCATGACGGTGATGGAGTCGTGGGGTAGTCGATTTTCCTGCGTCGCATTCTTGGCTTCGGATTGCCAGCGGCGCCATTCCTCGCTCAGCAGTTCGGCCGGCTCTTTGGCCGCACCGCTGAACGCTTGTGCCGAAGCTTTGTGGAGAAAGGTCTGCGCTATCGCGTCATTGCCTTGGTTGCTCAGTTGCATGCTCTGCTGGGTTGGCCATCCAGGGCAAGACGCCTGCGGTTCGAACATCTTGCCAATGGTTGCCTCACTTGTGCTGGGAGGACGATCCAGCCCTTCGCACAGGGATCGAACCTGGGCTGCAACGAGTGACAGATTGACTTGCGTACTTCCGTCGAAGAGACTGACCACTTGGCTGTCTCTCATGAATTTCTGAAAGAGATTCCAGGGGCGTTCCGATCTGACGTAATGACGGGCGCCAAGCACCACGGCCAAGCTGCGTCCTGCAGCCTCGCACTCCGTGGGGATTCGGTACTTTGCCAACGCGGACCATAGGCTGAGCTGCTGAGGAACCAGTGAAATCGCGCGACCGTATACCTGAGCCATCGCTTCGGACGCCAGGATGCGGGCAAATGCAGTTGAGAGTTGGGCGCGCACCATCGGGATGCTGATCGCACGTTTGCCGTACAAGGCCCTGTCAACGACGAATCTGTGCGCAAGACGGTACATTGAGTCGATCGAACCCAGGGAAAAGCCGCTGCATAGAATCCGCGAAATTTGCAGGGTTTTGAGCACGGTGTAGATAGCAGGTTCGGTACCGAGAATAAGGGCATCTTGGTCTGCAGCATGGTTCCTCAGCTTGAATCCGCTGATGTCTGCGCCGCGTATACCGTGGGTGCGGATCTTGTTCAATGGCTCCCAAGTCCGGAGCGGTGCTTCGTTCTTTTCCAGCCACCAGATCGCCATCTCTGGGGAACGACCAGGGCGAAGCAGTTTTCCAAAGACGGTAGCGCTGGCACCCATGCGCGCATTGTTGATCAACCATTTGCTCCCGCTGATTTCATATCCCTGTTCGGTGGCAACACCTGCCAGCTCGCAAGCCAGAAGATCGCTGCCATGTTCCTTCTCTGTCAGCGCCAGGCAGCCAAGACCCCCTGCCTGTAGCTGTTTGACCAAACGAGCTTTTTGAGTGGCACTGCCGGACAACCATATGGGCAGACTTCCAAGCATTGTCTGGCCGAAGGCGATGGCGGCAGTGGTGTCGCGACGGGAGATAAGCCGTCCCAGGACCACCAGTTGTTCAGGCTCCGTCAGATTGCCGCCAAGGGACTGCGGAATGAGGAGGTTGAAGCATCCCAGTGATGACAGCGCTTGCAAGCTGTCTGCTGGAAAGTCTTCCTGCTCGTCGCCTAGAAAGGCCTTTTCGAAGCAGATGAAGGAGCAAGGCGACTCAGGGTCTCCCAAGTCAGTTTCGATTCGTTGAAGCAATGCGATGGAATCAGGATGCATGACGTTGAATGGGTGGATGGGAGTCAGGGGAAAGGGGTAGGGGGAACCAGGGCACTGACCCGAACACCATCGGTGTTGATGGAGGCAAAGGTCTGGCAAGCGGCAAGCATGGCCGAAGCGGTGTGACAGCCGGGGCGCGCGTCTTGCAGGTCCTTCCATTGCCAAACAGGTTGGCGCATGGAGGCTGTCCATCGTCGAATTCTCAACTTCGTTGCGAACACCGGGAAACTTCCACTTCCCAAAGCCTTGAAGAGAGCCTCCTTGAGGCTCCAAAGCAAGGTTCGGGCGGTTTGCGGGTCACATGACCAACCAGCCATCACTGTGTGAACCTCGTCTCGGGATATCAGGCAACTCACGCTGTCAGCCAGGACTGCGTCAAACGTCTCAGTGTCGACTCCGCAAGGGAACGGAGCGACAACCGCAGCAGCTTCGGTACGGCTGTGGCTGATGGACAGGTGATAGCCACCAAGAGTGGGGCGACCGAATGTGTCATATCGCACAGCCATCTCATACGGTTCCCTTGTGCATTCGCGACCTTGCAGAAGAGCAACCTTCGACGCCATTCGGCCCGATAGCCACTCGATCTTTCGCTTCCTGACGGGAAATGCTCTCATTCGCAGCAATTCTTCCTCGGTCAAGTAGGTTTGAAGCAGAAGACGGAGGCCAACACCGTGAGTCTCGAAAAGTTCACGGATACGGGTGATCGATACAGTGGCACAGTGAACGGCCACCGGAGCTGGAACATCGCAGCACCAGGAGATGGAATGGACGCCCTCAACGACGGCGCTATTTGCTTCCACTTTTTTCTCTCAGGTAGCCTGGCGCGACAAGCGTGCCGGAGTAGCTGTCGATAACCTCGGCCATCTGAGAAAAACCGTTGACCAGTCGAGCAAAGACTTCGGTCTTCATGTCTGTCTCGAACGATTTCACGCTGCTGACCTGAATGATCTCGAAGTAGTCGCAACCTGCGCCGGGGTCGGCTCTGATGACCTGAAATTGAAGCACGCTCGGGAGGTCAGGGCAGGCGGCGTAATCTGTTTGAGAGACCCAGGTTTCAAAAGCGCTACGGTGTTCTTCGCTAAGCAGTCGGATACGGTCGACGATGATCTCCATGGGTTTACCCTCTCGCTCTTTGGACAATGCGGACCGCACCTGTTTCACCATTCATTTCGATTTCATCGCCTGTTTGAATTTGCGTGGTGGCGTTCTTCGTGTTCACTACGGATGGAATCCCGAACTCGCGGGCGACAATCGAACTGTGGGAGAGCATGGAACCGATGTCGGTAACGACACCTGAGGCCAGTGCAAACAGCGGCGTCCAGGATGCGTCGGTAAATGCAGTGACGATGATTTCCCCTCTCTTCATCTCGCTTGCCTGACTCGCAAGATCATGGATGACTCGTGCTCTTGCCCTGATTTGACCGTGTGAAGTGCCTAGTCCCGACATGGCGTCTTTCTCAATTGGCGAGGGGAGGCCTTTCGCGACCGTGCTCGCCCGCCCGATGAAGGTCAAGGGAGGGTCCTCCTCGTCAAGCCAGGATTGATAGAGGCGGTGCGAGGCTACGACCTTGGATCTTGGAAACAGCGCTGCAGCGCTTGACCAACCGTTGACGTACTGTTGTATGTCGTCAAAGTCGAGCCACGCCAGTTCGGATGGGTGTGTGAGAGCACCTTCTCTGACCAGACGATCCGCTATCTCGACCAACACACGTCTGACCAGCCATATCGAGGTGATCATTGCCATCCGTGTCTCCTCGCGAAGTCTGCTGCAACCGCTGTAAAGAGCAATGACCCGATTGAGGATGGCGCGTTTTGGTGCACTCAGTTGGCTCAAAATGGCTCGCGTATCCTCTTGCGCGGCATCGGCTTGCTTTTTGTGGGTCAGTCGTTCTTCGACTTCGAAGCCTTGCGAGAGGAATGTCTTGATCATCTGGAAGACGTAGGTCGGGTCATCTATCCAGCGCGGGTGGGTAAGCTCCATCTCCTCCTGGGCGCGTACACCGTTTTCACGCATGAAGGGGAGGACTTGCTGTTGCCAGAATGCTTGACCCTCCGCATCTTCCTGAAGTGCGATGGGCAAACTCGTAGCCGGAAGATTGACAACCATGGCTTTCGCGGCGGGATATTTGTCCAGCGCCTGGGCCAGCGCCCATAGATCACGAGCCGACTCAACGGTGCGCAGGTTGGACATGTCCCCTTTCAATCGGTTCTGCACATGGTGGCCGTTCGCAGGTAGCCACGCGTGGCAGAGTTCCTCGAGTACGCCGTACAAACCGAATGCGTTGATGTAGAAGGGCAAATAGCCCATGTGCATGCTTCGGAAGTAGTCCAGGGCGTGGGTCAGCTCTTCACGGAGACCGTTCATCTCCAGCTTTTGCAAATCAACAGAAACGGCACGGTCGAATTCGCGATACCTGGATTCCACCATGTCGCGAGCCCGACGCTTGGCCATTGCCAGCTCTGAAATGGTCTTGCGAATCCAGAAGAAGCTGGTTCGTTTGCGGCTGAATCGATTCCCCTTGTAGGTTGAACCGTACGGGTTCCGATAGTCCGTCAGATCAACCTCTTCACTTGAGAAGCGCTTGAGAAACGGACCCTGGTCAAAGCCCGCAGGCGTTTGACTCATGAGGTATGCGGTGTATGCCACGTTGAGGTAGACGTGGCCGTTGAGGTAGCCCATGTACTCATCTGGTTCACCCAGATCAAGGAGGCCAATGGAGGAACCACAGTCGCGATGAACCTTGTACTGATAGTGTTTGGCGAAGGAGATCCCCAGTGGCGTCATGCGCCCGGTGAAGATCTCGCCGATGTCCATTCGAGACCAGAGTGCTCCGTTGTCAACCGCCGGGCTTGGCGTGCCTTGATGGGGAGAATCATTCGCTGGCTTCGCGCTGCGAATGGCGGTTGTGATAGGACGGCATTGCAGAAGGCTCAAGCGACCGGCCTCGTATGCCCACTCGATATCCTGGGGGCCGGAAAACAGCCCGGAGAGGCGTTTGAGCAACT
>JBNKNN010000197.1:0-4953 GCA_050293865.1 Hydrogenophaga sp. | reverse complement strand
AGATAGAACACGTCGCCAGGGAAAGCTTCACGGCCTGGAGGGCGACGCAGCAGCAGGGAAACCTGACGGTAAGCCACCGCCTGCTTGGACAGATCGTCATACACGATCAGCGCGTCTTCACCGCGATCGCGGAAGTACTCGCCCATGGTGCAGCCGGAGTAGGCAGACAGGTACTGCATGGCAGCCGAGTCAGAAGCGGTAGCGGCGACGACAATGGTGTACTCCATTGCGCCAGCTTGCTCCAGAGCGCGAACCACGTTCTTGATGGACGACGCCTTCTGGCCGATGGCGACGTACACGCAGGTCATGTTCTGACCCTTCTGGTTGATGATCGCGTCGATGGCGACTGCGGTCTTACCCGTCTGACGGTCACCAATGATCAGCTCACGCTGGCCACGGCCGATTGGCACCATGGAGTCGATCGACTTCAGGCCGGTTTGCACTGGCTGGTCAACAGACTTACGAGCGATAACGCCAGGCGCAACCTTCTCGATCACGTCGGTCATCTTGGCGTTGATCGGGCCTTTTCCATCGATCGGCTGACCCAGGGCATTGACCACACGGCCAACCAGCTCAGGACCAACGGGCACTTCCAGAATTCGACCCGTGCATTTGACGGTGTCGCCTTCGGAGATGTGCTCGTATTCACCCAGAATCACGGCACCAACGGAGTCGCGCTCCAGGTTCAGTGCCAGACCAAAGGAAGGAACGCCGTCCTTGTTGGCTGGGAATTCCAGCATTTCGCCCTGCATCACGTCCGAGAGGCCGTGAACGCGCACGATACCGTCGGTCACGGAGACGACCGTGCCCTGGTTACGCACGTCGCTGGAGGCGCTTACGCCTTCGATGCGGGACTTGATCAGTTCAGAGATTTCTGCGGGATTGAGCTGCATGACTCTTTCCTTATTTCGTAAATGGGTATGCGGGCGAGGCCGATGCGTCGGCCATCAGGCCGTCAGCGCAACTTTCATTTGTTCCAGACGGGCTTTGATCGAAGTGTCGAGCACCTCGTCGCCCACCACCACACGAACGCCACCAATCAGCTCGGGTTGCAACTCCACCTTGAGGTTGAGCTTGCGACCGAAGCGCTTCTCGAGCACGGTGCTCAACTCTCTGAGAGCGGAGGCATCGATATCGAAAGCACTGTAGACGATGGCATCAGATGTGCCCTGCTGCGCGTTTTTGAGCACCTGGAATTGCGCAGCAATTTCAGGCAACACACCAACGCGGCCGTTTTCGATCACGGCGCGCAGGAAATTCTGGCCGGCAGCGGGCAGTGCCGTCTTGATGACGCCTGTCATCACGTCGTAGACCTGCTGGTCGGACGTGTTGGGGTCGTCAGCAAACTGAAGCAGCTGTGCGTTGTCGGCGACGGCCGCGAGCTCTTCGAGCCAACCAGTCATGCTGGCGGCATCGGCCCCGGCTGCCTTGAACAGCGCTTCGGCGTATGGGCGGGCGATGGTGGCGAGTTCAGCCATGTTCTACCTTTGAAATGCCTGTGCGGCTTGATTCCAAATAGGACGTTCGTTTGGTGCGGACGCGCCGGATCAGAGCTCAGCCTTGAGACGGCCAAGCATGTCAGCATGCGCCTTGGCGTCGACTTCACGCTGGAGGATCTGCTCTGCGCCTTTGACAGCCAGTGCAGCAACTTCCTCACGCAGC
This sequence comes from Hydrogenophaga sp., assembly GCA_050293865.1. Taxonomy (GTDB): domain Bacteria; phylum Pseudomonadota; class Gammaproteobacteria; order Burkholderiales; family Burkholderiaceae_C; genus Hydrogenophaga. The sequence continues at coordinate 3,291 of JBNKNN010000197.1, read as the reverse complement.
GATTCGCGAGCCTTGACAACCTGCTGATCGGCTTCCTGACGGGCAGCTTCAACGATCTTGGCAGCTTCGTCGTTTGCACGAGCTTTGGCTTCTTCGATCATGGTCTGCGCACGGCGCTCGGCATCAGCCAGACGGGTGGCGGATTCGTTGCGCGACTTGCTCAACTCCTCTTCCACTCGCTTGTTGGCCACGGCCAGCTCGGACTTGGCCTTCTCGGCAGCAGCCAGGCCATCGGTGATCTTTGCAGCACGCTCGTCGAGAGCCTTGGCGATCGGTGGCCAGATGAATTTCATCGTGAACCACACCAGAATCGCAAAGACAACGATCTGTGCAAAGAGGGTTGCATTGATATTCATCGCAACACCTTTCTTCTGTGTGTAAACAAGAGTGGTGACACCATTGCTGTGGCGCCAGCAGCAAGCCGGCAGTGGTCACCCTTGAACGTGATTTCTTGGTTCAAAGAGTGACCCCCAACCCAGGCTGCCGCGCGCGGCAGCAATACCTATTACAGCGTGAAGGGGTTGGCGAAGGCGAACAGCAGAGCGATAGCCACACCAATCAGGAATGCAGCGTCGATCAGACCAGCCAGAATGAACATCTTGGTCTGCAGGTCGTTCATCAGCTCAGGCTGACGTGCAGACGATTCGAGGAATTTGCCGCCCATGAGCGCAATACCGACAGAAGCGCCAATAGCACCCAGACCGACGATGAGACCGCAAGCCAGAGCGACAAGACCCAGAACGTTTTCCATGATGACTCCTTTAGATGAACGGAAAGTTGAGTTGGGGAAAGTAAAAACCAGAGAATTTCTCAGCGAACGGCTGGCAACTTCGAATGAAGAATGTGAAATCACCAACCGTCAAGCATCAGTGTGCGTCGTGCGCCTGACCGAGGTAGATCAGCGCCAGCATCATGAAGATGAAAGCCTGAAGCACGATCACCAAGATGTGGAAGAGTGTCCAGATCGTGCCAGCGATGATGTGGCCGACGAAGAACAGACCGCCACCCAGGGACAGGGAAGCATAGGCACCGAGCAGAGCGATCAGCATGAAGACCAGTTCACCAGCAAACATGTTGCCAAACAGTCGCATGCCATGAGACACCGTCTTGGCGACAAACTCGATCATTTGCATGAGGAAGTTGGTCACCCCCAGCAGCAGCGCCCAGATGGGATTCTTGCTGGTACCGAACGGTGCGGTCACGAGTTCGTGCGCCCAGCCGCCCAGGCCTTTGATCTTGATGTTATAGACCAGGCACAACAGCAGGACAGACACCGACAGTCCCAGGGTGGTGGACAGATCGGCCGTTGGCACCACGCGCAGATAGGCATGATGCGGGTCGTGACCAGCCGCCGCGTATGCGCCAGTCCAGAGTTGAGGGAGCAGGTCAACCGGGATCATGTCCATGAAGTTCATCATGAAGATCCAGCAGAAGACCGTCAGGGCCAGAGGAGCGATCAACTTGCGGCTCTGGGCATTGTGGATCACGCCTTTGGCCTGGTTGTCCACCATCTCGACCAGAATTTCCACTGCAGCCTGGAAACGACCAGGGCGTCCAGCGGTGGCCTTGCGGGCAGCCAGCCACAGCACGAAACAGGTCAGCGCACCCAACAGGGAGCTGATGATGACCGAATCAAGGTTGATCACCGAAAAGTCGACGATAAAACCCTGCTCGTGATTGGTCAGGTGGGTCAGGTGGTGGCGAATATATTCGCCCGGAGTGAGTGAACCTTCTGCAGCCATGTTTAGTGTGCTCGCGCCAATCAATTCAACAAAAAAACTATCGCTTAGCCAGCGCACGGGTCTGGAGCCACAGCCCCAGCCAATACACCTTCAGCGTCAACACCAGCCCGACCAACAAGCCGAGCCAGTTCAGGCCAGGGACCACCAGCGGCGCCGACCACAACATGGCCACCGCCAACAGGACCTTGATCCCTTCCCACAGCAATAAACCTGCGAAAGCGGCGTTTGCCGCGCTTCGCCACAGCCGGGCTGTCGCGCTGGACGTCAAACCCCAGGCCATCAGGGCCGAGGGCAGCGCCACCGCCGCCGAGCCATACACCACAGACCAGGCCACTGGCACTGACTGGGTCAGCACCCAGGCCAACGCGCCTGCGATCAAGCCCGTTGCCGACTGCATCATCACCAGCTTCCAGATGGATGTTTCTGGTTGCTTGGCGCGCCACTGCTGCGCTTGTTCACGCGTCAGTGGCTTGAAATCGGAGTCTTGCTCCCCATCTTCCCATCTGTCTGGCGCCGGGCCGGGCGATGTCGTCATGATCTCGTCCTGCATTGTGGCACCCATTTCACCGAAAAGCCTTGATTTCTCAGGTCATTTCCAACGACCAGCCGCCTGGTTACAAATGATTGCGGGTTTGCAAAGCCGCCCATTATACGTAGAAACCCGATCATGAAGTCAAGCCTTGCCTGTGCCCGCCAACAGGTATTCGTCGACCACCGGATAATCGAAACTCTCCCAACTCTCTTTTAGATAGAAACAGACCCGCCAACGGGCATCGGCCATGAACACTCCCCCAGATATCCCCCCAGAGCAGTCCCTGATCGAATACCCATGCCGGTTCCCGATCAAGGTGATGGGGGCGCACACGGAGGAGTTTTTCAGCGCGATGGTGATCATCGCCCGCAATTTCGAGCCCGACTTTGACGAGGCATCAGTCGAACGGCGCCCGAGCCGAAAGGGCAACTATCTGGGGCTGACCCTGTCGGTCCATGTCACCAGCCGAGAGCAGCTCGATGAGGTCTACCGCACACTGACCACGCACCCGCTCGTGAAGTACGTTCTCTGACTCACTGCTTCCCGCCCAGCCATGGTTGCCACGCCGTCGGACCCGCACATGATCACCCACTGGCTGGGGCGAGTGTCCTATCAGCCGTGCTTTGATGCCATGGTGGCGTTTACCCAGAGCCGCCATCCCGACACAGACGACGAACTGTGGATGTGCGAACACCCCCGAGTGTTCACCCAGGGTCTGGCAGGCAAGGCTGAGCATGTGCTCGACGCTGGCGGCATCGATGTGGTCCAGACCAATCGGGGCGGTCAGGTGACCTACCACGGGCCTGGTCAAGTCGTAGCCTACCCTTTGGTGGACCTGAAGCGCGCCGGCTACTTCGTCAAGGAATATGTCTACCGGCTGGAGGAAGCGGTTATTCGCACTCTGGAGCACTTTGGTGTCACGGGCCACCGCGTCGCAGGCGCGCCTGGAATCTACGTGCGCCTTGAGGACCCGGGTAGCCATGCTCCTTTGCCCCAGCGACCCCAAAAAGGGGCAGC
>JBNKNN010000196.1:0-5541 GCA_050293865.1 Hydrogenophaga sp. | reverse complement strand
ACGGCAAGACCAGCAAAACCACCACCACGCAAGAAGGTGTGTTTGCGGGCTTGCCCGAGCGGTTCACGGTCAACCGCTACCACTCGCTCTCCATCGAGCGAGCATCCCTGCCTGAGTGCCTGAAAGTCACGGCCTGGACCGATGACGGTGAAATCATGGGCGTGCGGCACACCTCATTGCCGATAGAAGGTTTGCAATACCACCCGGAAAGCATCCTCACCGAGCACGGTCACGCGCAACTGCGCAACTTCCTGGAGATGGCAAGATGAGCCAGGTCGCCCAATCAGTCCGAAAGGTGGTCGATCTTCGCAGCGACACCGTCACGCAGCCGACACCCGAGATGCGCGCCGCCATGATGGCTGCGCCGCTGGGCGACGACGTGTTTGGCGATGATCCCACTGTCAATGCTCTGCAAGACCGCATCGCTGAGCTGACAGGCAAAGAGGCGGCCTTGTTCATGCCGTCAGGCACGCAAAGCAACCTTTGCGGCATCCTGGCGCACTGCGGCAGGGGCGATGAATACATCGTGGGTCAGCTGGCGCACACATACCGTTATGAAGGCGGCGGGGCGGCTGTGTTTGGCAGTGTCCAGCCGCAACCTTTGCAGCAAGATGCGCAGGGACGCATGTCGCTGACCGACATCGCCGCCGCCATCAAGCCGGACGACCCGCACTTTGCCCGCACCCGATTGCTGTGCCTGGAAAACACCTGGAACGGCAACGTGATGCCCGATGAGTACCTGGGTACTGCCACCTCGCTTGCCCGTGAGAAGGGGCTCAATACCCACCTCGACGGTGCCCGTGTGTTCAACGCCGCCGTTGCCTCTGCCGCAGCAAGGCAAACGCCTTACGAGCGTTTGCGTGAAATTGCCGATCATTTCGACAGCTTGTCGGTGTGCTTCAGCAAGGGCTTGGGCGCCCCGGTGGGCTCGGCGCTTTGCGGTTCTAAAGAGCTGATTGAGCGTGCCCGCCGCATTCGCAAGATGGCCGGCGGCGGCTTGCGTCAGGCGGGCCTACTGGCGGCCTGCGCCCTGCATGCGATCGAGCACCACGTTGGGCGTCTCGCCGACGACCATGCGAATGCCCTGCGTCTGGCCGAGGGCCTCAAGGGCATTGACGGGCTGACGGTTCGCTCGGCGGAAACCAACATCGTTTTCGTCGACGTTGCCGATGGCCGGGGCCCTGCGTTGCTCGAGTTCCTGGCAGCCAACAGCGTGTTGGCCACGGGCCTCATCGGCCTGCGATTCGTCACGCACCTCGGTGTGGACAGAGACGATATCGAGCATGCAGTGGCCACCGTGCGGCGCTTCTTTTCGGCGGCGCCGGCTGTCAGCGTTGCTGCGTCTCGAAGCGGCCCCTACTGAGAAGCCGAAGGAGCCTTGAGACCATCATGCCCGATTTGCCCCAACTCATGGTGTTCATTGTGGCGGGCTGGTTGCTCAACCTCACGCCGGGCCCTGATGTCCTCTACATCATCTCTTCGTCGCTGAAGCAGGGCGTTCGTGCCGGCATGGTCGCCGCGCTGGGCATCGTGAGTGGCTGCATGGTCCATGTGGTGGCCGCCGCTGTCGGATTGAGCGCCCTGATGTCGACTTCGGCGTTGGCGTTCAATCTGCTCAAGTGGTGTGGTGCCGCGTACCTGCTGTACATCGGGTTTCGTGCGCTGACGTCCCGTGGTTCGGCGTTGCCGTTGTCGGCGACTGCGCACACAAGATCAGGAGCGGCCAAACTTGATTTGTGGGGTGTTTATCGGCGAGGCTTTTTCACCAACGTGCTCAACCCCAAGGTCGCTCTGTTCTTTCTCGCCTTTGTGCCGCAGTTCATCGCCCAAGACACGCTGCACAAAGCTTGGGTCTTTCTGTCGCTGGGCGTGATTTTCAATGTGAACTCGCTGCCCATCAATTTCGGCTATGCCTGGTTGGCCGCATGGGCCACGCGCCGCTCACGACTGGTCCAGCGCGGCATGCACTGGCTTGATCGCGCCGCCGGCTGTCTGTTCATTGGGTTTGGCATTCGCCTGGCCCTGACCGACAATCCCAGTTCCACCTGATTCTTGATTTGAATAGCTCTGCTAGCCGATTCCTTGCCTTTGATCTCCAGATGCCGCTATGACTCAACAGAAAGCTCCTGCCATCACCCCTCAGCAAGCCCTTCAGCGCGTGATCGAGCATCGCGAGATCTTTCACGATGAGATGCTGCACCTGATGCGTCTGATCATGAGCGGCGAAGTCTCGCCTACTTTGACAGCTGCGTTGATCACCGGTCTGCGGGTCAAGAAGGAAACGATTGGCGAAATCACAGCAGCTGCTCAAGTCATGCGTGAGTTTTCGACCAAGGTGGATGTGGCCGACCGTACCCACCTGGTGGACATCGTGGGCACGGGCGGTGATGGCTCCCACACCTTCAATATTTCCACTTGCTCCATGTTTGTCGCCGCTGCAGCGGGTGCACGCGTGAGCAAACACGGTGGCCGCAGTGTGTCCAGCAAGAGCGGTAGTGCCGATGTGCTGGAAAGCCTGGGCATCAACATCAACCTGCAGCCCGATGCCATCGCCAGAAGCATCGCCGAAGTCGGCGTGGGCTTCATGTTTGCGCCCAACCATCACCCTGCCATGAAGAACGTGGCGCCGGTGCGCCGCGAACTGGGCATCAAGACCATCTTCAACATCCTGGGGCCTCTCACCAACCCAGCCTCTGCCCCCAACATCCTGATGGGCGTGTTCCACCCTGACTTGGTGGGCATCCAGGTGCGTGCTCTGCAGCGTCTGGGCGCCGAACACGCCGTGGTGGTTCATGGTCTCGATGGCATGGACGAAATTTCCCTGGGTGCTGCCACCATGGTGGGGGAACTGCGCGATGGTGTGATTACCGAATACGAGATCCACCCAGAAGACTTCGGCATGGCCATGGCTGGTGGCCGGGCGCTCAAGGTGGAAACGCCGGAACAGTCCCGTGACATGCTCATGGGCGTGCTGGAAAACCGGGACGACGATAACCTCCGTGCCGCCCGCGACATCGTGGCGCTCAATGCCGGTGCCAGCCTCTATGCGGCGAATGTGTGTGACAGCATAGAAGCGGGCATCGAAAAGGCCAAGGCGGCGCTGGCCTCCGGCCAAGCCCTGGCCAAGTTGGAATCGCTGCGCAACTTCTCGCGGGCCGCAGCGGCCTGACCGGTCGGCAGCACAACATGCCAGTCTGGCTGCAGAACGAAGGGGCCTGGATCGCCATTGGCGTGTCCGTACTCTTCGTTGTGGCCGGGTTTGTCATGCACCGGGTGGTGATGAAGGTGCTCAAGGCACCCGCGCCCGAGGTCCCCTCAGATACACATTCATCCGAACGTTCGCAACATGAGCAACAACAGTCCTGACATTCTCCAGAAAATCGTTGGAGTCAAACACGAGGAAATTGCGCAGGCCAAACGCAGCGTCTCGCTCGAAGTGATGCGTGAAGACGCCGAAACCCGCTTGCTCACGCGTGACTTCGAAGGCGCGCTGCGTGCCAAGATCGCGGCAGGCCAGGCAGCTGTCATCGCCGAAGTCAAGAAGGCCAGTCCTAGCAAAGGCGTCCTGCGCGAGGACTTCATCCCCGCCGACATTGCCCAGAGCTACGCGGCTGGCGACGGCAAGGTCAGTGCCGCATGCCTTTCGGTGCTGACCGACCGCCAGTTCTTCCAGGGTCGGCCCGACTTCCTCAAGCAGGCACGGGCCAGCTGCGATTTGCCTGTGCTGCGCAAGGACTTCATGGTAGACCCTTATCAGGTCTACGAAGCGCGTGTCATGGGAGCGGACTGCATCCTTTTGATCGCTGCATGCTTGACGGATACCCAAATGGCAGAGCTCGAAACCACCGCCCGTGGTTTGAACATGGCAGTTCTGGTTGAGGTTCACGATGGAGAGGAACTGCAGCGCGCGCTCAAGCTCAAGACGCCGCTGGTGGGAATCAATAACCGCAACCTGCGCACCTTCGAAGTCAGCCTGGAGACCACTTTGGGCATGCTGGCTGATGTGCCTGCTGATCGCTTGTTGATCACTGAATCGGGCATTCTCGCACCTGCCGATGTTCAACGGATGCGCGAAGCGGGTGTGAACGCCTTTCTGGTGGGCGAAGCTTTCATGCGTGCGCCCGAGCCCGGCCTGGCGTTGGCCGAGTTGTTCGCCTGATGGGCAAATCGAAGCAGCAAAGGGAAGGCCACTCGCAGCTTGGCCTACCTCTGGAGGCGTCCATGCCATCAACCGCAACTGCCACTGATCGCCTGGCGAACGCCAATTTTGAGGAGTGGATTGTTAATCCTGGCTGGAAAAAGATAGTAGGTACCTACTTTAACTCGCCTTCCGGGGCCTCGCTCCTTGCTTTTCTTCGACAGCGCATATCCGCTGGAGCCATCATCTATCCGCCGCAGCCCTTGCGCGCGCTGTCGGCTGTCGATCCGCAGGATGTGCGCGTGGTGATCTTGGGTCAGGACCCCTACCACGGCAGGGGGCAGGCGGAGGGGCTGGCCTTTTCTGTGGGCACGGGTGTTCGCATTCCTCCCAGCCTACGCAATATATATAAGGAACTGGGGCGTGACCTCGGGTGGGTCGCCCCCGCCGGTGGCTCGCTCATACGCTGGGCTGAGCAGGGCGTGCTGCTGCTCAATGCCAGTTTGACCGTTGAAGATGGGCAGGCTGGCAGCCACGCCGGAAAGGGCTGGGAGGTGCTGACCGATGCCTTGGTGGCTCATTGTGGCCGGTCCGATGCGCCGCCCACGGCCTTCCTCTTGTGGGGGGCTTACGCCCAGAAGAAGCTTGTGTTGGTGGACCGCGGCCGGCATCTGGTGCTCAAGAGCAACCATCCGTCGCCTTTGTCTGCGAGCCGAGGGCCAGTCCCGTTTCTGGGGTGCGGACATTTTTCTGCGGCCAACGACTGGCTGAAGTCGCAAGGCCGGACCCCGGTGAAATGGTGAGCCTGCACGGAAAATCCACAAGGGCTTCACTATTCCAGAAAAATCATGGCATAATTCAAGGCTTCGCTACGGAGGGGTGGCCGAGTGGTTAAAGGCAGCAGACTGTAAATCTGCCCGCTTACGCGTACGCTGGTTCGAATCCAGCCCCCTCCACCAGCGATCAAAGTGATGTGCGAGCGATGCTCGCCTCGTACGGTTCGTATCTGATTGTTCATGACGGTGCGGCCTGGCTCGGGCGGGAGTAGTTCAATGGTAGAACCCCAGCCTTCCAAGCTGATGACGCGGGTTCGATTCCCGTCTCCCGCTCCATATCACTTTGTTCGTTGGCGGTAGCTGTTTTGTATTGTGTTGGCAGTACCTGCTGTCAATGCCCATGTGGCTCAGTGGTAGAGCACTCCCTTGGTAAGGGAGAGGTCGGCAGTTCGATCCTGCCCATGGGCACCATCCTCACTTGTTGATCTGGTTATTTCGGCAATTTTTGTAAAACGGAGCTGAAAAATGGCAAAGGAAAAATTCGAGCGGACCAAACCGCACGTCAACGTTGGCACGATTGGTCACGTTGACCATGGCAAGACCACGCTGACGGCCGCTATCACCACA
>JBNKNN010000195.1:0-5441 GCA_050293865.1 Hydrogenophaga sp. | reverse complement strand
CTTCACCGTTTTCAACAATGACGGCAACGGCTATTTTGGGGTTATCGATTGGCGCAAAGCCAACGACACCTTGCGCCAGGCCGCCACAACCAGCGGTCTGTTGGTCGAAGGCCTCTCGTCGACGCCTGCCTCGATCTTGGATATGGCAGCCATCGCTTTTGTGAAATCGAACGGCAAGACCCAGACGCCGCTTGCCGAGCACGTTGGGCAACTGCGAGCCGAACACGCTGAGCTCAGTGCGAGGGCCGAGGCATACGGAAAGGCATCAGGTGCCGAGGCGCTACAGGTTTTGGAGACCGCGACGGCAGAGCTGCAGCATCTCAGCGTTCTTCATGAGCGAGCGACGGCCAACTTGACCCTGCAGAAGGCGTCGTTGGATGAGTTGCGGTATCTGTTGGCGGAGGCAAACGAAGACTTGGATCGTAACAAGACTGCGCTCAAGCTGCGGGTGCTCGGTGCAGAGATGGATGTCGAGGTCGCCACAGACCACTGCCCTACCTGCCATCAGTCCGTCGACGACACCTTGCTACAAGGGATTGTTTCGGGTCCGCAGATGGACCTGAACACCAACATAGCCTACCTCGACAGTCAGCGGCGGATGTTGCAGAACCAGATCAACGGTGCGATGGAGGAAATTCGACAGTCAGAAGTCGCGGTGGCCGACGTGGCCACGCGCTTGGCAGCGATGCACGACTACAGGAACTCCCTGAGAGGTGATGTCAGCACAGGAACGGCGGAGTCGCGTGCCATCGTTCGCCGGCAAATCCAGATCGAGCTGGAGCTATCCAACCTGAGGGCCTTCGAAGCCCAGGCGGCCACGTTGCTGGAGACGTTGGGTCAGGTTGCTGGCCGGCTGGCGGCCAATCAGGCCTCTCGTAGACTGTTGCCGAAGGACACCTATAGCGCCGAGGACCTGGCGAGGATCTCCCTGTTCGAGAAGAACTTCCGTAGCAATGCCAGCTCATTTGGCTATGAAAGCGCCGAGATTGACGATATCCGCATTAGCCTCGACACCCTGACACCAATTTTGGCGGAACTTGAGCTACGGGAAATCCGGTCAAAAGTGCCCACCAGCCTTACTGCCGACTCCAGCGCTAGTGACTTTGTACGGCTGATTTGGAGCTACCTCCTAGCCCTGTACCAAGCGTCATCCACTCGGGGATTCGAGGGTAACCATCCTGGATTGCTCGTCATGGACGAGCCAGGTCAACACTCCATGCGGTCTATCAGCCAGCACGCACTTCTTCAATTGCTGAGCGGCACGACGGGCTTGCAGTCTATAGTGGCGGCCTCATTCGACGAGAACGACTCTGTGTTCCGTGAGGCCACAGCGGGGCTGACGTACAAGCTCATTCAGTGGGAGGGTAAGATTATCCGTTCTCTCTCGGGTTTGCCAACGGCGTAGGCAACCTAGGTCGCGGTAGCGAAAATCTCGTGCAGGATTGAGCTGAGGTTGTTTATGGGTCTATCCTCAAGACCACCACACCACTGACCCGCGTAGCGGCATCGTCCGCCGCACCACCTCTATAGCTAAACGCTCCGGCTAGCGTTCAACCAGGCCGTTCGGGATGTCGGCATCAGCACGCCCCGCACTCTGATGCATGGCTTCGCCACGCACTTGCCGTAGGCAGGCTGCAATATTTGCACTTTGCGGGCGCTAATTGGTCGTCCCGACATGGCGACGAACATGCTAAGCACGCGCGAGTTGCGGATGTGCGGTAGCGCGGAGCGCAGCCCATTGGATTCGTTGTCCTGCACTGAGGTGCCGCGAAGCGGTCGATGGTGAACTTCCACAATCAGCCTTGAAGCGACTTCCGATTTTCAGTTTCGCTATCGCAGCGCCTGCGGCCGGTCGCAATCGAGCGCTGGCTTCAAGGTGCGTTGTGCCCGGAAGTCATCGGCTCAACTGGCTGCTCACTGGCATTGACGACCGGCGTTTGGCTCGCAGCGGGCGTTTCCCTCAACCGCCTTGCAACAGTTTTCGAAGTGACCTCACGAGCAGTGATCAGCTGTGCACGGGGTGTGGGCAGCTCAGGCACCCACGGCAACCCGTCCTCAAACCACCTTCCGCGTTGAGGGTGCCTTGCGGCTTGATTTGCTGGACTGACCTTCCGAGCACATGTCATACAGCTGTTGTGCGGCGGGGGCCAGTAGGGATGACCTGCGTTTGATCAACCCCATTTTCCGGCTGACAGTCGGCTCGATCAGGGGAATGCTGACCAACAGGGGGTGGTCGGCGGCCGGCATGGCCATCGCGGGTACCACGGCCACGCCCAGGCCCGCTTCCACCAATCCAATGGTGGTCGTGCCGTGTTGGGTTTCATACATGCTCATGGGTTGCACGGTCACTCCCGCCAACGCCTGGTCGAGAAGGAGCCGGTTGCCAGAGGACTTGTCCACCGTGATGTAGTCAAACTGGGCCAGTTCTGACCACTTGACCTGTTTCTTCTTTGCCAAGGGATGATCGCGCCGGCAGGCCGCCACGAACCGTTCTTCGAGCAAGGTTTTGAATTCGACTTCGCTCTCTTGAGATCCGATGAAGTTCAAGCCAAAGTCGGCTTCGCCCCGAGCCACAGCCAGCAGAACTTCGTTGGCGCTGTCATCGACGATCTTGACGCGGATCTTGGGGTAGCGCTCGTGGTAGCGGGCGATCACACCGCTTAGAAAGTAGTTGACCGCAGACGGCACGCAGGCCACCGTGACCTCGCCCATGCGGGTGGCGGCCACGCCGCGAATGCCAAGAAGCGTGGTGTCGAGCGCATCCAGTATGTGGTGCAACTGGCGATGGAAGTCCCGGCCAACAGCTGTGAGGTTGACACGCCGCGTGGTGCGCTCCAGCAAGCGCACGCCCAGGGCCTGTTCGAGCTTTTCGATGCGCCTGCTGAACGCCGGCTGGGAGATGTGGACCGATTCAGCGGCCTTGCGAAAGTTGCCCAGTTCGGCCACGGCGCGAAAGGCCAGCAAATCGTTGAGATCGAAGTTGATCGCCATAAGGATGGATAGGGGTTTGGGATAAGGGTTTGCCCGGTGGATTGATGCGTATTGTGGATCAATCGTTCATAAACATGCAATTCACAACATTGAAAGCCTCTGCGAACATTCGTCCATCGTGAGTGCATTCGCAGTGAATCTGGCTGTCGCACGCGAGTACCTTCGACGGCGCGCCAGAGTTCGCGGGCGCCGATCCGATCTCACCAACAACAGGATTAGGAGACAAGACATGACAAAACTCAGCGCGCTCATTGCCAGCATCGGACTGGTCTTTTCGGCCGGGGCATTTGCCCAGACCCCGATCGTGATCAAGTTTTCCCACGTGGCCGCCGCAGACACGCCCAAGGGCCAGGCGGCGGAGTTTTTCAAGAAGCGCGCCGAAGAACTCACCAAAGGGCGGGTGAAGGTGGAGATCTACGTCAACAGCACTTTGTACAAAGACAAGGAGGAGCTGGAAGCGCTTCAGCTGGGTTCGGTGCAAATGCTGGCACCTGTGGCAGGCAAGTTTGGTCCAGCCGGGGTCAAGGAGTTCGAGGTGTTTGACCTGCCCTACATGTTTCCTGACGAAGCCGGGTTGCACCGGGTCACCCGCGGCCCCATCGGCGCGTCGTTGTTGAAGAAGCTGGAGGCCCGCAACATTGTGGGCCTGAGCTACTGGGATGCGGGCTTCCGTGTGCTGAGCTCCAACAAGCCCATCCGCACACCGGATGAGGCCAAGGGTCAGAAGATCCGGATCAATTCGTCCAAGGTCAATCAGGCCATCATGCGCTCGGTGGGAGCTCTGCCCCAGTCCATGGCGTTCTCCGAGGTCTACTCGGCCTTGCAGACGGGTGTGGTCGATGGCGCCGACGGCAACATGCCCAACCTGTATACGCAAAAGCAGTATGAGGTCCAGAAATACGTGACCATGACCAATCACACCTACAGTGGCTATGTGGTGATCGCCAACAAGCCTTTCTGGGACGGTTTGCCCGCTGACATCCGCGCGTCGCTGGAGACGGCCGTCAAAGAGGCCACGGAGTTCAACGACAAGGTGGCCGAAGAAGACAACCAGAAGGCCATTGCAGCCATCAAGGCATCGGGTAAGACCGAAATCCATGTGCCCACGCCCGAAGAAAAGGCGATGTGGGTCAAGGCCATGAGCGTGGTGCAAGACGAGATGGCGCCTCGTGTGGGCAAGGACCTGGTGGAGGCGATTCGCAAGGAAGCCGGCACCAGGTGAGTCGCTCGAACTGACTCAGGGATGCCCGGCGCGCTGCCGGGTGTCTCCATCTTGTTCTCCTCAACTGAGGTTGCTCCATGAAAATTCTCGACGCCATCGAGGAGTGGATCATCACGCTCCTGATCGGTGCCGCCACGGTGATCACGTTTCTCGCCGTGATTCACCGTTACGGCTCCGGCTTCTCGATCCCGGTCGTGCAAGACTGGCTGATCTCCATCAACATGGCCTGGGCGCAGGAGCTCACGATCATCCTGTTTGTGTGGATGGCCAAGTTTGGCGCAGCCTATGGCGTGCGCACCGGCATCCACGTGGGCGTTGATGTGCTGATCAACAGGCTGGCGCCGAAAAACCGATTCAAGTTCATTGTGTTTGGGCTGCTGGCGGGAGCCTTGTTCACCGGGATCATCGCCACGATGGGTGGGCGATTCGTGTGGGAGAACGGCGCGCACTATGGCGTGTTTCATTTCCTTGGCCTGAGCACCGAGGGGATTCTGGAGGGACCCACTACGGTGGATCTGGAATGGCCCACCTGGACGGTCTACGCCGCCATCCCGCTGGGCAGCGGGTTGATGTGCTTTCGCTTTCTCCAGGTGTGCTGGGCATTCATCCAAACTGGAGAGCTTCCTCGCCACGATGAAGGTCATGTGGATGGCATGGACGCCCATGGCGATGGCGGCGACGACGGCTGGGACGCTCCTGACCCAAGCCCTGTGCACCCACTGGACCTTCGCCAGAACAATAGCGGCAAAGGAGATCGCTCATGAATCCCGCCATCATCTTTGTCTTGCTGGCGGTCTTGATGATCACCGGCATGCCGATCTCCATCTCGCTCGGCCTGACCGTACTGACCTTCCTCTTTGCGTTCACCACGGTGCCTATCGAGAGTGTGGCCCTCAAGCTGTTCACCGGCATCGAGAAGTTCGAGATCATGGCGATCCCGTTCTTCATCCTGGCGGGCAACTTCCTGACCCATGGGGGCGTGGCCAAACGCATGATCAAGTTCGCCACATCCATGGTGGGGCATTTTCCTGGCGGCCTGGGTTTGAGTGCCGTGGTGGCGTGTTCGCTGTTTGCTGCGGTATCGGGCTCCAGCCCGGCCACTGTGGTGGCGATTGGTTCGATCCTGATGCCGGCCATGGTCAGGGCGGGCTACCCGGTGAAGTACGGCGCAGGCATTGTGGCCTCGGCTGGCGGCCTGGGCATTCTGATCCCGCCTTCGATCGCGATG
>JBNKNN010000194.1:0-15293 GCA_050293865.1 Hydrogenophaga sp. | reverse complement strand
ATTTTTTCATTCAGGAAGACAAACATGGCCAACATCACAGGTATGACGAGCACGATTGATGCAACACCGACCATGGCAGCGGCACGCAGGCTTCAACAGGTGATGACGGTGGGCATGGGGCTGCTGCTGGCCGTGGCCCTGGTAGCCTTGTTCCTGAGCGCACAAGCGCCCATTGACGTGGCCAGGAACATCGTCCAGCAAGGGGGCTACGCATCAGCGCCACTGGAGGCGTGGCAGGCCTGGACCCTGATCGCCATTGGCGCCGTTCATGGGCTCGTGTGGTTTGCCCTTCTGGCCAAGGCCCGAAGCCTGTTCAGACACTTGTCCTCCGGCCATCTGCGGGCAGCCGCTAGCACTGCCCGCACCATGGCTCGCCTGTTGTGGGGGTTGCTGGCGTGGGGGCTGTTCTCGCAATTGATCGCGTCTGCCACTGCCACCTGGACCCTGCCCCAGGGCGAACGGGTCCTGAGCATCGCTTTGGGCACGCCTCAGGTCTCCGTTGCCTTCTCCGCGCTCATCGCCAGCTTTCTGGCGCACGCCTTTGTTCTGGGTGCAGAGCTATGGGACGACCACAAAGAGGTGATCTGACATGCCCATCGTTGTGCGTCTTGACGTGATGCTGGCGCGGCGCAAGATGACGTCCCGCGAACTGGCCTCGCGCATCGACATATCCGAACAGAACTTGTCCATGCTGAGGTCGGGCAAAGCGCGAGGCGTCCGCTTCAACACCCTGGAAGCCATCTGCAGGGAGCTGCAATGCCAGCCCGGCGATCTGCTGGAGTTCGAGGAAGACGCAAAAGGCTAAAGTGCGCCGCGCAAGCGCATGCCCCATTCGCCACTCTAGAGTGAATGCTTGCCCCTGGCTAAGCAGGCTGGCGCGTCAGCTCAAGCCCGTTTTCCTGGCACCATTCGTCCAACGCAAGCAGCGTCTGCGCGTGCTCAAATTCGTGCCAGGCGTCAAGCTGACCTTCCTGCCCCAGCAAAGCCTTGAAGTGGCTGTAGGCTCCCTTCTTGCGGAACATCTCCTGCACGCTTTCCTGCGAACGGGAAGAAAGATGCCTCTGGGCAAAGCGCCGAACCAATGCGCTGCCAAGCCCAAGCTCCCGCTTGTCTGGCACGGCCACGTAGCACCGCTCATCGTTAGCATCAATATCAATATCAATATCAACATTCGCGGATGCCATTTCGTCTGCGCCACGCAAAAGCACTTTTCCGCTCTGTCTGCAGACATAGGCGCTGGCATCGAAAGAAAGCGACGCACCGTCGCCGCTGCCCACCCATTCGAGCGCGTTCATCAAATCAGTCGGATTGACACGAGCAACAGGCATTGGCGATTGCTTGCTTGGTTTGAGTTTCAGGCAGGAGGGCAAAAGCCGAGACGTGACGCTGGGTATTCTGACCTGAGCCCGGGTACCCTGCCCCTCTTTGATTCACGTCGCTGACTGGATAGAGGGCAACAGGCAGCATTTGTGCTTGGGCGCCGGGCCACGCATCAGCGCACCGGGTTCAGACCGGGAAAGCGAGGGATCGGACACCAGGAGGCCCCCAGCACCGGAACCGGTACCGGGGGCCTCTCCCGAACTATGTCAGGAGCAGCCGGCGAACCTGCCTGCTGTCCCGGGTCGTCGTGACGACGGTCACGACTCTGCGCTGCTCCCGTGCCTTCTCGACGAGCTCGAGGATCGCATCTTCTCGGCTGTAGAACTGGTAATGCTGCCCGTTGTACGCCTCAAGCGTGAAGCCCTCAAAGTCGCCGAAGTGGTCGCAGAGCGTGCCGCTGATCTTGCCGGTGATCATGAGCGGTTTCTCCTTCTTCGGATCTGGCAGACCCTTCGTACCACCGAGCCAGTCATCGAGGCCAGGCTCGAAGTAGGGGTTGGACGAACCCACTCCGGCACCTCCGTCCGGACGGCCGCTTCCTCCGTCCCCGGTCGGGTCGGTGGCAGGAGGAGAGATACCCAGGACGCCAGGGTCTCCATCCGGCGTGATGGGAACGGTATAGGGGTTGCCGCCCAGCCCTTTCACCTTCTCGGCGAGTAGGTCGACGTAGTACGAGAGCGTCTTGTACCAGCGGCTCTTCCGATCCAGGCGCTCAAGGCGCCAACGGAACACCGACAACAGGCGGATGTGGTGGTTGAGCATGTCCTCCTTCACGGAGACCGGGATTCCCAACTGGAAGCTGCCCACGGTTTTCCGCCACTGAAAGGACTGACGCCTTGCCTCGGCAACCGCTTTGGCGTCCCTTTCGATGAGGAAGCCGCCCTCTCCGTCTTCATCGAAGATGGCCTTTCGGGTCGCAAGCCTCTCGTTCGCGTTGAGCTGGAAGACGCCCCTGGGCACACCGTTGTCAGCGACTTCGGCTGTGATGGGTTCCCCCCGCTTCTTCGCCTCCTTCACGTACTGCGCGTACCGGCGAGCGACTTCTTTCTCGCTGAGGTGCGTGAAGGTGGCCTTGGGCGCCTTGTGCACGTAGCGCTCATTCGAGATCTGGCGAACGGCCAAGTCGAAACGTTGTCCCTTGACGATGCCCAACGGCAGCTCTGCCGAAATGACGCCGGTCTGCCCAGACTGGCTGCGCGGAATCGGCACGTAGCGCATGCCGTTCCCCGGCAGACTGATGGTGTGCGGACCTTCCACCTCGATGCCGTGGTTGAAGTAGAGACGGTCTGCCAGCGCAACGACCTCGTGGGCGTCCCACGTCGGAATGAAGATCTTGACCATCGTCCCTTCCGGGGCCGGGCGGGTCCAGTCGAGCAACAGCTCGTTGGGCATTGCGTCGTTGCCCGAGGGCGTCGTCGTCGCCTGGATCTCGAAGGTATGGAGTGCCACGCGCGAGCTGTTGAGCCCAGGGTTGGCCACTTGACTGATGGCAAGGTTCCTCTGTGCCAGCTTGTCGGAGTTCGACGGAAGCGAGTCGCTCGGAATCGGGGTATCGTCATACCTGATCTGCGCCACCAGACACTGGTGTGCGCCCATCAGGTGATCCGCCAGGCTCTTCTTCGCGGCGCTTGGCGGGTCCGTCGGCTTGTCGCGCAGGTAGGCCCGGTTTCGATTGTTGTCGATGAGCGCACCGAAGAAGGCGTAGCCATCGCTGGCGTTGACAGTCTTCACGTTGTTCGCGTCGGTTTGATCCTCAGGGTCAGCGGAGTACTGCTTCTTCTCTCCGAAGAACGGGAAGGACACCCACTCCTGGCCGTTGGCAGTGATGCCCGGGATGGCGATAGGTCCAGCCGGATTTGTGGCTTCGAGGTAACCTCGCGTGGGCGCCCCCGTCATGGGGTTTCCATCTCCATCCTCTGCCCTCAGGAAGGTCAGCGCCGTCGACTGCGACGTGAAGATGCGGAAGAAAACCCGGACGTTATTCGCATTGGCAGAGGCCGGGTGCAGGCGGACCCTTGCAATGGCGAAGTTGAACACGTTTTCGCCGTCGCCATTTTTCTCAAACTCGTAGAGCGCTGATTCCTGCTGGTCGATGCTCAGCTGGCTTTCGAACTGCGCAGACGTCATCGTGCCCAGAACGTTCTGGAGGTAGGCAATGGCGTCGTCTTGATTCGCCTGCCCCGCCGCGTCGGCCGTTCCTGTCAACACATGGCCCAGAAACGACTGGTTGGCCGTCACCTGGAAGCTGCGCAGATCCGTCGACAGCCAATGCGGCGTCTCACCGGCAACCGAATCCAGCATGAAGGGGTTGGAGGACTTGGTCAGTTGCAAAAGCGCGACCTGCGTCACGTCGGCACCTGTCGTGCTCTGCAGGCTCGCCTGGATGGGCACGACCCGCGGGGAGTTGGCGAAATCGAAGGTCGTGCCAGGATTCGTGAACGTGACGTCGTACCTGAAGGTGAAGCGCTGCAGACGGTTGTAGAAGGACGGATCGTCGCTGAAGATCGGGGCCCTGGGCGTGATCGTGATGTTCTCCATGCCCCCAACGGTGATCTCTGGAGCCCACTGCTCAAGCAACGCCTGTGACGGATTGGCAGTGTCGATCGGGCCGTTGATGAACTGGCTCGGCGTCAAGCCATCGACCGTAACGAGGATGGCGCCTTCGAACGTGCTCTGGCTGTTGACCTCATCTTCGCTGTACGTACTCCGTTCGACGATGAGCTGGATACGAGGCGTGGGCCTGGCGAGCCAGTTCGTGATGTTGACGTAGAAAGCCTTGATGTCCTGGAAGTCCGGATTGGCGCCCGAGAAGCCAGCGATGTTGAAGTTGGCGAAGTGGTGGAAGGTCGAGCTCGTGACGACTCTTCCGACGCCGGCCTTGTGCCCGTCGTAAACCGCGAGCAGGTTGACGGTCTTTGAATCGAGGTTGGCGTCACCTTCGCCGTCGATGAACCGCTGCGCGACGACCCGTGGTACGACCGCGGGGTCGTAAGACGGAAACTCGACAAAGCCTGCAGGAAGGGCGGCTCCGCCGGCGTACACCGCGTGAGCGAATCCCTGCGTGTAGTCATCCGGAATGAGTCCGGCACCTTCGCCAAGGGTCTGGCCCTCGTGCATGTGGTCGGGAAGGGTGGTGATGTCCCCACCGTCCTTGCGAAAGATGGGGTGAGCGGGCGACGTCAGCAGGGAGATGGTCTGGGCGATGTTGTCTGACTCGTTGCCGGTCAGGGCATCGGGTGTCCTGGTGTCGGCTCGGCCATTGTCGTTCCTGTCCCAGCTCAAGGGGAAGCCTGGGCGCATGGGTGAAAGGGCAGACGTAGGGCCATCGAACCACGCCCGCATGGTGCGCACGCGAGGAAGGTAGCCACAGATGCGCGAGCCCAGGGCCTCATGGTCACCCGTGGCGAACACGCCCCCGCCCGCGTCCATGAAGCT
This sequence comes from Hydrogenophaga sp., assembly GCA_050293865.1. Lineage (GTDB taxonomy): Bacteria > Pseudomonadota > Gammaproteobacteria > Burkholderiales > Burkholderiaceae_C > Hydrogenophaga. The sequence goes on along the minus strand of JBNKNN010000194.1, from coordinate 10,478 downwards.
TGCCAATGCCTTGATCTCCTCGGGCTGGAGCGCTTGATTCGCCATGTTCGAGGGCTGGAAAGCGAATATCCAGATCACGTCGAAGACCGAAAGGTCCGGGACGCTCGTGGCGAAGTTGAAATTCTCGTAGTCGGCCTGTGGGTCCGTGCCCATGAAGGCCGTTTGGACGTCGATTCCGGCATCCCTGAGGGTGTCGGCGAGCATCGAGTAATACGCTGCGTTGAAGCCGTTCCCGGTGTCGATGACAATGAGTGCGCTGATAGCCATGTGGTGCTCCTCGAACTGTGGTTACGTGGGCAAGGTGTCGTTCGAGGTGGCGTCGACTTGGCGGTGACCATGCACAAACACTCCACGAACCTGACCATGCTGTCACGCATGTGTCGCAAAGGCGTCCTCAAAAGGCGGCAAGCTCGCCTTATGGCTAGTCAAACTTTGGGACGTTGCCACCGAAGGAGCCGATGATGTCGAAGAGGCCTACTAACAGACTTCAGCCCATCGTCGGGCCATTCTTTATGCACTTGGGCGAGGTGCAGGGTCACGTGGCTGAGCCGCACTGAAGCGCAACCGAAGTGGGCGTCTTGTTCAGAGAAAGCAAGACAAAACATTCGGGGCCAGGGGCCGTCTTGAAAGCCAAATTTGCCAACCAGCAGTTGTGCATCAAACGCCCGGCCTGAGTTGAGCGCCCTATCGAGGGATTGTCCGCAGCCGCTGGTGCATGAAAGCCATGACTACAGCCATAGCATCGGGCCTGAGCCCTTGGACAGAGCCCTTGAGGAGCTGTTTCCGAACCCCAATTCGTGAAACGCCATGACGGCTGCCAGTCGACCAACCCAGCAAACACCTGGGCTCGCCCTAGCCGCGGGCGCAGGAAGCGCACTTGACGGACGACAAGGGTGTCATGCTGGCGGCGCCACACGGTGCGGCTTTTCCGGAGGCGCCGTGTATGCCGCACCGGTTGGAAGTATCGAGCAACGGGCTCCGATTGGGCCTCGGAGAGGCGAGCGCAGCGAAATCGAGTCAGACGTGCGGCCTTTCTTGCCTGGGCATCGTTCTAAACTTCTCCCAACGAAACAGCATGCGCACAGATCGCCCCCGGCGTGGTCATCCATACTGCGTCTTGGTCGCGGGCTGAAGCGATGTGCTCCAGCGCACGCCGGAGATGACGCAAGCGGTAGGGTTGACCCACGATGTAAGGATGCAAGGCAATGCCCATCACCAGGCTCTGATGCCGGCTTTGCAACAGCATTTCATCGAAGTTGTCGATGATCATGTCGGCGAAGGCGGAACCGTCGAGGTGGCGCCCCATGATCATGGGGATGTCGTTGAGCTCCTGCGGATAGGGTACCGACCACAGCGTCTTCCCTGAACGCGTTTGCATGGGAACGGGTTGGTCGTCATGGGCCCAGTTCAGCGTGTAGGTGTATCCGGTTTCTGCCAGTAAATCGGGCGTGACCAGGCTCTCCGATATCCAGGGCGAAAGCCAACCCGTGGGGGCCCTGCCTTGCAGGGTCGCAATCCGTTCGTGGCAACCGGCCAGCAGCTCGCGTTCCATGTCTTCGGAGAAATCGGATTGGCGAAACGAGTTGCTGTGACCGTGACCCACCAGCTCGTCGCCCCGGTCAATGAAAGCACGCAGCAACGCCGGGCAATGGTCGATCAGGGCGGCATTGACGAGTGCGGCCGTAGGCAAACCCAATTGTTCAAACAGTTCCAGGCAGCGCCAGGCACCCACCCGGTTGCCGTACTCGCGCCAACTGTAGTTCAGCACGTCGGGCTGAGGCGACGATGGCCCGATGCCTGCGCCCAAGCCTTCACCGAAAGCAAAATGTTCGAGATTGAAGCCGATGTAGACCGCCAGGCGCCGGCCATCGGGCCAGTTGAAATCGGAGCGTTGGTTGATAGCGCTATAGGGAAAGCGGCCATTGTCTGGAACGGGACCAAACGGGCAAGGATCGCGGCTTGGCATTCAGAGAGCCCCCAAGCCTTCGCGCGCCACCATCCATTCCGCGCTGTCGCTCCTGGCGTCCATGGCCACGTTCTTTCCCCGGCTGACAACATAGCGATCCACATATCGGTTGCCATCGAAGGCCGCGCCGTCGGGGCAAGGAATCCCGATGGTGCGAAGAAGCGGCTCGACAAGTTCTTTGAGGTCTGAGTTGAGAGACATGGGAATCCTTGTTGGTACAGACAGTTCGAAATGCTGGAGCTGGGTTGGCCAAACGCCGTGGAAACAGCTGAAGCAGCTTTTGTTCCATGCCCTGCCTTTGTGGCGCGTTTGATCGATTTCGAGGGGTCTTGGTTAATGGGTATTGGGCCGCGGTCACACCGATTTGGCACATCGATTGCTTATGCCCTTTCATGCACATCGATACCCAGGCGCTCTACGGTTCAACCACTTCGGTGTCGGAGAAGGCTTGGCGCGATCCGCTGGCCCTGCTGCTGGCATCGACCGGTGAAGGCATCTATGGCGTGGATCTCAACGGAGCCTGCGTTTTCATCAACGAAGCCGGCGCCCGAATGATCGGCTACGAGCCCGCCGAATTGCTGGGGCTCAACATGCATGAGCTGACACACCACGCCCATGGCGACGGCACACCTTATCCCGAGGCTGAGTGCCCGATCTTCAATGCCTTCCGCCGGGGCCTGCCCTGCCGCATAGACAGTGAGTTCTTCTGGCGGCGGGATGGCAGCCGTTTCCCCGTGGAGTACTCCAGCCATCCGATGGTCGACGGGGGCCAGGTGCGCGGCGCGGTGGTGACGTTTGTCGATATCACCGAGCGCAAGCGGGCGGCTGATGCATTGCAGCGCGCCAAAGATCAACTGGAGGAGCGGGTGCGCGAACGCACCTTGGCGCTCGAAACCGCCCTGCAACAGGTACGTGAATTGGCTGCATGGTCCGAAACGGTGCGTGAAGAAGAGCGCACCCGCATCGCGCGCGAGGTGCACGATGAGCTGGGCAGTCTGTTGGTGGCATTGAAGATGGATGTGAACTGGATGGACAAGCGCCTGTCCGAACAGCCTCAACGCAGTCCGGAGGGCGCCAACACCATGCGCGAAAACATGCGCTCCAAGTGCCAGAACATGAGTCGTTTGATTGAGAGTGCAGTGGACAACGTGGGCCGCATCATCACCGACTTGCGGCCCAGCATTCTGGATCACCAGGGCTTGTGGGCCGCGCTGGAGTGGCAGGCCCAGGAGTTCGTGCAGTCAGGCGAGCTGGCACTGAGCTGGTGCATGACCGTCGATGAAAGCCTGGAACTGCCCGAGCCCATGGCCATTGCGGTGTTCCGCATTTTTCAAGAGATGCTCAGCAACGTGGGACGCCATGCCAGCGCCCACAGTTTGCGGGTGACTATCGTGGACGTCGAAGGCTTCCTCAATCTGTCCGTCGAGGATGACGGCGTGGGCGCCCCTGCCGAAGCCTTTGAGGCCAGCGATGCCTACGGGGTCATGGGCATGCGCGAACGGGCAAGGCATTTCGGCGGCGTTATCGACATCCGCAGCGCACCGGGCGAAGGTACGCACATGTCTCTGACTGTGAAACTGCCCAGAGAGAGTCAATCATGAACGAGAACGCACAAACGGTTGGCATCGGCGTCAAAACCATCCGGGTCTTGATCGGGGATGACCACCGGATTGTTCGAGAGGGCATCAAGCAAATCCTGGCTGATGCGTCGGATGTGGAGGCCGTGGGGGAGGCGCGAAGCGGTCCTGAAGTGCTGGACCAGGTGGCAAAGTTCGGTGGGACCGACGGACTGGACCTGGTGCTGCTCGACATCGCACTGCCAGAGCTCGACGGGCTGGACGTGCTACACGCGATCAAAAATGATCATCCGAGCTTGCCGGTGCTCATGCTGAGCACCTACCCTGAGCGCCAGTATGCGGTGCGGTGCATCCGGCTGGGCGCGCGCGGCTACCTCAACAAAAGCGCCGATCCCGACGACATGTTGGAAGCCATGCGCAAGGTGGCCGCAGGCGGCCTCTATCTCACGCCCAGCACGGCCGAGGCACTGGCCTGCGCCGTCGGGTCAAACGCGGCGCAAGCGGGACCAGAGTCCCTCTCGCACCGCGAACACCAGGTCTACCGTTTGCTCATCCAAGGGCAGACGGTGAGCGAGATTGGTGCAAAGCTCGGTCTGGCAGCGAACACGGTCAGCACCTACCGCGCGCGCATCCTGGAGAAGACCGGCGCCAAGAACGATGTGGAGCTCGCGCTGTATGCGCAGCGCCACCCCGCTGCCCGCTGAGCACCGCCTTTGTAGGGGCAGCCCTACAAAGGCTTGAAGAATCGGGCGCGAATGTGGCGCTTTGCCGTGCAAACCGCCGCTCCGGCGGAGATTTGGCCCGGCACTTGCAACCCGCTGGGCATCTTTCTTCCATGAGGTGCCCCATGAACTCTGAATACGATCCCTTTGATGCCGAGCGCCCGCTGACTATGCGATGCGCCTGCGGCCGGCCCCATTCGGTGGCCCAGCACATCCAGGACTTTGGTACGGCCTACAGCGCCCCGGCCGCAGAGCCCAGTCGCCTGGTTTCCCACGGTTCGCTGGACGCCGAAACGCAGCGAGCCAACGACTTCATGGAGGCCGCGCTGGTCAAGGCCTTGTTCCCCCAAGAGCCGATGCGCAGGGCGTTTCTCCAGGCGGTGGGGCGCAAGACCGCCATGGCAGCCATCGCCAGCCTGTTCCCCATGGGTGCGATGCAGGCCATGGCGCAGGAGAAAAAGCCGTTGGAGAAAACCGACCTGAGCATTGGCTTCCTGCCCATCACCTGCGCCACGCCCCTGGTGGCGGCCGATCCACTGGGCTTCTACGCAAAGGAGGGCCTGAAGGTCACCCTCAAGCGCACCGCCGGCTGGGCCGTGGTGCGCGACAAGGTGTTGGCAGGTGAGTTCGATGCGGCCCACATGCTCTCGCCCATGCCGCTGGCCATCTCCATGGGTCTGGGCGCCGACGCCACGCCCATGGTGATGCCGGCCATTGAAAACATCAACGGCAACGCCATCACGCTGCACGTCAAACACAAGAACAACCGGGATCCCAAGAACTGGAAAGGCATGAAGTTCGCCATTCCGTTTGACTACTCGATGCACAACTTCCTGCTGCGCTACTACCTGGCAGAAAACGGCATCGACCCCGATACCGATGTGCAACTGCGCGTGATGGCCCCGCCCGACATGGTGGCCAACCTGCGCGCGGAAAACATCGACGGCTTCATCGTTGCCGAGCCGTTCAACCAGCGCGCCGTCTTCGATGGCGTGGGATTCATCCACCTGCTCACCAGCGAGATCTGGGACAACCACCCCTGCTGCGCCTTTGCGGCCACGCGCTCGTTTGTCCAGACCAACCCCAACACCTTTGCCGCGCTGTTTCGCGCCATCGTCACCTCCACCCTGCATTGCTCCAAGATGGACAACCGCAAGGCGGTGGCCGCGGCCATCACCGGCCCCAACTACCTCAACCAGCCGCTCACGGTGCTCGAGCAGGTGTTGCTCGGCCGCTTCGCCGACGGCCTGGGCAAGGTCCGCAACGACCCCAACCGCATCGATTTCGATCCGTTCCCGTGGCAGTCGATGGCGGTGTGGATGCTCACGCAGATGAAGCGCTGGGGCTACGTCAAGCAAGAGATCAACTATGCCCAGCTGGCCGAGCAGGTCTTCCTCGCCACCGATGCCCGCAAGCGCATGGCCGAGCTGGGCTTTGAAGCGCCCAAGACCAACAGCAAGACCCACGTGATCATGGGCAAGACCTTCGACCCGGCCAAGCCCGATGCCTACGCCAAGTCGTTTGCCATCGGGAAGACGTGATGGTGCATGGCCTGCACATCGCTGGTGCAGCGGCCGGGCTGGCGCACACAAGCGGGTGCGCAGGGCGCACGACTGGTTGCACCGGACGCTCCGGGTCCTGCGCCGTGGCCTTGCCGTCACCCGCGCGTCAGGCCCGGTCGGCAGCTGCTTCGCTGCGCCCCGGGCCCGTCGGTCTGGGTTTTGCCCGTTGCTTGTAGTGCCAGCCCTACAGCCCGTGCCCGACTCGGGCACGGAAATGCGAAGGCCGGTGAAAGAACGCCCGAAAGGCACCTGGTTGGCCCGCGGTTTGCAAACAGCCCGGTACCGTTAATTCAAGAGGTGCGCCATGTCTGAATTCTTTGATCCCTACAACGCCGACCGCCCGCTGATGATGAAGTGCAGCTGTGGACGAGACCACACGGTGGGCGAACACCAGGCGGAGCAGGCCCGGGCCGACCAAGCGACCCGCACGCTGCGTGAACGCAGCGAGACCGATGAGTTCGAGGCGTACAGCAAGGAGTTCATCGAAGCCACACTGGTCAAGGCCCTGTTTCCACACGATGGCATGCGCCGCCGCTTCCTGCGCGCGGTGGGCAAAGGCACGGCGATGGCCGCCATCTCCAGTGTGTTGCCGGTGGCGAGTCTGCAGGCCATGGCGCAGGACAAGCCAAGGTCCCTGGAGAAGACCAAGCTCAAGATCGGCTTCATTCCCATCACCTGTGCCACGCCATTGATCATGGCCAAGCCTCTGGGCTTTTACGACAAGCAGGGTCTGGATGTGGACGTGATCAAGACCGCGGGCTGGGCGCTGATCCGCGACAAGATGATCAACAAGGAGTACGACGCCACGCACTTCCTTTCACCCATGCCGCTGGCGATCTCTCTGGGCGCGGGCTCCAACCCGGTGCCCATGAATGTGGCCACCATCCAGAACACCAATGGGCAGGCGATCACGCTGCATGTAAAACACAAGGACAAGCGCGACCCCAAGCAGTGGAAGGGGTTCAAGTTTGCGGTGCCGTTCGAGTTCTCGATGCACAACTTCCTGCTGCGCTACTACGTGGCTGAGGCAGGCCTCAACCCCGATACCGACATCCAGATCCGCGTCGTGCCGCCGCCCGAGATGGTGGCCAACCTGCGCGCGGGCAACATCGACGGCTACCTTGGCCCCGACCCGTTCAACCAGCGCGCGGTATACGACGAAGTAGGCTTTCTGCACATCCTGACCAAGGACCTGTGGAACGGCCACCCCTGCTGCGCCTTTGGCACCAGCACCGAGTTCATCACCCAGAACCCGAACACCTTCGCCGCGCTGTATCGAGCCGTGCTCACTGCTGCAGCCATGGCGCGCCAGGCCAAGAACCGCGAGCTGATTGCCAAGGTGATCTCACCCCAGGCGTACCTGAACCAGCCCGAGACGGTGGTGGCTCAGGTGCTCACGGGCCGTTTTGCGGATGGACTGGGCAAGGTGCAAAGCGTGCCTGATCGTGCCGATTTCGACCCCATGCCATGGCAGAGCATGGCCGTGTGGATGCTGACCCAGATGCAGCGCTGGGGCTATGTCAAGAGCGATGTGAACTACCGGCAGATCGCCGAGAAGGTGTTTCTCATCACCGATGCGCGCAAGCACATGAAGGACCTGGGCATGCCTTTCACCCCAGGCTCGGGCTACGAGAAGCACACCATCATGGGCAAGACCTTCGACCCGGCCAAGCCTGAAGAGTACCTCAAGAGTTTTGCCATTCGAAAGGAGTCTTGAGATGAAGCAAGCGAGTCTGAATCTTCGCGCTGCGGTGGTGTCGCTGCTGTTGCTGCTGGCTCTTCTGGGAGGCTGGCAACTGGCCACCAATGCGCCTTCCGTGGGTGGCTCCAGCGCCGGCATGACCGCCGAAGAGATCGAATACGCCAAGATGATGGGCAAGGCTCCTGGGGCGGAGAAGACCACTGGTTTTCCGCAGCCCCTGGAAGTGGCCAAGACCAGTTGGCAGCACCTGGCCGACCCCTTCTATGACAACGGCCCCAACGACAAAGGCATCGGCATTCAACTCGCCGCCTCCCTGGGGCGCGTGGCCCTGGGCTTTCTGCTGGCCATGGCGGTGGCCATACCGCTGGGATTCCTCATTGGCATGTCGCCCTTGATGCACAAGGCGTTTGATCCCTTTGTGCAGGTGCTCAAGCCCATCAGCCCGTTGGCCTGGATGCCGCTGGCGCTCTACACGCTCAAGGACTCCAATGTGAGCGGGGTGTTCGTGATCTTCATCTGCTCCATCTGGCCGATGCTACTCAACACGGCGTTTGGCGTGGCCGGGGTCAAGCGCGACTGGCTCAATGTGGCCAGCACGCTGGAGGTGAGTCCGGTGCGCAAGGCCCTGCTGGTCATCCTGCCCGCGGCTGCCCCGACCATCCTCACGGGCATGCGCATCAGCATGGGAATCGCCTGGCTGGTGATCGTGGCCGCGGAGATGCTGGTGGGTGGCACCGGCATCGGCTACTTCGTTTGGAACGAGTGGAACAACCTCTCGCTGGCCAACGTGATCTTTGCGGTGCTGGTGATCGGTGTAGTGGGCATGTTGCTCGATCTGGTGTTCGCCCAGCTGCAAAAGGGAGTGACCTATGTGGAGTGATTCGTCCGAGCGCCAGGAGAATGCCCTGAACAACCCCAGCCCCCTCTCGACAACCAAGGTGAGTCCCATGTCCGGTTTTCTGAAAGTTGAGCAGCTCGCCAAGGCCTACCAGGCAGACAAGCCAGTGTTTGCCGACGTCTCGTTCACCATCGACAAAGGCGAGTTTGTTTGCATCATTGGTCACAGCGGTTGCGGCAAGACCACCATCCTCAATGTGCTGGCCGGGCTGGATACCGCCACCAGCGGCATGGCCTTCATGGACGGCCGCGAAGTCTCGGGCCCCAGCCTGGATCGGGGGGTGGTGTTCCAGAGCCATGCGCTCATGCCGTGGCTGACGGTGCGCCAGAACATCGCCTTTGCGGTCAAGTCGCGCTGGCCTGACTGGAGCAAGGAAGCGGTCAACGAGCAGGTGGAGAAGTACGTGGCCATGGTGGGTCTGAGCCCAGCCATTGACAAAAAACCCAGCCAGCTCTCGGGTGGCATGAAGCAGCGCGTGGGCATTGCGCGCGCCTTCTCGTTCAGCCCCAAGATGCTGCTGCTCGATGAGCCTTTTGGTGCGCTCGATGCCCTCACCCGGGGCACCATCCAGGACGAACTGATGGCCATCGTGCACGAGACACACCAGACGGTCTTCATGATCACGCACGATGTGGACGAGGCCATTTTGCTGGCCGACCGCATCCTGCTCATGAGCAATGGCCACGAAGGCGCCCAGGGGTACACCCCAGGTGGTCTGGCCGAGGTGGTGGTCAATCCGCTGCCGCGTGACCGCACCCGTGCGCAGTTGCACCACCTCGACGGCTACTACGCCTTGCGCAACCACATTGTCGATTTCCTGGTGTCGCGAGCGAAGGCTGGTTGACCGCCCTGCGCCGCCGCGCGGCGCCCCTTGACTGTTTTCTCCTGCGCACCGTACTCCCTTTTCTTACTCACTTTTTTCTCATCTTTTTAACCACCGCGAGGCAACACCATGAGCAGACTTGAAGTCACCGAAAAAATCATCGCCACCAAAGTGTCCAAAGGCATCAGCTGGGCCGATGTGGCCAAGAAGGTTGGGCTGTCCAAGGAGTGGACCACCGCCCTGTGCCTGGGCCAGATGACCGCCAACGCCGCGCAGGCCAAGGTGCTGGGCAAACTGTTTGGCCTGAGCGCCGAGGAGCAGAAGTGGTTGCAGGTGGTGCCCTACAAGGGTTCGCTGCCCACCACCGTGCCCACCGACCCGTTGATCTACCGCTTCTACGAGCTGGTCAGCGTCTATGGCTCCACGTTCAAGGAGCTGATCCACGAGGAGTTTGGCGACGGCATCATGAGCGCCATTGACTTCAAGATGGATCTCAAGCGCGAGGCCGATCCAAACGGCGACCGCGTGAACATCGTGTTGTCGGGCAAGTACCTGCCTTACAAGTCGTTCTGAGTGGCAGAGGGTCAGCGCGCGGCTGCGCGCTGCCACTTCAGGATGCGCCCGAGCACCTGAAGCGCGCCCTGGGGCGTGGCGTCGAGCTGGGCGCGCACGATGGCCCCGTCCACCGCCAGCGCGATGGCCTGGGCATGCTGGGTGCGCTGGCGCGACGCGGGCAGGAGCGCCGCGATGGCGTGCAACATGTCTTCCTTGTGGCGGTGTGAAACCGCCACCACCTCGGGCAGGGTGCCACCGAGTTCGCCCACGCTGTTGATGAAAGCACAGCCCCGAAAGTCCGCGCTCTGAAACCACTCACCCAGTGCCGGGACCAGCGCATCCAGGTTCTGGCCGTGGCGCTGCAGCGCGTCGGTGAACCAAGCCATCCAGCGTTGGTGCCGGTATTCCAGGAAGGCCAGTATGAGGTCGTTCTTGCTCGGGAAATGGCGGTAGAACGTCACCTTGCTCACGCTCGATTCGGCGATCACGCGGTCGATGCCCGTGGCGCGTATGCCTTCGCGGTAGAACAGGTCGTGCGCGCACAGCAGGATGCGCTCGCGGGCCGAGGCGGGGGGCGGGGCGTGATCGGGGTTGGATGGCATGGGGAGATTGTAGACAGGTCTGTCTACCCTCGGTACACTGCAGGTAGACAGATCCGTCTACCTGCGGATTG
>JBNKNN010000193.1:0-15035 GCA_050293865.1 Hydrogenophaga sp. | reverse complement strand
CTTGTCGCAGCACATGAGCTGGTGTTGTCCATCAGCGGCGAACGCAAGCGTCGGGTCTATGAGGCTGCCGCCGATCGAGCCGACCCGGCCATGCCGGTCTCGCTCCTGCTGTGCCAGGAGCAGACCCCAGTCAGCGTCTGGATGGATTGAACCCACTGCGAAAGCGACCCAGTACATGCCCCAACTGCACCCCACTCTTGTCACTGTCACCGAGCGCGTCATTGAACGCAGCCGTGCTGCCAGAGCTCGGTATTTGCACACCGTGGATGCCGCCGAACGCCAAGGTACGCAACGCGCTGGCATGGGTTGCGCCAACATGGCGCACACCACGGCAGCCTTGCCTGCGCAGGACAAGCTGGTGATCCACGCCGAGCGCGCACCGCATGTGGGCATTGTCAGCGCCTACAACGACATGCTCTCCGCCCATCAGCCGTTTGAGCATTACCCGGAACTGCTGCGCCAGCACGCGCGCAGTGTCGGCGCCACTGCCCAGATGGCAGGAGGCGTCCCGGCCATGTGCGATGGCATCACCCAAGGCGCAGATGGCATGGAGTTGTCGCTCTTCTCGCGCGACACCATTGCATTGGCCACAGCCGTTTCGCTCTCACACAACGTTTTCGATGCAGCCTTGATGCTGGGGGTGTGCGACAAGATCGTGCCCGGCCTGTTCATGGGCGCGGCACAGTTCGGGCACCTCTCCACCGTGTTCGTACCCGCTGGGCCCATGCCTTCAGGGCTGTCGAACGATGCCAAGGCCAAGGTGCGACAGCAATATGCGCAAGGTCTGGTGGGGCGAGACGCGCTGCTAGAAAGCGAGGCGCAGGCCTACCACGCACCCGGCACCTGCACCTTCTATGGCACAGCCAACAGCAATCAGATGCTCATGGAAATCATGGGACTGCACCTGCCGGGCTCATCCTTCATCAATCCTGGCACCCCTCTGCGCCAAGCGCTGACCAAGGCAGCGTTGGAAGTGGCGGTACGCAACACGGGCCGCACCGGTAGCCCACGCATCCGGCTGGCAGACGTGCTGAGCGAACGCACCATCATCAACGGGATCATTGGTTTGCTCGCCACGGGCGGCTCTACCAACCACACGCTGCACCTGGTGGCCATGGCGCGCGCAGCCGGCGTCATCATTGACTGGGATGACTTCGCCGAACTCTCGGCCATCATCCCGTTGCTGGCTCGCGTGTACCCCAACGGCAGTGCCGATGTGAACCACTTTCAGGCCGCTGGCGGCCTGGGCTTCCTCATGCGCGAACTCGTGGCCGCCGGCTTGATGCACGACGAGGTAACCACCATCGTCGGCAGTGGCCTGACAGCCTATGCAAAGGAGCCATGGCTGGACAACGGTCAACTGGCGTGGCGAGACCTGCCTGCAGAGTCGGGCGACACGGCTGTGCTGCGCCCCACCAGCAACCCGTTCAGCGCCGATGGCGGCTTGCGGCTCATGAAAGGCAATGTCGGGCGGGGCGTGGTCAAAGTCTCGGCCGTCAAGCCCGAGCACCGTGTCGTGACGGCACCTGCTGTGGTCGTGGACGACCAACAAGCCTTGCAAGACCTGTTCAAGGCTGGCGAGCTGGAAAGGGACTTCGTGGCGGTGGTGCGCTTTCAGGGACCACAAGCCAACGGCATGCCGGAACTCCACAAACTCACACCACCATTGGCGGTACTGCAGGACAAAGGATTCAAAGTGGCCCTGGTCACCGACGGCCGGATGTCCGGCGCATCCGGGAAGGTGCCTGCGGCCATCCACGTCTACCCGGAAGCGCTGGCCGGTGGCGCCATCGGCCGTATCCAGAATGGAGACCTCATCACGGTAGACTGCGAAACGGGCAGGCTGCACGTGCATGTGGAGGCTCAAGCGCTGCACGGCCGGCCCGCACCGGCGCCCTCTCTCGAGGCGAACCAGCATGGTTGCGGCCGTGAACTGTTCGGCCTGTTCCGACAGCATGCAGGCTGCGCCGAAACCGGCGCTTCTCCGCTGCTCGAAGCAGCCATCGCAGCCAACCCATGAGAAGCGGCCGAACCAGGCCCCAACGACCCACAAACGAAAGCGCTCTTCACCATGTTCAACGCCCGCCCCGCCTTCCACTCCCGCGTGGTGCCCGTCATCATCATTGACGACGCCAGCGACGCGGTCCCCATGGCCAACGCATTATTGGAAGGTGGTATCGATGTCGTGGAGATCACGCTTCGCACAGATGCCGCTCTGGGCGCCATTGAAGCCGTGGCGAAAGCACTGCCAGAAATGCATACCGGCGCTGGTACGGTCGTCCGGCCAGACCAGGTGCAAAGGGTCATTGATGCAGGCGCCAGCTTTGCGCTGTCCCCAGGCTATACCCCCGCGCTCATTGACGCGATAAAGGCCGCCAACCTGCCCTTTATTCCTGGCGTCATGACGCCAGGGGAGGCCATGCAGGCTCAGGCCATGGGTTTCTCGCTCATGAAGCTGTTCCCCGCCACACAGGCTGGCGGTATTGGCATGCTCAAAGCGATGCAGTCACCGCTACCGGACGTTCAGTTCTGCCCCACTGGCGGCGTCAAACCAGACAACCTGCAGAGTTTCCTGGCGCAGCCCAACGTACCCATGGTCGGAGGCTCCTGGCTCACTCCTGCTGATGCCTTGGCGGAGAAGGACTGGAAGCGGATCACTGCCCTGGCCCGCGAAGCGGTTGCACTGACCAATACGTGAACGGTTGTAAACATAGGCACGTTATCGGCAAAACCGTCACATCGGCTTGCTATTCTTGGGCCTGACGACGACCCAACTGCAACGAACACACACCACACCAAGAGGAAACGGAATCAATCCGATGCACAGTACGCCCACCACCTTGCCTGCCTGGCAATTGCTGTCGCAGCACGCCGCTGAGCCCCAGGGCCATTTGCGGCAAATGCTCGACGGCGACCGCGGCGCGCGCTTCGACGCATTCCGCACCCACGCCGCCGGGCTAACGCTCGACGCCTCTCGGCAGCGCATGAGTGCGGCCGTTCAGGAGGCCCTGCTCTGCCTGGCAGACCAGGCCCAGGTGGAAGCCCAACGCGATGCCATGTTCCGCGGCGAGCCGATCAACCTGACGGAAGACCGCCCGGTGCTGCACGTCGCCTTGCGCGGCGACCCGGACAAGCCAGGCCAATGGGGCGCCGACATCGCAGCAGACGTGGAGCGCGAGCTCTCCCGTGTATGCCACTTTGCTGACGAAGTGCGCGCGGGCACCTTCAAGGGTTACAGCGGCCTGCCGATTACCGACGTGGTCAACATTGGCATCGGCGGCTCCGATCTCGGCCCCCGAATGGCCAGCGACGCCCTGGCCCACCTGGCCAATGGACCCAAGGTGCACTACGTCTCCAATCCCGACGCCTGGGCACTCTACAGTGTGCTGCGCGAACTCAAGCCCGCGCAAACGATGGTGATCGTTTCCTCGAAGACCTTCACCACCCAGGAAACCATGACCAACGCCGCCAGCGCGAGGCAATGGTTATTGGATGGAGGCTGCCCGGAAGCGGCCCTCAAAAGCCACCAGGTGGCCATCACCGCCACACCGTCCAAGCCCGCCGAGCTGGGCTATGCGCCCGAGCAAACGTTCCTCTTCTGGGATTGGGTCGGCGGCCGCTATTCGCTTTGGTCGTCCCTGGGTCTGCCGCTGGCCATCGCCATCGGCGGCGGCGCATTCCGAGATCTGCTCGCAGGCGCCCGTGCCATGGACGAGCATTTCACCTCCGCCCCACTGGCCGACAACATGCCCGTGCTGCTGGCGCTGTACGGCATCTGGAACCGCAACTTCCTGCACATGCCTACCCAGCTCATCGTGCCCTACGCTTCCCGCCTGGTCCGCTTCACGCCCTTTGTCCAGCAAATGGACATGGAGTCCAACGGAAAGCGCACCCACATCAATGGCGATCTCGCAGAGATCGACACTGGTCCGATTGTCTGGGGCGGCCTGGGGATCGACGGACAGCACGCCTATTTCCAGCTCATCCACCAGGGTCGGCATCAGGTACCGGTTGACTTCATCGGCGTCGAGACGGAAGACACACCGCTGCCCATGGCCGGCACCCACCACAACGTCGTCAACCTCAACCTTCGCGCGCAGGCCGAAGCCATGGCCTTTGGCCGCAGCTATGAGGATACGCTGGCGATGATGAAGCAATCGGGGATGGAAGGTCCTGCGGCTCAGGCCATGGCACGGCACCGCATGTTCGAGGGGAACATCCCGAGCAACATACTTTGGCTGGACGCACTCACCCCCGCCCGCCTGGGCGCCCTGATTGCGCTCTATGAACACAAGGTGTTCACCCAAGCGGCCATCTGGCGCATCAACGCCTATGACCAATGGGGAGTGGAACTGGGCAAGACCATGGCCAAAGCCATGGAGCAGAAGGCGTCAACCTGACCGCTTGACCGCCCGTTCGGGAACAAGTGTGTGACTGCACAGGCCCCTAAAATCGGGGCCTGTTTCATTTTTGCGCGAGACCACTCATTGCAGACCTCGCCTCCAACGCGCACATGCGCAGGCCGACCGAGCATGACCACCGTTCTCTTCGTTTGCATGGGCAATATTTGCCGCAGCCCCACTGCCCATGGCGTCTTTCGAGACAAGGTTGCCGCTGCCGGACTCGCCGACCAGATCCGCGTGGAATCTGCCGGTACCCATGGCTATCACGTTGGTGCCGAACCTGACGAGCGAAGCCAGGCGCATGCAGCCGAGCGAGGCTACGACCTCTCTGACATCCGCGCCCAGCGCCTGACCGCTCGCGATTGCGAAACATCCGACCATATTCTGGTCATGGATGAAGCCAACTTGCGCGATACACTCATCGCCTGTCCGCAAGAGCACCGGCATAAAGTGCGTATGCTCACCCACCACTGCCAGAGGCTGAGCGCCCACGAAGTGCCAGATCCCTACTACGGTGGTTCCAACGGATTCGAAAAAGTGCTCGACATCGTAGAGGATGCGTGCGAAGGCCTGTTGGCCCACGTCCTTCGAAGCGGCAAGGAATGAACCTCCTCTGCAGGCTCGCCCCAAACACCACTGATGCGCAAAACCCCCATTGATCTTCTGACACCTGCTCAGGCTGGCTGGACAACGGCCATGGCGTTTGGTCTGTTCATCTTCACCTCAACGTTGGCGTTGCTGGCAGGCCTGCCCGGGGTGAAGTTCAGCGATGCCGCCGCCATCCAGACCGTGGTGTTTCAGTTGGTCATGGGTGCCGCCACTGTGGCCTACCTGAACAAGGCTGGCTTTGACTTGCGCTGCCTCGTACCGCGACCTGATGGCGCCGGTACATTGCAAGGCGTGGTGACTGGTGCTGGCAGTTTTGCCTTGATGCTGGGTACTGGCACTCTCCTGGAGGCCATTCTGCCCGGCGACATGCCTCAGATCAGCTCGCAAGGGATGAGTCTGGCGGCAATCGTCGTGCTCTCTGCTGTCAATGCCTTGTACGAGGAAGTGTTTCTGCTCGGGGTTTTGCTTCGGGGCTTGCGTGGCTTTGGTTTGCAGGTGGCAGTGGGTGCGCCTCTTTTGATTCGCGCCAGCTACCACACCTACCAAGGCTTCACAGGCTTGCTGACCGTGAGTCTGTTTGGGTTGATCCTCAGCCTGGTGTTCCTGAAAACACAGCGTTTGTGGCCCGTAGTGCTGGCGCATGCTGTTGTGGACGTGATCGCCCTGACCATGCTGGCCACCTAAACGGTACTGGAGCACCCACATCGACGCAGACTGCGTTGGCTGCGGGGCGGAAGCACATCAGGCATGACGAAGGGAGGTCATCGCCTGCCCTGGCACAGATCCAATTGACCCGCTGCACAGGCGCCAACCGGCAATGGACTCGGACATACACCGATTCCAACGACACATCGACCTCCGGCGCGTCACTCGGTTAAATATTTTCAGTTACAACAATTCAAAAAACCACTACATAAGATATACAGAACAACGTTACATTCTCCGACACACCAGCAGCCAAAAGCGGCTAGGAGGCGCGCAATCAAAGCGAAGCGCGCCCTGGGACAAGTCGATGCCCAGCCGATCAGGCGCAGCACATGCATAGCAAGGCAACCCAGTTTCACAGTCCTAACCAGTTTGAGTTTTTTGCCTCACGCCGGAATGGGTCTGCACAGGGAGGTTATCTGAACAACGAGACAGGTGGAGCAAGCCGGTGAATCGGACTTGCGCACACCGTCGCGCTGGATGGCATCCACTTCGGTGGCTGTGTCCGGGTCATAGCCTGTCATGCGCGATTCCAGGTCCACCCACAAACTATCACCACGATTTAAACAACATGATCTCCCGTTCGCTCCTTCTCTCGTCTATCGCCGCAGCCTCATTCATGACCGCGCTGATGCCTGCTCACGCCCAGGTTCGGCTCGAAACGCCCGGTGCCAGGGTCAACATTGGTACCCAAGGCGTGATCATGGAGACCGGAGGCACCAAAGTCGAGGCCACAGAGGAAGAAACCTCGACCCAAACGCCATCCACTTCTGCCACCGTCAAAGGCACTTCAAGCAAGACGGGAACCCGCTTGACATCGAAATCGGTATCCGATGCTGGCAATGGCAATTGCGTCAAAGGTGTTCTGTCCATTGCAGTGACCGGAACCAGCGATGCCAAGTACAGCCGACTGGCATGTGACCGAGTGGAACTGTCAGCCGAGAGCACCGGCAACCTGACCGTGCGTGAAGTGCAGGGCAAGACCGTCGTGCTCAACGTGAACGGGTCAGGAGACCTGCGCGTTTCTTCCTTGAAGGCTGGCAAACTGCAAGTTCGGGCAAACGGGACGGGCAACATTGACGTCGGTAGCGGCGACGCAAGCGAACTGTCGGTCTCATCGTCCGGCTCCGGCGACTTCAATGGCGCTCAGCTGGCCGTTGACACTGCCACGATTGATCTCGAAGGGACGGGCGACGCCAAGCTCAATGTCAAAGAGCGTATCAAGGGAAGCATCTCCGGCACTGGCGACATCCTCCATACAGGCTCACCTGAGATCGACGTAGACGTCAGCGGCACAGGATCCGTCAATCCGTTGTGAAGCCCGGCGTTGCTGTTCAGGCAACAACCACGCCTCAATCAGGCCACCCTCTGGTGGCCTTTTTCTTTGGGCGGTGAGTGGAGCATTGCGTCAAGTTTCATTTGTTTTCCATTCAATCCATCCACAATTAGGACAACTGTCCTAGAATAGGATTCATCGCTTCCACGACACCAGGTATTGACGAACCACCGCGCAACCTTGAACGAATCTGCCAAACCCTCCACCCGTGAGCACATCGTCGAACACGCCGATCGCCTGTTCTACGAAAACGGCTTTGAACACACCTCGTTCGCCGATATTGCGGCGGCAGTGGGCATCTCACGCGGCAACTTCTATCACCATTTCAAAACCAAGGACGAGATCCTTGAGGCGGTGATCGACCGCCGCATGACCGGTACGAGCGCCATGCTGGAACGTTGGAACGAGGCATCTTGCGCACGCGATCGCGTGCACGCGTTCATTTGCATGCTCAGTGACAACCAGCTCGACATAGCGCGCTATGGTTGCCCCGTTGGCAGCCTTTGCACCGAACTCGCCAAGCTCGGTCATGCCGGCCAGCCCATGGCCAACCGCCTGTTCTTGCTGTTCGTTGACTGGCTGTCGCTACAGTTCCGTCATGCGGGACTGACGCGGGCCAAGGCACGCAAAGCCGCCATGCACCTCATGGGCCGCAGCCAGGGGGTGGCCGTCATGGCCAGTACCCTGAACGACACCGCCTTCATTCGCAGCGAAGTGCGTGAACTCACGCACTGGCTGGATTCCATGCTGAAAGCATCCAATGAACCCAATCACCAAGAAAAGGAGGGAATCGCATGACCGTATTTGCCATTACATTGCGCTTTGGCGCCAACAAGTCCAGCGCCAGAGAACACATGGCTGGCCACCAGGCATGGATCGAGCAGGGTCGACAGGATGCTGTGTTCCTGCTGGTGGGCAGCGTGGTGCCCAATCAGGGCGGATTCATCCTGGCTCAGGCCAGCTCGCGCCAAGCCGTCGAGGATCGCGTGGCGCAAGACCCCTTCGTTCGGGAGGAGGTAGTGACCGCCGATATCCTGGAGATCGCGCCCAACAAGGTGGATGATCGGTTGGCCTTTCTGATGGCCAGCACCACGCAAGGGGCCAGCGCATGAATCGCACCATACCGGGCCCGGATGGTCAACCTCGCTGCCGTTGGTGCGGCGATGTGGCCGAATTCTTCCCCTATCACGACAATGAATGGGGCTTTCCGGTCGACGACGATGTTCGCCTGTTTGAGAAGATCTGCCTGGAAGGCTTTCAGTCCGGCCTGAGCTGGCGCACCATCCTGGCCAAACGCGAGAACTTTCGCAAGGCGTTCAAAGGCTTTGACTTCCGCAAAGTGGCCCGCTTCACCGACAATGACGTGGAGCGCCTGCTGGGAGACGAAGGCATTGTCCGCCACCGCGGCAAGATCGAAGCCGTGATCAACAACGCGCAACGGGCCTGTGAGCTTGTCAAGGCAGAGGGGTCACTCGCCGCCTACTTCTGGCGTTACGAGCCCGAGCCAGAGAGCCTGGGCGCGCCCCAGACGGTTTCCACTTCGGACGCCTCTGTGCGGCTGTCCAAAGACCTCAAGAAGATGGGCTGGAAGTTTGTCGGCCCGACCACGGTCTTCGCGTTCATGCAGGCCATGGGGCTGGTCAACGATCATGTGCAAGATTGCGTGACGCGCAAGAAAGTGGACCAGGCCCGAAAGCGCTTCAAGCGGCCTGGCGCCTGATCGAGGGCACATTGAGGCAGACGGCGAAAGCCAAACGTACACAAGACGAGAGAGGGCAAAATGAGCAGCAGCGCACACAACATCCGCCGCCGAACCCTGCTGGGAGGCGCCACCGCCGCGGCGGGCGCAGCCGCTTTGCACCGCAGCGCCTCCGCTGCAGACGCCCGGCCATTGGTCATCGACCACGTCAGCTTTCCCGTCTACAACAACAACGCCTTCCTCGACGCCGTCACGGAGAACTGGATGGCGCGCTCTTTGGGTACCATTCACCAGCAGCCTCAGAACCCGGCCTTCAAGGCTGTCAGTCTGCTCAACCCCAGCTTTTACGTGGAGGTGTTGTCCAACACGGCACAGCAACCGTATTGGAGCAATCAGGTCTACGTGGTGGTCGACAAGGCTCTCTGGAAGCAATACGAGAAGCCCGCCTTGGTCACTGAGCACTTTCTCGTCCCGGCATTCGGTTGTGGCTACGCTCTGGTCAATCCCGCATACCCTCATCTCAACACCACGCTGCCCAGGGGCTCCGAAACGGGCAAGTCAACAGCGCAAATCAGGCTGCTCATCTCGCCAACGCTTGCGCAGGATTTGAGCAGCATTGCGGGGCAATCCTGGCGCCTTCCGGACAACGGCAGCGTCATCGTCCATCCGGGTTTGCTTCATGCGCACGACATGGCTGTCATTGATGACAAGCAAAAACTGGTGGCACCCATTCTTCAGCCCAACCCACTATTGAGAGAGTTCCTGTGACGGGGATGCTTCGCCCGTTCGGGCGTAAAGCACAGGTGTAGACAAATCCACCCCGTGATCGCGAGCGCCTGCAATCAACGCCGCCAGCACTCGCTGCCGTGTGGCCAACACCTGCCGCACCGCTTTCGTGTAGTAGAAGACTGTCCACTCCACGGCAAAGTCGCCCGCATCCGTCGCCCGCAGCTCGGGAGGAACCTTGCCTTCCACCGGAACTTCCGCATCGGCGTGAAGCTTGTCGAACACCGCGTCGACATACGTTTGCATGGTTTCCTGACAGGTGTCGTAGCCTACCTTGAGGGTGATCGCCTCGCGCAGCCCTTTGGCAGAAGCAAACTTGGACAGGTTGTGGATGGTGGTGGAACGCAAGGCCGCGTTGCTGATCATCGTCCGGTGGTTGTTGGCCAGATCCAGCAGCTCCGTGTGGAAGATCTTGGTCTTGAATACCGTCGCCACCAACTGATGCGTGTCGCCCAGCTCCACCACGTCTCCCTCCTCTACCAGACGGCTGTTGAGGATCACCAGCCCGCTGATGATGTCTGGCGCCCAAGCGCTTTGCGTCAACCCCAGGATCACGCCAAAGAATCCGATCACTCCACCGGCTTCCAGCAGGCTGTCAAAGCCCATGATCTGCACCACGGCAATCAGTGCGATAACAAACAACAAGACACTCGAGAGAAGGCTTAGCACACGCGTGTTGTAGGTCTCGGCCCAGAACTTTTCACCATTGACTTCCCTGCGCTTTCCAAACCGCCGCTTGATCAGGAAGTTCGCCAAATGGGCTGCCAGATAGGCGAGAAAGGCCACCAGAACACTGGCCAGCAGACCTGTCATCCAGGAGTGCGACGCAATCGGCAACACCAGGGTGTTGAACACCACCAGCAGCATCACCAGCACGTTGAGAATGCGAAAGTAATGCAGTTTGTGCGCAAAGCTTTCGTCGTTGACAGGCTTGTCGCCCAAGCGCGAAACCAACGGGCGCGAGAACACCAGCAAGGTGACATTGGCCGACATCAGCACCAGTTCAAGAGTAGAGAAGCCGGCCAGCCATGGGCCCAGCAGGTCTGTCAAAGCGTTCATCGGTTATTCAGTTCTGTTCGCCCAAGGCTTCAGCCAATCGGATCGGCTTTTGCCAAATGGCGCTGCCAGCAGGCCCCCTCCCCGAGGCCCCGCATCCATCAATCAGGTCAATAAGGCCTTGCCAGCCTGTACGCCATTGTGATGCCCACAGCAGCCAGCGCCAAACAGCTTGCGGCGCCGGGGCCACAAAGCCAGTCGCAAGAAGGTGAAAGAAGGCAGTCCCGCGAAGGGTTCAGCGACGCAGGCACTGCAAGCCGAGGCATGAGCGCTGGTACCCGGCAGCTATTTCTTCGGAAGTTCTTTATTCGGAAGGGCTTTCCTCCGAAACTTTTCTTCCGAATTTAGGGTAATTCCTGAAAAGATGATGCAAAAAAGTATTGATCGAGGCCGCGTGGGTACCGAACATGAGAGAAAAGACACCCAAAATCGTCCACCACGGTCAGGTATCGAGGGCCAGACCTCAAGCTTGGGCCAAGGGTCTCTTCGCAGACCGCAGACCGCAGACCCTATCCCGAGCCCATTTCATTCTCTCACTCTCGCGCCTTTTCAAACAGGAGACAAAAGTGAAATTCCGAATCACAGCACTGCTCGCCGCTGCATTGGCCACCACCGGCGCCGCCCACGCGGAAACCGAACTCGTCATTGCTACCGTGAACAACGGTCACATGATCGAGATGCAAAAGCTGTCCAAGGCATTCGAGCAAGCCAACCCGGACATCAAACTCAAGTGGGTGACCCTGGAAGAAGGCGTGTTGCGCCAGCGCGTGACCACCGACATCGCCACCAAGGGCGGTCAGTTCGACATCATGACCATCGGTATGTACGAAGCGCCGATCTGGGGCAAGAAGGGCTGGCTGCAAGAAATCAAGACTGACGCAGCATACGATGTGGACGACCTGCTGCCCGCCATTCGCAGCGCGCTGACCGTGGACAGCAAGCTCTACGCCGCGCCGTTCTATGGCGAGAGTTCCATGCTCATGTACCGCAAGGACTTGGCTGACAAGGTCGGCGTGACAGTGCCTGACCGCCCAACCTGGCCGCAAATTGCTGACCTGGCGGCCAAGATCCACAATCCCGACGCTGGCGTATACGGTATTTGTTTGCGCGGTAAGCCAGGCTGGGGCGACAACATGGCCTTCCTGACGACCCTGGTGAACACCTACGGCGGCCAGTGGTTCAACATGGAGTGGAAGCCCCAGATCGACACCAAGCCGTGGAAAGAAGCCATCACTTTCTACGTGGATTTGCTGAACAAGTACGGCCCTCCTGGATCTTCTTCCAACAGCTTCAATGAAATCCTGGCCCTGACCAACGCAGGCAAATGCGGCATGTGGATCGACGCCACCATCGCAGCCTCCTTCGTCAGCGACCCCAAGCAGTCGAAAGTGGCAGACCAGATGGAATTTGCCCAGGCGCCGACCATGAACACGCCCAAGGGTGCGAACTGGCTGTGGTCCTGGAACCTGGCTATTCCCGCAGGCTCCAAGAAGGTCGACGCTGCGCAGAAGTTCATCACCTGGGCCACCAGCAAGGACTACATCCAGCTCGTTGCCAAGGAGAACGGCTGGGCCAACGTTCCCACTGGCACCCGCAAGTCGACCTACGCCACTCCCGAATTCCAGAAGGCCGCCCGTTTCGCTGCCTCTGAGCTCAAGGCCATCGAATCCGCCAACCCGAACGACTCCACACTTCCCAAATCGCCGTATGTGGGTGTGCAGTTTGCTGCCATCCCGGAGTTCCAGGCGATCGGTATTGCGGTCGGCCAGCAGATGAGTGCGGCGCTGGCCGGCAAGACCTCGGTTGACGCTGCCCTCAAGGCCAGCCAGACGGCGGCCGACCGAGCCATGCGCAAAGCTCGCTACTACAAGTAAGCCGGCCGGCCTGAGGCGAATGCCTCAGGCCGCTGATGTCTCGCTATCGCGCTGGCGCCACCCTTGGTGACCAGCGCGCCGTTGCCCGCTGAACCCAATGGCCAGGCTGCGGACCTCGTCCGAGCCTGGCCAAGCCAACCCTAGCGTTCCTTCAACATGAAACGCCTGCTCCCTCGCCTGCTGATGACACCTGCCGTGGCTTCGTTGCTGCTGTGGATGCTGGTGCCGTTGGTGATGACCATCTATTTCTCGGTCATCCGATTCAATCTGCTTAACCCCGAAGAGAGCGGCTTTGCCGGCCTGGAGAACTACGAGTTCTTCGTCACAGACCCGTCGTTCTGGCCTGCAGTGATGAATACCATCTGGCTGCTCGGCAGTGTCATCCTCATCACGGTCGTCTTTGGCGTCCTGATCGCACTGCTGACCAACGAGCCGTTCCCAGGCAGAGGCCTGGTGCGAATTCTGCTCATCTCACCATTCTTTGTCATGCCCACGGTGAACGCTTTGCTTTGGAAACACATGATGATGAATCCGATCTACGGCATCCTGGCACAGGTGTGGCAGTTCTTCGGCGCAGCGCCAGTTGACTGGCTGACCGACTTTCCACTTTTCTCCATCATCATCATCGTGGCCTGGCAGTGGCTACCGTTTGCCACCCTGATCTTCATGACGTCCCTGCAGAGCATGGATCGCGAGCAGCTCGAAGCAGCGCGAATGGACGGCGCCAACTTCTTTCAGCAGTTCATCTATCTGTACATGCCACACCTGGGACGTTCGGTCGCCGTGGTCGTGATGATCGAGCTGATCTTCCTGCTTTCGGTATTTGCGGAGATCTACACCACCACGGCCGGGGGGCCCGGCGACGCGAGCACCAACGTCGCCTTCCTGATTTTCCAGCAGGCCCTGCTGAACTTCGACGCCGGTGTGGCATCAGCTGGCGCATTGTTTGCGGTGGTACTGGCCAACATCGCCGCAATTTTCATGATTCGCCTGGTCGGCAAGAACCTGGACAAGTGACATGAGCAGCGAGATGACCTTCACCCGCCGACCCTTCCCGCTCGGAGGCCAATGCGCATGAGAGCCCCTACCTACACTCCTGCCTTGATGCTGCGCACCGTTGCAGCATGGACCGTGGCGCTGCTGCTGTTCTTCCCCCTGGGCTGGATGCTGCTCACCGCCTTCAAGACCGAGTTGCAGGCCATCAACGTGCCTCCACTGCTGTTCTTCGAGCCCACGCTGGAGAACTTTCACGAAGTTCAAGAGCGCAGCGACTATCTGCTGTATGCCAAGAACTCACTCATTACCAGCGTGGTATCCACCTTGCTGGGCTTGCTGATCGCCGCACCATCGGCGTATGCCATGGCCTTCTTCAAGGGTCGGTGGACGAAGGACATCCTGATGTGGATGCTCTCGACCAAGATGATGCCAGCCGTAGGCGCCTTGGTGCCCGTGTATGTCCTGGCGCAGAAGGCCCACCTGCTTGACACGCAACTGGTGTTGATCATTGTGTTCACCTTGTCCAACCTGCCCATCATGGTCTGGATGCTGTACTCCTATTTCAAGGAGATCCCGAACGAAATCCTGGAAGCGGCCCGAATGGACGGTGCCACCCTGTGGCAGGAGTTCCGTCTGGTGCTGTTGCCGCTGGGCATGGGAGGCCTGGCATCCACCGGCCTGTTGTGTCTGGTGCTGGCCTGGAACGAAGCCTTCTGGTCACTCAACCTCACGGCAGCCAAGGGCGGAACTCTGGCCACACTGATCGCCAGCTACTCCAGCCCGGAAGGTCTGTTCTGGGCCAAGCTCTCGGCCGCTTCTCTGATGGCCATTGCCCCGATCGTGGTGTTTGGCTGGTTCAGCCAGAAGCAACTGGTCCAGGGCCTGACCTTTGGAGCGGTGAAGTGATGGACGTCCCCCGCGCCGCTTTCAGTGCCATGCCCCACTGGGCCGCGCGACTGGCGGACCGGCGAAGCCGGATCCTCGGTCGCCTCGAACAAACCACTTTCGCTCGCAGCGTGTCTGCAACAACGAATTTCTGAGGAGTCCTACCTGTGGCCTATCTTCAACTCCAGGGTATCGAGAAATATTTTGGCGAACACCGCGCGATCAAGGGCGTTCATCTCACCATCGAGCAAGGAGAGTTCATTGTCTTTGTCGGACCTTCGGGCTGCGGCAAGTCGACACTCTTGCGCCTGATCGCAGGCCTGGAACACATCGACGGCGGTTCGCTGATCCTGGATGGCAACGACATCACCCACTTGCCATCAAGCAAACGCGATCTGGCCATGGTTTTCCAAAGCTATGCGCTATACCCGCACATGAGCGTATTCGAGAACATGAGCTTTGCGCTCAAGCTGGCCAAGGTTGACAAAGCGGTCATCCGCGAGAAGGTCGAGCGCGCTGCGGCAATCCTCAACCTCACGCCCTATCTGGAGCGTACGCCCAAGGAGCTCTCCGGTGGCCAACGCCAGCGCGTGGCCATTGGCCGCTCCATCGTCCGATCGCCCAAGGTATTCCTCTTTGACGAGCCACTGTCCAATCTGGACGCAGCCCTGCGCGGCCAGACTCGC
>JBNKNN010000192.1:0-11286 GCA_050293865.1 Hydrogenophaga sp. | reverse complement strand
TATTTCGGCGGCGCTATCACCACCAATGCCGACCATTCCTTTCGAAATCGGCACAACGCTTCGTCCCTTCGGCGGCGCGCGCCTACAGGCAGCAAGCGCAATAGCAGGGGCGTGGCAGGTGGGAGGCGATCCCGTCCCGGGCTTATCAGTCGTGCATTTTGGGCGGCGCGTCGTGGCCCTCCGGAAGGCAGCAGCACGCACCTATCGACCCACTGATGTGTCCTGAAGCGGATGATGTGTCTGCGCTCCCGTGCAATCCCGGGTGTCAGCGATCTGCCTGCGCATGCAAAATGAGAGCGATGTAAGCTCTTGATATCCGGTATCGCTCAAGGAGCCGCCCTATGCGCAGTCAAGTTACCCTGAACTGGGGGAAGACCTCCAGCTATCAGTTCGATCTCGAGGAGGTGCAACCGATGCCGCATGACGTGGCCAGAACCTGGTTGGACGAGCAATTCACCTTCTTCGAGTGCGAGCCGATTCGGTTGACAGGCAAAGTCCTCACTGCCGACAAAGTGCTTGCCGTGGCGCACGCTGCTGGCGAAGAACGTTTCCGGGATGAATCTCACCGTGCATGGGCCATGGCTTTTGCTCGGGCCGCCAGCGCCGCATTGGCCAAGCCAGTCGTCACAGTCGACGTCCCAGCCATGGCCTTGCACTACTGAGCTACTGAGCGCGGCGTTCGCGCAAGGCTTGAAGCAAGCGGGCATGGATGCCGCCAAACCCACCATTGCTCATGCACACCAGATGATCGCCGGGGCGGGCAGCGCCAGCGACCGCCTGGACCAGCCCGCCGATGTCCTGGTGCACTTGCGCCTTTTCTCCGAGCGCCTCAAGTACCTCTGACGCGTCCCAATCGAGACCACCTGCGTGGCAGAAAGCCTGATCTGCTGACGCCAGACTCCAGGGCAGTTGTGATTTCATGGTGCCCAGTTTCATGGTGTTGCTCCTAGGCTCGAACACCGCCAGAATGCGTTCCCCCTCACGACCTTCGAGTGCCAGTTGTCGCCGCAAGCCGTCCAACGTGGTTCGGATAGCAGTTGGGTGGTGGGCGAAATCATCGTAGACCGTCACAGGCGCTTCCCCATCGGACAGTTCAACAGTACCCCGGAGCTCCATGCGCCTGCGCACATTCAGGAAGCTCGCCAATGCCTGAGCGGCGCGTGCCGCGGGAACACCGAGGTGGTCTGCTGCCGCGATGGCTGCGAGCGCGTTGAGTTGGTTGTGTACCCCGGTGAGGGTCCATTGAACTCGAGCGACGGGACGATCACGCTCCAGCACCTCGAAGTTGCTGGGCTCTCCTTGCGCACTGAAATCGCTAACCGCAGAGCCAAAAGTTCGCAACTCGCTCCACAAACCCATGTGCAATACGCGATCCAGGCTTTCTTCGACGCCGTTGGACACCACTCGACCTGATGGAGGCACAGTGCGCAAAAGGTGGTGAAACTGACGTTCGATCGCTGCCAGATTGTCGAAAATGTCGGCGTGATCGAACTCCAGATTGTTCAAGATGGCCGTTCTAGGTCGGTAGTGAACAAACTTGCTTCGCTTGTCAAAGAATGCAGTGTCGTACTCATCCGCTTCGATCACGAATGGCGAAAGGGCCATCTCTGGGAGATTTGAGTCAGAAGATTCCGGGTTTGTAGCGGTAACTTTGCCCAGCCGAGCCGACACCCCAAAGTTGAGTGGTACACCTCCGACCAGAAAGCCAGGATTGAGGCCGGCTGACTCCAGAATCCAGGCCAGCATGGACGTGGTGGTTGTCTTGCCATGGGTGCCTGCGACTGCCAGCACATGTCTGCCTTGCAGAATGTTCTCGGCCAGCCACTGTGGACCGCTGGTGTACGCTGCTCCGGCGTCCAGAATGGCTTCCATCAGTGGGAACTTCGGCGCGCCGTCCGGCAGTCTGGCCCGGCTGACGACGTTGCCAACGACGTAAACGTCTGGCTTGAGCGACATCTGGCCAGCGTCGAACCCTTCGATCAATTCGATGCCCAAGGCTTCGAGCTGGTCGCTCATGGGGGGATAGACACCTGCGTCGCAGCCTGTCACGCGATGACCCGCCTCGCGCGCCAAAGCAGCCACACCGCCCATGAAGGTGCCGCAAATACCCAGGATATGAATGTGCATCCGGGCATTGTAGGGGGCCGATGCAGGCGCCGCAGTGCACAATGGAGCCATGGACCACTACCGCTCACAGGAAGAATCGGAACTGCTGGCCACGGCGGCCAGGCTGATCGTGGAAGACGGCATGGAATACGGCCCGGCCAAGCGCCACGCTCTGGAGGTGCTCCGCCTTTCCCCCAGGACGCGGCTTCCAGACAACGACGCACTGGAAGACGCCGTGCGAGAGTACATTGAGTTGTTCTGCCCCGAAGAGCAGGCTGAGGCTTTGCTGAGGTTGCGACAGTTGGCCTTGGTCTGGATGAAGCGCATGGCGTCATTCCGGCCCCATCTGGCCGGTTCCGTCTGGCACGGTACCGCGACCGAGCACAGCGATATCTACCTGTACCTGTTCGCGGACGACACGAAGGCCGTTGAGTGGCTGCTGATCGACAAGAACGTGACCTATCACCCTGGTTCGTTGCCCGGCCGTCCGGGGAGAGGGCAGGAGCGTGAACGCGAGGTTTTGACGATCGAGGAGCGCATCGCCGACTGGTCGCACTCGGTTCTCGTTCATTTGGTGGTGATGGATCAAGACGGTCTGCGAGGGGCACTCAAGCTTGATGGCAAGGGTCGTACGCCGCTGGGAACGCCCGATGCATTGCGCCTACTGTTGGGTGACTCGGCAGAACTTGGAGTGAATGCATGAAGCGCAGAAGCATGGTACTGGTCGGTGGTTTGGCTGCGGCGGCCGGCTTGGCTGCTGGATGGTGGCGCTACAGCCTCAAGCCTGTCATGTCGGAGGCGGAGAGCAACTTCTGGGCTTCCCGGTTTGTGAGTCTGGATGGGACTGCCGTTGCCATGGCAAGGTACCAAGGCGAACCTTTGCTGGTGAATTTTTGGGCCACTTGGTGTCCACCTTGCGTGGAAGAATTACCCATGATCGACGCCTTCACCCGTGAGCAAAGAGAGGCGGGTCGCCCTTGGCAGGTACTGGGCTTGGCGGTGGATAAAGCCAGTTCGGTCAAAGCCTTTCTGGCTCGCCAGCCTCTGGGTTTCGATGTGGCCGTGGCCGGCTTCGCTGGTTCCGAGTTGGGCAAACAGCTGGGCAATGACACAGGGTCCTTGCCGTTTTCAGTCATGTTCGGTGCCGGAGGGCAGATCATCGATCGAAAGCTGGGCAAGCTGGATCATGAGGATCTCAGGAACTGGGCGGCCCGGGCGGCCGAAAGCTGATGACTGCCGTCCGACCAGCGGTTGAGCCACGCCAACTTGCTCTGGACACGGTTTCGGCCAAAAATCGACTAAATGGTCGTTTTTGTAATTAAATGCCTTTAAATTTCGGGAGATACGGGCCTAATTCAATTTCGGGTCTTGTTCGCGGAAGATGTGTGTCATCGTGTACACTGCGTTCCCGTTGCCAAGCTTTTGTCTCGGATTAGCGCTTTTTTGGTGCGATTTCAGGCAATTTGGCGAAAGTTTTATGGAGAAGTCATGGATCTGCGAAAGCTCAAGACGTTGATCGACCTGGTGTCGGAGTCGAACGTCTCTGAATTGGAAATCACCGAAGCCGAAGGCAAGGTGCGCATCGTCAAGAGCGCACCGCCGGAGACGCAGGCTCCCATCACGTACGCCATGGCGCCGGTGGCTGCTCCCGCCATGCCTGCAGCCATGCAGGCGGCCACAGTGGTCGACGCTGCGTCCGCCGCGGCCGCACCTGCGGCTGAAGCTGCAGTGCCAGCAGGTCATCAAGTCAAGTCGCCCATGGTGGGTACCTTCTATCGATCTTCCAGCCCCGGAGCCAAGCCGTTTGTCGAGGTTGGCGACACGGTCAAGGAAGGCGAGACGATCTGCATCGTTGAGGCCATGAAAATTCTCAACGAAATCGAAGCCGACAAGAGCGGTACCGTGACTCAGGTGCTGGCCGAAAACGGCCAGGCGGTCGAATACGGCCAGCCCTTGTTTGTGATCGAATAATCGGCAGAGCCCATGTTCAAAAAAATCCTGATCGCCAACCGCGGTGAGATCGCCTTGCGCATCCAGCGGGCATGCCGCGAATTGGGCGTCAAGGCCGTCATGGTCTACTCAGAGGCTGACCGCGACGCCAAATACGTTCGACTGGCAGATGAAGCCGTCTGCATCGGCCCAGCCCCTTCGGCTCAGAGCTATCTGAATATGCCGGCCATCATCTCGGCCGCTGAAGTCACCGATGCGGAGGCGATTCACCCCGGTTACGGTTTCCTCAGCGAGAATGCCGACTTTGCTGAGCGGGTGGAAAACAGCGGTTTCACCTTCATTGGCCCGACACCCGAGTCCATCCGCATGATGGGCGACAAGGTTTCTGCCAAACAAGCCATGATCAGGGCTGGTGTGCCCACGGTTCCTGGCTCCGACGGCGCCTTGCCGGACGATCCGGTGCAGATCAAGCGCATCGCCAAGTCCGTTGGCTATCCTGTGATCATCAAGGCTGCGGGCGGTGGCGGTGGTCGGGGCATGCGAGTGGTGCACACCGAAGCGGCCCTGTTGCATGCGGTCCAGACAACGAAGGCAGAAGCCGGGGCGGCCTTTGGCAACCCTGAGGTATACATGGAGAAATTTCTCCAGAATCCCCGACACGTCGAGATCCAGGTCCTGGCGGACACGCACCGAAATGCGGTCTACCTCGGCGAGCGCGATTGCTCCATGCAACGTCGCCATCAAAAAGTTATTGAGGAAGCCCCCGCACCGGGAATTCCTCGCCGCCAGGTCGAAAAAATCGGCGAACGTTGTGCCGCAGCCTGCAAGAAGATCGGTTACCGCGGCGCCGGGACGTTCGAGTTCCTCTACGAAAACGGCGAGTTCTACTTTATCGAGATGAACACACGCGTGCAGGTCGAGCATCCTGTGACGGAGATGATCACGGGTATTGACATCGTGCGCACCCAGATCGCTGTCGCCGCTGGTGAGAAGCTGCCATTTACCCAGCGGCAGGTGCAGTTGCGCGGTCATGCGATCGAATGCCGCGTCAATGCAGAAGATCCGTACAAGTTCGTGCCCAGCCCAGGTCGGATCGCTACCTGGCACGCGCCCGGCGGTCCTGGCGTGCGTGTGGACTCGCACATCTATACGAATTACTTCGTGCCGCCCAATTATGACTCCATGATCGGCAAGATCATCGTTCACGGTGATACCCGCGAGCAGGCCCTGGCACGCATGCGCACGGCTCTGGCCGAAACGGTGGTCGAAGGCATCAGCACCAATGTGCCACTGCACCGTGAGCTCATGGTCGATGCCAACTTCGTTACCGGCGGCACCAACATTCACTACCTTGAAGAATGGCTGGCCCAGCGGGAGCGATGAACTACTTTGAATTGGTTCTGCTGGCTCCGGAAGCGGCCGTCGAGCCCGTCAGCGATGCGCTGGATGCGCTGGATGCGCTGAGCGTCTCCGTGGAGGACGCGGACGCGTTGACGCCAGCCGAGCAAGCCATCTTCGGCGAGCCCGGCATGCCAGCACCCCGCGAAGGATGGCAGCGCTCCCGCGTAGTGGCCTTGTTCCCTTCGGACGAGTTGGCTCGCGATGCCGCCCGCATTCTTTTGGCTCAGGACTTCTGGGAGGGATCCGAGGTCTTGGGGGTTCGCGAAGTGGAGGATCAGGACTGGGTGCGTTTGACGCAATCCCAGTTCGACCCGGT
This sequence comes from Hydrogenophaga sp., assembly GCA_050293865.1. Classification (GTDB taxonomy): domain Bacteria; phylum Pseudomonadota; class Gammaproteobacteria; order Burkholderiales; family Burkholderiaceae_C; genus Hydrogenophaga. The sequence continues at coordinate 5,513 of JBNKNN010000192.1, read as the reverse complement.
GGACATCACGCCGACGTTCTGGATTGTTCCAAGTTGGCACCAGCCACCGGAAGCTGCCTCCCATGTGATTCGCCTAGATCCTGGCTTGGCCTTCGGCACTGGAACGCACCCTACCACTCGCATGTGTTTGCGCTGGATCGCAGCCCATCCGCCGCAGGGCCTGCGTGTGCTGGATTACGGTTGTGGCTCTGGCATCCTGGCCATCGGTGCCAAGTTGTTCGGTGCTGAAGTGGTGGATGCAGTGGATATTGACCCCGCCGCTGTCGAGTCCACCCGCCTCAACGCGAGTGAAAACCATGTGGAACTCGCCACCGGACTGCCTGAAATGGCGTCGGGCGAGTATCAAACTGTGTTGGCCAACATCCTGGCCACTCCTTTAAAGGTTCTGGCGCCATTGTTGTGCGGCCATGTGGCAGCTGGTGGGCGCCTTGTTCTTGCTGGCATTCTGGAACGTCAGGCGGACGAACTCCAACAAGCGTATGCACCCTGGGTCGAGTTGGAAGTTCTCGATAGCGAGGACGGCTGGGTGCTGATGGGAGCGACCAAGCCAGCGGCTTGAGGCGCGTCGACTGTCGCCAGTGAGGCGGGCATGGGCGCCAAGATGGCGCCAGACCAACACTGGCATCCTCCAAGCGCTTAAATTGCCTCAGAGCCTGCAATAATTCCATCATGAGTTACACCACCCGATGTCCAGCTTGCGGCACGACGTTCAAAGTCGTGCCCGATCAGCTCAAGATATCGGACGGCTGGGTGAGGTGCGGGTATTGCTCGGACGTCTTTGACGCCAGTTTGTATTTGCAACCATGGGAAGAGCCTCGAAAGGATATCTCCCAGTCGAAAGCAGGGGCCTCGGCGGCTGTCCCAGACCAAGGCGGCGTGTCCGCGCCTGCGCCCGAGGTCGCGCAGCGTCCCCGCATTCCTGAGTCGCAAGTGGCGCCTCCGTCTGTCGTCGCTGCCATGAGGCAGCAGGCCGCGCGATCCTCCGGCCAGACCCGTGCTCAGGTGAGTGCCTCGCTTCCGGAAAGCGCGAAGGAAGACAAGCGTCCCGAGCCCAGGGCGCACTCAGCAGCGCAATTTCTCTCGTCGCCTGATGCGCCGGCCCAGCCTGAGTTGTCTCCGCAACGCATTGCCGCGCCTTTGCCTCCTGTTTCCGCCAAGAGCGCTACAACAGGTACGGTCACCAAGCAAGCGCAGCGCGTGGCCGATCAAGCGGCAGAACTCAAGCCCGACCCCGCTGACGATTGGGGTGATTCGGATTTCATGGCGGAACTCAAACGCTACGCCGAAGAAATTCGGGCAGAAGACGAGGCTGAGGCCAAGAAGAATGCAGAAGCCGATGCGCAGCTGGCGGCAGAGAAGGCCAAAGAGCCACCGGCTCGGGCCAAACCCATTGCATTGCCGCCGTTGCCCCCTGTTCCGAGTGCATTCCGTCCGCGCCCTCAGCGTTTGCTGCGTGATCCTCGCAATGAGCGTCACGCGTCCGATGATATCCATTCGGCCTTGCCTCCTGCCGAACCGGTGGAAGAAAAAGTCAGTCCGCCGCCCTCGGCTCGCGCAGGATTGCCGGCCATACCTGTCTCTGGCGAAAGAGAAAAGAGTGAGAAGGCAGAGAAGACGTGGAAGGCACCTTCCTCTCCGTTGGTGCCTGATTTGCCACGTGAGTTCGTGCAGACACCTCCGTCCTCCCGCGCAGCTTCTGCTGCCAAAGGTGAGATGGTCGCCACTGAGGGTAAGCCCAGGCAGATAGTCGAAGCGAACGGAAAAGAGCTCGCAGGGACGGCAACCGAGAAGCCTGTCGAGAACAATCCAAAGCCTGCTCGGTTGGTGACTCCGCCTGCGAACGGATCAGCGGCAAAAACAGCGCCGCCGCGTTTCGAGTCGCTGCGTGACTCTGATTTCGACGATGTCGACAGCGATATGCCCATCAGCGCCTTGGACGATGACGAAGGGGGCGATGATGAAGGAGGCAAAGAAGCGGATTTCGCCAGTTCACGCTTGCCACCTGCTCGACCTTCAACAAAATCCAAGTCAAAGCCTGGGGACCTTGAAGACGAGGTGCCGTTGGCTGAAGACGATGTCAGCAGCCGCTTGTTGGAAGAGGGAGTTGAGCTCAGCTTCGTGCAACAGGCAAAACGCAAGGCGTTCTGGGAGTCACGTGTCGTTCGGTTCTCCATGGTGACACTTGCCCTTTTGTTGTCGGCAAGTCTGATCGGGCAGTGGGCCATCCAGGAGCGTGACGCTCTTGCGGCTTCCAAGCCTGCTCTCAGGCCTTTGTTGGTCTCTGCATGCGCAGTCATGGGGTGCGAACTTCAGGCTGTGCGCCGAATTGACCAAGTCGTCATCGAACGCGCCAATTTGCAGCGCAAGCTGGACAACCTTTACTCCTTCGATTTTGAGATTCGCAACACGAGCGACATACCGCTGGCTGCTCCAGCGGTGGAGCTGAGTCTGACTGGATCGCAAGGTTCGGGGCAAGTCATTGCGCGCCGAGTATTCCAGCCTCAGGAATGGCCGGGTCGACCCGAGGTGGTCCCCGCTGGAAAAAGCCTGAACGTCAGCCTGAGTCTCTCCCTCTCTGGTGACCAGGATCTGGCCAGTGCCGGCTTCCGGGCCTTTGTCTTTTATCCTTGATGCGCTATCAGGCGCACGTCGCACCAATATGTCCATTTTGATTTGTGGTTCGCTGGCTTTTGATTCCATCATGGGTTTCGAAGGCCGTTTCGCTGAGCAGATTCTTCCCGAGCAGCTTCACATTCTCAACGTGTCCTTCCTGGTGCCAGCCATGCGCAGGGAGTATGGCGGCTGCGCCGGGAACATTGCCTATGGCCTCAGGCAGTTGGGCTCGCCCGCTGTGGCCCTGGCCGCGCTGGGCAGCGATGGGCAGGACTATTTGGAGCGTCTGCGCGCCTTGGGTGTGGATACCGCTCATGTGAACATGGTCGACGATGCGTTTACCGCGCAGGCAATGATCATGACTGACCGGGACAACAACCAGATCACGGCATTTCATCCCGGAGCCATGTCGCATGCGCACGAGACCCCTGTGCCTGAGAACGCAGGCATCGAGCTCGGCATTGTTGCCCCCGATGGGCGCGATGCGATGATCAGTCATGCTGCGCAGTTGTCGGCAGCGGGCATTCCCTTCGTGTTCGATCCGGGGCAGGGGCTGCCCATGTTCAATGGCGATGAACTGCGTCGGTTCATCGAGCAGGCCAGTTGGGTGGCCGTGAACGACTATGAAGCCAAGATGCTCAGTGAGCGAACCGGGTGGACACTGAATGAAGTGGCTTCTCGCGTGCGCGGCATGGTAGTGACTTTGGCCGAGCACGGTTGCGACGTGTACGCCAATGGCCAAGTGGTGCGGGTGGAAGGCCAGTCTGCCAGCGAAGTGATTGACCCAACTGGTTGTGGCGACGCTTTCCGTGCGGCGTTGCTGCACGGTTTGCTCAATGGTTGGCCACTTGAGAAATGTGCCGACTTGGGCAATCGAATGGGCGCGACCAAGATAGCCAGCAGAGGTGGTCAAAACTATACCTTCTCCCAGGCTTGAACGGGATCGTCAATCTGACGCAGGCATCAGGTCCGAGAGAGCCAATTGCGTCATAGATGACCTTTACATATGTTCACTCGATGGGTGCGGTCTTCAGGGCACTCAAGACCTCTTGCCGAGTTCTGCGGGCAAGATAGGCGACTCCGTTGGGGTCGCCTTCCCAGGTGGGATGTGTCCCATCGGCCGAGATATAGAAGTCTGCGTTTCCGTCACCCCTGGGCATTCCTTCTCGGCCTGAACCCGTGATCCAAGGGCCGTTCCCTCCTTGGGATGCCCCCCATCCAGTCACCCATCCGCCTTCCAGCGTATTGAGGTAGACCCACCAGGGATGCCCGAGGTTGGCAAGCTCATTCCTGATGTGCTGATTGATGATGGTGTACTTGTCGCGCCCGTTCAGATAGGACTGGTTGGGACACCACGGTCCGTGGACGATCAGCAGAGTGTTGCCCAGCTGCGAGCCACAGTAGGCGAAGAAGTCGTGAATCTGCGCTTGCGTCCTTGCATCGGCCAGATCGTTGATGCCCCCGCTGACGACCAGCACAGATGGAGGCCAGGCCTCACTTTGTTGCTCAAACAACTGCAGGCGATCCAGAAACTTCAGTCCCTGGTTGGTCGCTTCGTAGCCGCTTCCACCATGTTGGAGGTTGGCAAAGTGAAAGCCCAGTGCATCTGCCAGGAGGATGCTCGCGCCCCCATATGGAAAGCCCCATTGCCCGAGACCGCCATAGCTGTCAGTCAGTGCCACCATGGGCGTGCTCAGACCCGGCGTGTATGGAATCAGTGAATCGGTATTGGGATTGATGAATATCCCGGCCGTTCCGCCGTAGTGACGAGGCATCACCACGACACGTCGCAAGGATCTGTTGGGAAAGTCGATTCGCAGTTGCCGCCGGATGTTGCCGTTGGATGGCGTGCCCTCTTCAATCAGCGAATCGGCGATTCGAGTGCCTTCGACCCATAGCATTACGCCGTAGTTGGGGTGTGACTGGGCGTCGATCTCGAGTGAGCTACCGTCAAACCAAAAGCTGAACACTTCGCGTGCGCCCAAGCCGTTGACGGGCTTGAAGACTTCTCTTCCCTGCGTTTGATAGGCCACCTCCGAGGGGACAGCTTGATATATGGCTGGGTCATCGAGAGGAATCAAGCTTGCGCCTGCAATACTTCCGCTGCCAAAGTCTTTGCTCCAGGTGAATTGGGGCGTGGGACTCATCGCGTCTCGCTCGGCCATTAGTCGTGCAGCGAGTCTCAGCCGAAACACCTGCAGGTTGTACTTGATGTTGACGTTCAACGTGTCTTCCTTCCTTCGCTGGGCGAATGTCCGTGGTTACCGGGGCCAGGGATGGAGGACAGCGAGCGTGTGCGCCTGCGGCCTTCGCGGTGCAGGCATGGGCTCTTGCTGCTCAGCTTGCAAGTGACGAGGCTACAGCAAAGTGGATGGGATAACCAAGTGAAACTGTGAGATTTTGCAAGACCTCTGGAAAGAGAAAAGCCCGACGCACTGGAGTACGTCGGGCTTTTGAACACCAGACCCTTTGAAGGGCCTCAGTGCCTCAAGGGCGGTTGGACGTTGGAAACGGCCAAGCTGCTTGAGGGTTCAGCTTCGTGCGAGCTGCTGGGGCCGCAGGGCCTGCCGGCTTTTTAGCCGGCGCGGCTTTTTTTGGCGCAGGGGCCTTTCTCACGACAGCCTTCTTAGCTGCTGGCTTCTTGGCAGCAACCTTTTTAGCTGCTGGCTTTTTGGCCGCTGCCTTTTTGGCTGCTGCCTTTTTGGCTGCTGGCTTCTTGGCCGCTACCTTCTTGGCTGCCGGCTTTTTAGCGGCTACCTTCTTGGCTGCTGGCTTTTTGGCCGCTACCTTCTTGGCTGCCGGCTTTTTAGCGGCTACCTTCTTGGCTGCCGGCTTTTTGGCCGCTACCTTCTTGGCTGCTGGCTTTTTGGCCGCTACCTTCTTGGCTGCTGGCTTTTTAG
>JBNKNN010000191.1:0-9698 GCA_050293865.1 Hydrogenophaga sp. | reverse complement strand
CGCCAGCATCGCTGGCGTGGCCCGCGCACGCGAGTTGGGGCTGAACGTCCTGATCACCGACCACCACCTGCCCGCCTCCATTGATGGGGAGGTGGCGCTCCCGCAGGACTGCATCATCGTCAACCCCAACCAGCCGGATTGCACCTGCGAGAGCAAGGCGATGGCAGGCGTTGGCGTGATGTTCTATGTGCTACTGGCGCTGCGTGCGGAGCTGCGCGCCCGCGGGGTCTTCGACCAGGCCGGCGTACCCCAGCCGCGCATTGATGCCCTGCTGCCCATCGTTGCACTGGGCACTGTGGCCGATGTCGTCAAGCTTGATGCCAACAATCGCCGCCTGGTCTCCCAAGGGCTCAAGCGCATTCGCTCAGGCGCCATGTCGGTGGGCATGTCGGCGCTGTTCCAGGTAGCTGGCCGTGACCCTCGAAAGGCCAGCAGTTTCGATTTCGGTTTTGCCCTTGGCCCTCGCCTGAACGCGGCGGGGCGTTTGGCGGACATGACCCTGGGCATTGAGTGCCTCATCACGGATGATGCAGTTCGTGCGGACGAACTGGCGCGCACTCTGGACGGCATCAACCGCGAGCGCAAAGCCATTGAAGGCGACATGCGCGAGCAGGCCATGATGCTGGCGGAGGAAATGTTCGACCCTGAGGAAGAACCGCCTCCAGCGATCACCGTGTTTGACCCGGACTTCCACGAGGGCGTGGTCGGCATTGTGGCCTCGCGCCTGAAGGACAAGTTACACCGCCCCACCTTTGTGTTCGCAGCGAGCGGCGCCGAAGGCAAAGAGCACGAACTCAAGGGTTCCGGGCGTTCCATCCCGGGCTTTCACCTGCGCGATGCGCTGGATCTGGTGGCCAAGCGGAACCCGGATGTGCTGATCAAGTTTGGCGGCCATGCCATGGCTGCCGGCTGCACAGTACATGAAGACCATATCGCGGATTTTGAAGAAGCGTTTGAAGCGGTGGCAGCGGAATGGCTCGACGAAGCCACGCTTCAACGCAAACTGGAAACCGACGGCCCCCTGGCCCGCGACTACCGACGGCCCGACATGGTGGAAACCTTGCACCAGGAGGTGTGGGGACAAGGCTTTGCCCCGCCGACCTTCTGCGATGAAGTCCAGGTGGTTTCCCAGCGCCTGGTGGGCGAGAAGCACCTTTCGCTCAAACTCAAACACCAGGGCGACCCGGTGGACGGTATATGGTTTGGTCACACCGAGCCGCTGCCCCCACATGTTCGCCTTGCCTACAGGCTAGAGGTAGACGAGTGGCAAGGTCAGCGGCGTGTGCGCTTCATCGTGGAAGGTGCAGAGGTCTGAGCCCTCTGCACTCAGGGGTGGAGCAAATCGCCAGCCAGGTCAGCGTTGATACGTCGCTTCAATGCGGGCTGTGCCGAGTTTGTTGGCATTGATCATGTAGCCCACCAGAGCGGCTGACGCGTCTGGCGGCAACTCCAGTTTCTCCACCTTCAGCGCATGGATGGTGAACTGGTAGCGATGAGGTTTGTCGCCTTTCGGAGGACATGCTCCGCCGAAGCCCTTCACGCCAAAATCGTTTCGAACCTGCACGGCACCTTCCGGCATCGACGCCCCTCCCTCGGAGCCAGCGCCCGCAGGCAAAGAAGAGACGCCGGAGGGCAGGTTGTAGGTCATCCAGTGCCACCAGCCACTGCCCGTCGGTGCATCCGGGTCATACAGCGTCAATGCAAAGCTCTTGGTTCCTGCCGGCGCGCCTGACCATGACAGGCTTGGCGACTGATTGTTGCCCTCACAACCAAAGCCTTTGAACACTTGCCCAATTCCCAGGCTCTTGCCTTGTTGAATTTGCGCAGAACGCAGTTCAAATGTGTCCTGCGCTTGAGCGGTAGTTGAGACAACGGTAGCCAACGCCATCAAGAGCGCGGCGGAAGCGATGCGGGAATGCGAGAGAAAACCGCGATGATCTGTCATTGGAAACTCCTTGAATGAAATGCGTTGAGGCCAATGGATGTGAACGCCCAACGGCGAGCCACCAATCCAAGCGCCTAAACGCATTCTTGCCCCATCAAGGCCCTCAGCGTTAGCCCGCACCGTTCATGTTTTGTGCGAATTCGGTCAAGAAGACTTGCGCAGTTGTGACGGCGAAAAGCCCCAACGCTCCAGGAACGCGGCCGAAAAGCGGCTATGCGACTGCCATCCACACAGCATCGCCACCTCGCCAATGGGCATGGCAGTGGTTTGCAGCATGCCCAAAGCAAGCTCCAGGCGGACCTCCCGAACCAATGCCGCGACCGTGCGCCCCTCATCAGCGAGCCGGCGCTGCAGCGTGGAAGCACTGACGTGGAACTTCTCTGCCAGACTGGCGAGCGTCCAGCCAGCACCGGGGGACTGCGACACCACGCGGCGAACACGCTCAGCCCAGTCCAGTTCTTTCAACGGTGAATAACGCACGCCATGCTCGCCCAGGTGAATGAGCACTTCTTCGAGCCAGTGAAAGAGCAGCTGGTCGCTGACGGTTCGCCCCTTTAGCTGGTCGGCCACACGCATCACACTGTCCTCAAAACTCCCGCAAACCTGCAAACGAACGCCATCAGCCAGGCTGGGGCTCATATCGCCGCCCCGTGATTGCCAGAACGAAGTGAGCAACGCTTCGCCAAAAACCAGAACGTGAGCTTCGTAGCAGGCGCTGCCTGCAGGATCGTTGATGACATCCCAGACGGTGCCTCGCGCCAGGGCCAGCGCTTCGCCGGGACTGGCTTCCAGCACGCTTCCGGCCCTGAGCAAGGTTTTGCGCCCCTGCCGAACGACGATGAGGGCATCCTGATGGATGCTGACCGTGGATACGCGGTGTTTGTGGCTGGCGACAATGCGGGCAAAGTTGCCCACGCTGGGAGAAAAAGGCACTCCTACAGGCGGTCAGGTCGTCAGGGCGTCGCGCACTGCGGCCACCTGGCGGCGGGAGACGGACAAGCGCTCATCGATACCGTCCAGACGAACCGTCCAGCCTTCGCCCTCGGACGGATCGGAGACCTTCTCGATGGCCCGAACGGCGCGACGGGCCACCAGCGCGTTTCGATGCACCCGGACAAACAGTCCGCCAAAACGCTGTTCCAGATCGCTAAGTGCGCCGTCGTAGATGTATTCCTTCTCAGCGGTCCTGACGGTGATGTATTTGAGCTCGGCCTTGAGGTAGAGGACGTCCGACAGAGCAACACGCTCGCTTCTGCCTCGCTCCTGGATCACCAGCCACTCACCCCCCGCAGCGGAAACACCGCCGCCCCCCGCCTCCATGGCTCGCTCGACTTTTTGCAACGCCTGGGCCAGGCGCTCTGCACGCACTGGCTTGGTGAGGTAGTCCACCGCTTCCAGCTCGAAGGCCTGTACCGCGTGCTCTGCGTGGGCAGTCACAAATACCACCATCGGCGGTACGGGAAGGGCACGCAGTTGCTCCGCCAGGGCAACTCCATCTACGCCCGGCATGTGGATATCCAGCAAGACCGCATCGCAGGGGTTGCGTTGAATGGACTCCATGGCGCCGACCGCATTGGCCGCTTCGCCCACGATCTCCACCTTGGGCTCCACGCAGTCGCCCAGCAGCGTTCTCATGCGAGAGCGAGCCAGGTTCTCGTCATCAACGATCAGTACTTTCAACGCCATCGTGTCCTCCTCTGTGGGAATCTTCGCCGGTAGCGAGCTTATAAGGGAATTTCAAGGCGCGTCTGAAACACACCGTCGACCAGGGCATATCGGAAATTGCCCTGAAGATCATGCAGCAAGCGTAGTCGATCCCGCACGTTGTTCAAAGCCAACCCGTTTCCACGCGCGCCGGAGCCGCTTGGCACCGTGTTCGTCACCTTGAGGATAACCACATCACGGCGACGCTTGGTGCTGATGCGGATAGTGGCCCCCGATTCGCTGGGTTCTACTCCGTGCTTGACTGCATTCTCCACCAAAGGCTGCAAAATGAGGGGCGGCAATTTGGCGTCCAGTGTGCTTTCATCCACACTCCATTCCAACCGCAGCCGGTCGCCAAAGCGGACTTTCTCGATGGCCAGGTATCGTTCTGCAAGGTCCAGCTCCTCACGCAATGGCACAGCTTCCTGGGTGGACGTCAACGCATAGCGGAACAGCTCGCTCAAGTCCTCAAGCAGGTGTTCTGCCTTCGCCGGTTCTTCCCGCACCAGGGCAATGGCACTGTTGAGCGTATTGAACAGGAAATGGGGTCGAATCCTCGCCTGCAGTTCAGCCAGGCGCGCTGTCGTGGTGGCAGGCGTCCGGGCCTTCGTGCGCCAGACCAGCGCAGCCACAATCACTGAAGCTACAAGCGCACCGCTGGCTGCGCTGGGCAACCAATTGGGCAAACTGGCCAGACCAAGCCAATACAGTAGCCCAAAACCAAAAAGACCTGAGAGCCCCCCCAGAAGCATCCCCAGGAACCATTGCAGGTTCAAAGAAACCCGGGCCAGTTGCCGTTTGAGCGTGCAGACCAATAGCAACCAGGTCAAGAGGGCAGGCACGGCAGCCGAGGTGAGCGTCGCTGCTCGAACCACCCAGCCCCAGCCGTAGGGGTCAAAAAACAGCGCTGCCACGCAGACAATGGTTTCAACAAACAGAACAGACCGCAAGATGACGCCCGGCTGGCATGCCTCGAACACCAACTCCTCGTCGGCGACGACCGGCGCGAGCAAGCGATCAGCGGCCTGCATCTTGCGTTGGGCAGTGAGTTCCACGAAGCCCGATAAAATCTTGGAGTCTTCCATGCGTCTCGTCTGTCAGGGCTTTGGCCCAGTGGATCGATTCAAGGGGTCAGCCGCCAACGCTGCTGGAGTGCATTGTGCGCCTCCCGGCGTTCGAGCGAGAACCCACCATTCGGTCTTTCTGTCCTTCACCGGTCAGGCATTCTTGCGGGGCGCCCTTCAAACCGAGCAACGACTCGCCACCTTCTGGTCAATCAACCATGTCATCCAACCAACTCGACAAGAAATCCGAAGCCTGGTCTGCCCTATTCTCCGAGCCGATGAGCGAGTTGGTCAAACGATACACCGCGAGCGTCTTCTTTGACCAACGACTGTGGCAAGCAGACGTCACTGGAAGCCTCGCCCACGCGGACATGCTTGCCGCACAGGGCATCATCAGCGAATTCGACCATCAGGAGATTCAGAAAGGGCTGACCCAGATTCGCCAGGAAATCGAAGCTGGCCAATTCGAGTGGAAGCTCGACCTGGAGGACGTGCACCTGAATATCGAAGCCCGCCTGACCCAACTGGTGGGAGACGCGGGCAAACGCCTGCACACCGGGCGCAGTCGCAACGACCAGGTCGCCACCGACGTGCGCCTGTGGTTGCGCGACGAAATTGATGTCATCAGCGGACTGCTGGCTGAGCTGCAGGGGGCGCTGGTGGACGTGGCCGAGCAGAATATCGACGTCATTCTGCCGGGGTTTACGCACTTGCAGGTGGCCCAGCCGGTGAGCTTTGCTCACCATTTGCTGGCCTACGTGGAAATGTTTGCCCGCGACGCAGAGCGCATGAGCGATGTGCGCCGCCGGACCAATCGCCTACCGCTGGGAAGCGCCGCCCTGGCTGGCACGACCTACCCGCTGGACCGTGAACGCGTGGCCCGTACCCTGGGCATGGTGGACGACCAAGGAGCGGCTCAGTTGTGCCAGAACAGCCTTGACGGCGTGAGCGACCGCGATTTCGCGATTGAGTTCTGCTCCGCTGCCTCGCTGACCATGGTGCACATCAGCCGGCTGAGCGAAGAGCTGATTCTCTGGATGAGCCAGAACTTCGGCTTTGTGCGCATCGCCGACCGATTCACCACCGGCAGCTCGATCATGCCGCAGAAGAAGAACCCGGACGTGCCAGAGCTCGCCCGCGGCAAGACTGGCCGCGTGGTGGGACACCTGATGAGCCTGATCACCCTGATGAAAGGCCAGCCACTGGCCTACAACAAGGACAACCAGGAAGACAAGGAGCCCTTGTTCGACGTCGTGGACACGCTCAAGGATACGCTGCGCATCTTCGTGGAAATGATTGGTGGCGAATTCAATCACAGCTCTGGCCGGAAAGAGGGGGGCATCACCGTGGACGCTCAGGCCATGGAAGCGGCCGCTCAAAAAGGCTTCGCCACCGCCACTGATCTGGCTGACTACCTGGTCAAGAAGGGTCTGCCGTTTCGCGACGCCCATGAGACGGTGGCGAAGGCCGTCAAGGCAGCTACCAGCCACAATTGCGATCTGTCCGAGTTGCCACTGACAGTGCTGCAACAGTTCCATTCCAGCATCGAGAAGGACGTATTCGATTGTCTGAGCCTGCGCGGCAGTCTCAATGCACGCAATACGCTCGGTGGCACAGCGCCTGCGCAAATCAGGGTTCAGATTGCCCGCCACCGTGAGCGTCTGCCCGCCTGATGCCAATCGACCATCCCTCGCACCGCGCCTGACAGGAGAAGAGAAATGCTGAGTTTTCTGCTGTTTGCGGCCTGGGTGGGGCTGATGTGTTTGTTCGCTTATTTATGGTGGCGGTACCGGCGCCAGAACATGGGAGAGAGGGAGTTGCCGGCTGAATTGTTGGCTTCTATGGCTCAAGCCGCCAAACAGACGGCTGGTTCATCAAAAGGGCCCGACTCCCGACGTTGGGACCCTCCCGAGCCCAAACCACTGCCTGAGGACCTTGCTGCGCTCAGATGGCAGCGGGAGAGTGATCTCCCTCGGGGCCACGTTGAAAAGCTGCTTGAGACCGCCAAAGGTATTCCGCGCCCGCCCAGGGCCATGCAAAAGCTCATATCCCCGGATTTCTTGCTCCATGCCAAGTCGTCAGATCTGGCCGAGTTGCTCATGAAGGAGCCCGTGATTGCGGCCAAGGTGCTGGCCACGGTGAACTCTGCTGCCTACGGTCTCAAGCAACCGATCGCCGGCTTGGGGCAGGCGATCACATTTCTGGGCATGAACACCGTTCGCAGCATTTGCTTGCAGTCGATGCTGAACGAGGCTTTCAAAGCCAGCCTTGCTGAATCGCAGGCCACCTTCGATGCTATCTGGCGCGCAACAGCTGTGGCCAGTGACCTGGCAAGCCGTCTGGGCAAGGCACTTCAACTGCCAGACCTGGGCGAGCTGTCAACACAGGTGATTTTTTCCTTTGTGGGCGAATTGGCATTTGCATCTTTGCTCCCCGCCAATCAGCGTGAGCGCTGGCTACGTACGCAGGCCCTTCCACGCCTGAAGCTGGAACAAGACGTCATGGGGTTTACCACCGTTGAGTTTGGCGGCCTGCTGCTCAAGGAGTGGCAAGTGCCAACTGAACTGGCGGCCAAGGTCGTGCAGGCTGGCCGCATCGTGGTCACCCCCGCGCAGCGCGCCAGCCCGACCATGGCGCCTCGCTTTGCCATCGCCTATTTGAGCCAATTGCTGGCGCGACGCCTGGCTTTGGGGCATTTGAACTCTCTGCGGGAGTACGATATCGAACAAGACCATTCGCCCGAGATGCACCATTTGCGCGACTTCCTGCAGCACCCCCAACTGGAGGGGTTGAAGGGGTTGCTGGCATCGGAGGACGTCGTTTCCGCTGCAGACAGACTGGCCTCCAACCCGTCCGCAATCTCCGACTGAAGCAGACTTCGCGCCTGGCGGCACGCGCAACTTGAAGCATGGGAAAAATACAGACATGAGCGAATCCAACACAGCAACCGACCTGACTTGGAGTGAACAACTGACAACGGGCGACCAGCGCATGGACGAGACCCACGAAGAGTTCGTGGACATGCTCAATGAGATCCTGGCGACCCCGGAAGATCAGCAGATGCCGCTATACATGCGGTTTCTGGACCACACCGTTGATCATTTTTCCCAAGAGGAACGCTGGATGGTGGCGGTTGGATTTGAAGCCGAAAACTGCCATGCGTCGCACCATGCCACCATTCTTGAGACCATGCGCGCGGTCATCGAGCACTACGAGCAGGGGGACACCGAAATCATCACGCGCCTGGCACAGGCGTTGGCAGAATGGTTCCCCCAGCATGCGGCCACCATGGATGCAGGTCTTGCGCAGCACATGAGGGAAGTCGGTTTCAACAGCCGCACCGAAACCCTGGCCGATCCGTCCAGGATCAAGCCTGCCACCATGAGCGGCTGCGGGAGCGTTTCCTGCAGTTGATCAACGCCAAATACAGCCGTCGGCGCGGCATTTCGATGGTCGCGGCGCTGGTGTCGCTGGCGGCGCTTTGCAGCGCGGCGTGGGCCGCTCAGCCAGACACCAGGGCCAAGGCAGAAATTGCGCATTTGCTCAGCTTCGTGAAAGCGTCAGGGTGCGAGTTCAACCGAAACGGAAGCTGGTATCCGTCTGAGGAGGCCGCTTCGCACATCGAGCGCAAATACGACTATGTGCTGAACAAAGGCATGGTCAGCTCCGCTGAAGACTTCATTCGGCTGGCGGCGACGGAGAGCAGCTACTCCGGCAGGGCCTACACCGTGAAATGCGGAGAAGCCACCCAGACCAGCGCGGACTGGCTGCAGCAAGCGCTTCAGAGATTCAGACAGTCGAAAGAAGGCTGACCAACAGCTACCTTGCTTCAGTTGCATGGTGAAACGATCTGACGTTGGCCGATTCGCTCAGGTGTGGCATTCTGTGTCCGTCCGCGAACCGCTACGGAGAAATCATGCAGCTATTTGCCGTCTACACCACCGTCTCCGACGATTCGCAGGCCGACGCGCTGGCCGCTGAAGCTGTTGAACAGGGATTGGCCGCATGCGTGCAAATTGAACCCATTCGCAGTGTCTATCGATGGAAGGGTCAGGTAGAGCGGGAGCATGAGGTGCGCGTCATGTTCAAGACCACTGCAGGCAGATACCAGGCACTGGCTCGCTGGCTGACCCAGGCGCACCCCTACGAACTGCCTGCCATCTACGCCATGCCAGCCAGAGAGGCCTCCGAAAGCTATGCCAACTGGGTTCGCGAGAACGTCAGCCCCTGAGTAGCAGCCCTTCACAACACTGACACGGACACACGGTCGGCGATCTGGTTTTGTCGCTCTTATCCTTATCGCGTCATGGGCGAAATCAAGGCATCTTCGGCGCTGCCTTCCCCGTCAGAATCATTGCCCGCAGCGCCCAGTCCAGCGCTTAGCTCCTGGTCGTAGCGAGCCTGCGCGCGCACAGCCCGCTCCCACAAAGGAGCGTCCGGAACCGGATCATCCCGCATCAACTCCAGCAGACGTCTCGACACCTTCTCTTCTTCTGCGAACATCTGCGCAGCGGTGGCCTCTCCGAAATAGGAGGAGCGCATGGCTTTGAGTCTGTCCAGCTCTGCCAATGCCTCCTCCGGCACCAGATGCTCTCTTCCAGGTGCGAAGTTACTCCGCTGGGCCTCCTGGTAGGCCTGGAAACGCCCCACCAGATCGCGCGCGGCAGCAGCCTGCTCAGGCGGCAAGCCCTGCACCGCCGCCTCCAGCTTCTGTGGCAGGTCAGTTGGATCGGTCAAGGCTACCATCCGCTCAATGCCGTCGCGCATTTTCCCATCGGTCTTGATCTGGCCATTTTCGTCAAGTCTGAACAAGCGATCGTCCTCTTCATCCGAGGAAGTGACGGCCTCAGTGGGCGCTGCAATCGCTTGTGCAGGCAACGCAGATGATTCCTTCGATGCCGGCTCGACGTCCCCAGCTGCGTCGACGCCGAGGTTGGGATCGTTCCACCACGGATGTGGTGCTTCCTGCACTGGCGCTGGCGCCT
>JBNKNN010000190.1:0-3261 GCA_050293865.1 Hydrogenophaga sp. | reverse complement strand
ACCACGAACCACAGGACGGCTCTCCCGTGCACGCACTGCCGCGGCTGACACTGCAGGTGCGCGCACGTACCGTGGAGAGGAACTCTGAAGAATACGGCGCGTCGAGATCCGCCTATTTGCGTCGCTTTCCTGATGCCGAGCCTATGACCGAACTGGGTGACTTCCGCTTCGTCAGCCTTTCCATCACGGGCGCACGCCAGGTGGCTGGCTTTGGTGCAGCAAGAACCCTGAGCGCAGAGGAAGTCACCGAAGCACTCAAACGCACCGACCTCACCGCCTGATTACACTCGGCAGCGTGACACCCGAGCTACCTGACCTCCCAAACGCCACACCTGTGCCACCATTGCCTGCATTGCCAGATGAATGGGTGCTGTTCGCAGACGACCACTTGCTGGTGCTCGACAAGCCCTCGGGCATGCTGTCGGTTCCCGGAAGGGGCGAAGACAAGCGCGACTGCCTGAGTGCCCGAGCGCAGCAACAATGGACCGATGCACTGGTGGTTCATCGCCTGGACATGTCGACTTCTGGCCTGGTGGCCATGGCCCGAGGAATCGACAACCAGCGTCGCCTCAGCGCGGCGTTTGCCGAGCGCAGGGTTCACAAACAGTACGAGGCAGTCGTGGGCGGATCGGTCCACAACCCCTTGCCAGACAACGGCTGGAACCTGATCGACCTGCCACTCGTCGTCGATTGGCCCAACCGCCCTCGAAGCAAGGTAGACCATGCCACGGGGAAACCCAGTCAGACTCGCTGGCGTCTGCACGAGCAACCAACCGGTATTGACGGCGCCACGCGGCTTCAGTTGGAACCGGTGACAGGGCGTTCTCACCAGTTACGCGTTCACCTTCTGAGCATCGGCCACCCCATCGCGGGCGATGAGCTCTATGCCGACCCCGACACGCAGGCCATGGCCCCACGCTTGTTGCTCCACGCCTGTGTACTCTCGCTCCCGCACCCTGCGTCTGGAGAGACCTTGCACTTCACCTGCCCTTGCCCGTTCTAGGAGATCTGTCCGCATGACCCAAGCCAATGCAACCCTCGAGCCCGTCATCCACCTGACCATTCTCACCGGAGCCTCGCGTGGCATGGGGCTGGCCATGGCCATGCAACTGCTGGATCAAGGGCATCAGCTATTGTGCCTGTCGCGACACGAGAATACCGAACTGGCGGAGATAGCGCAGCTCAGCAAAGGCAAGCTCGAACAGTGGTGTGTGGACTTGTCGGATCCGGGTCCTGTTCGCGAAAGACTGCACAAATGGCTGTCGTCCCAGGAGAAGAACGCCCTGGCCAGCGTGACGCTGATCAACAACGCTGGCGTGATTCCCACCGTCGGGCCGCTCAGCCAATGCCCTGCAGAGGAACTCTCCAACGCGCTGCGTGTGGGCATTGAAGCGCCCATGCAACTCACCGCTGGCTTTCTGGCGGCGACGGAAGCCTGGGCGAGTGCCGGCTGGCAGGGCAAGCGAAAGGTCCTCAACATCTCGTCAGGCCTGGGCCGGCGACCCATGGCAGCCCAAGCTCCCTATTGCGCGGCCAAAGCTGGCATGGACTTGTTCACACGTTGCTGTGCGTTGGAAGAAGAAGGCAAGCCCAATGGCGCGAGTCTGGTTTCCCTGGCTCCCGGAGTGATCGACACCGACATGCAGGTCCAGCTTCGCGGCAGCGATGCCACTGGCTTCCCAGACAGGCAGCGATTTGTCGACCTCAAAGCCAAGGACCAGTTGTCCTCTCCGGCCGACGCTGCTCGGGCCGTCCTTGGCTGGCTGGACCGGGTCGATTTCGGCCAGGAGGTGGTTGCGGACGTGCGAAGCGCCTGAGCACTGTCGGCAGCCTGGAATGCTGCAACGCAGGCTATTCAGCCTGCATGCTCACTAGTGGACTTCCCTGAGCCCCGGCCCGCTGGCATCGGGGTAGCATGTGCAGTGCACAAAAAATGCGTGGACACAATCGCTATCACCTCAGCGCAGGTGGGGCACCCTTAGCCGTATGAGGAGAGAGAAAATGAGTCGAGAAGTTGTGGTTGTCAGCGCGGTTCGTACCGCCATCGGTACGTTTGGCGGTAGTCTCAAAGACGTGCCCCCCACTGAACTGGGAGCACTGGTCGTCAAGGAGTCGCTTGCCCGAGCGAACACCGATGGCAAGGATGTAGGACACGTGGTGTTCGGCCATGTGGTCAACACCGAACCAAAGGACATGTACCTCTCTCGCGTTGCGGCCATCGACGGTGGTTGCGCCGAGGGAACTCCGGCGTTCAACGTCAACCGCTTGTGCGGTTCTGGCCTCCAGGCCATCATCTCAGCCGCTCAGACCATCATGCTGGGCGACACCGACATCGCCATAGGCGGCGGCGCGGAAAACATGAGTCGCGCCCCTTTTGCCAGCCTGAACACTCGCTGGGGACAGCGCATGGGCGACACCAAGATGGTCGACATGATGATTGGTGCGTTGCATGACCCCTTCCACACCATCCATATGGGCGTGACCGCTGAAAACGTTGCCACCAAGTGGGGCATCAGCCGCGAAGACCAGGACCAACTGGCCGTCTCCAGCCACAACCGCGCACAGAAGGCCACTGAGGCCGGCTACTTCAAAGACCAGATCGTGCCCGTGGTGCAGCAGACCAGAAAGGGCGAGAAGCGGTTTGACACCGACGAGCATTTCCGTCCTGACGCCACGCTGGAAGACATGGCCAAACTCAAGCCCGTATTCGTCAAGGAAAATGGCACGGTCACGGCTGGCAACGCTTCCGGCATCAACGATGCCGCCGCCGCCGTGGTGCTGATGGAGGCAAGTGTTGCCAAGGCCCGCGGCCTGGCCCCGATGGCGCGCTTGGTGGCTTACGCACACGCTGGTGTCGACCCCAAGTACATGGGCATTGGACCAGTACCGGCGTCCAAACTGGCACTGGAAAGGGCCGGCCTCTCGGTGAGCGATCTGGACGTGATTGAAGCCAACGAGGCCTTTGCCGCCCAGGCTTGCGCAGTGACCAAGGACCTCGGACTGCACCCAGCCAAAGTCAACCCGAACGGCTCTGGCATTTCCTTGGGGCACCCCATTGGCGCCACCGGCGCATTGATCACCGTCAAGGCCTTGCACGAGTTGCAGCGCATCGGTGGCCGGTATGCACTGGTGACCATGTGCATTGGGGGCGGCCAAGGTATTGCTGCAATTTTTGAGCGAGTGTGAAACACTCGCGTGCGAAAGTTTTGATTTGAAGCACATGACTGTGGACTGATGTCCCACAAACTCCGGGAAGTATGG
>JBNKNN010000189.1:0-32899 GCA_050293865.1 Hydrogenophaga sp. | reverse complement strand
ACCAGATCAGTGCTTGTCCAGACCTGCTGGTGGCCAGTTCTCGAGCTTCATGCCCAAGGTCAGACCGCGGGAGGCCAGCACTTCCTTGATTTCGTTGAGCGACTTGCGACCCAGGTTAGGGGTTTTGAGCAGCTCGTTTTCGGTGCGCTGAATCAGGTCACCGATGTAGTAGATGTTTTCAGCCTTCAGACAGTTGGCCGAACGCACCGTGAGTTCCAGCTCGTCCACAGGACGCAGCAGGATCGGATCGAACTGCTGTGTGCTGCGCTGGGCGGGCTGATCGAATGCGGACAGTTCCACACCCTCGAGTTGAGCGAAGACGGCCAGCTGTTCCACCAGAATCTTGGCGGAAGCGCGAACGGCTTCTTCAGGTCCGATGGAGCCGTTGGTTTCGATCTCGAGAACCAGCTTGTCCAGGTCGGTACGCTGCTCCACACGCGCACTTTCCACCGTGTAGCTCACGCGCTTGATCGGAGAAAAAGAGGCGTCGAGAACGATGCGGCCCAGCGAGCGGGATTGGTCGTCACCACGGCGCAGGTTACCTGGCACGTAGCCTCGGCCCTTCTCGACCTTGATCTGCATGTCCAGCTTGGCGCCGGCAGACAGCGTGGCGATGGCGTGCTCAGGATTGACGATTTCAACGTCATGAGGCGTCTGGATATCAGCAGCCGTCACCACGCCTTCGCCGTCCTTGCGCAGGCTCAGCGTCACTTCATCGCGGTTGTGGAGCTTGAAGACCACGCCCTTGAGGTTCAGCAGAATGTTGACCACGTCCTCCTGGACGCCGTCAATGGAGGAGTACTCGTGCACGACACCAGCAATGGTGACTTCAGTCGGTGCATGGCCTGTCATAGAAGACAGAAGCACGCGACGCAGCGCGTTGCCCAAGGTGTGACCGTAACCGCGTTCAAACGGCTCCAGAGTCACTTTGGCTCGGTTGGTCGAGATTTGCTCGACGTTGATGGTTTTGGGCTTGAGCAGATTGTTCAGCATTCAAACTTCCTTCAGTACCCTCGGCTCGTTACACCGATAAGGCCTACGGAGCATGATGGCCCGGCGGCGCTTATGGCAGCTGCCACCGGGAGCGGGATTAACGCGAGTAGAGTTCGACGATCAGCGGTTCGTTGATGTCGGCGCCGAATTCATCACGGTCTGGCGACTTCTTGAACACGCCTTCAGCCTTGTCGGCAGCGACTTCCACCCAGCCCGGGAAACCGGTCTGCTTGGCCAGTTCCAGCGCTTCGATGATTCGGGCTTGTTTCTTGGACTTCTCGCGTACGGCAACCACGTCACCTGCTTTCACGGAGTAAGACGGGATGTTCACCGGCTGACCGTTGACAGTGATGGCCTTGTGGGACACCAGCTGACGGGCTTCAGCGCGGGTAGAGGCAAAGCCCATGCGGAAAACGACGTTATCCAGGCGGCATTCCAGGAGAGTCAGCAGGTTGGCACCGGTGTTGCCGCGACGACGGTCGGCTTCAGCAAAGTAGCGGCGGAACTGGCGCTCGAGCACACCATACATGCGCTTGACCTTCTGCTTTTCGCGCAGCTGCAGACCGTAGTCGGAAGTGCGTTGGCCGGAGGTACGGCCGTGCTGGCCTGGCTTGGTGTCGAATTTGGCCTTGTCTGCAATAGAGCGGCGAGCGCTCTTGAGCAGCAGATCTGTGCCTTCACGGCGGGAAAGTTTGGCCTTGGGGCCGAGGTAACGTGCCACGTTGGTTTCCTTGGTTTAACTGCCGCAACCATAGGGGTCCGCATGCGAACCCGACGTTGCGGGAGCCACCTGACGAGCAGGGGCGGTGGGCTTAGCAAAAACGCCACCGCAAGCATATCTGCTGCGGTGGCTCTCGAAAAAGCTTTCTATTGTACTGCGCAATTGGCGCAGTCGGCAAGCACGAGACTCAGATGCGACGACGCTTCTGAGGACGGCAGCCGTTGTGGGGGACCGGGGTCACGTCAGAAATGGACGTGATACGGATACCCAGGGCGCCGAGTGCACGAACCGAAGACTCGCGACCAGGACCAGGGCCCTTGATCTCGACATCGAGGTTTTTGATGCCTTGCTCCATGGCGGCGCGGCCAGCCACTTCGGAAGCCACCTGAGCGGCAAACGGGGTGGATTTACGCGAACCTTTGAAGCCCTGACCACCGGAAGAAGCCCAAGACAGAGCATTGCCCTGACGGTCGGTGATCGTGATGATGGTGTTGTTGAACGAAGCGTGCACGTGTGCAATGCCGTCAGCAATGTTCTTGCGGACCTTCTTGCGAACGCGAGCAGCTGCGGAGGAACTCTTAGCCATGTGTGTCCTTCAGATTACTTCTTGAGCGACTGGGCAGCCTTGCGAGGACCCTTGCGCGTACGGGCGTTGGTCTTGGTACGCTGACCACGCACGGGCAGGCCACGACGATGGCGGAAGCCACGGTAGCAACCAATGTCCATCAAACGCTTGATGGACATCGTGTTTTCACGGCGCAGATCACCTTCAACGAGGTACTGGCCAATAGCGTCGCGAACCTTCTCGAGGTCAGCGTCCGTGAAGTCCTTGATCTTCTTGGCGTAGTCAATGCCGCAGGCCTCACAAATCTTGCGAGCGCGAGTGCGACCAATGCCAAAGATAGCCGTCAAGCCGATTTCGGCGTGCTTGTGCGGCGGAATGTTGATACCTGCAATACGAGCCATGTGGGTCCTCTATACGTACGCTCAGCCTTGACGCTGCTTGTGACGCGGGTCCGTGCAGATGACGCGCACGATGCCATTGCGTCGAATGATCTTACAGTTACGGCACATTTTCTTGACCGAAGCCGAAACTTTCATGATGTTCTCCTGAATAACCAAAAATGTACTCTCAGCCTTACAGCCTTACCTGCTACCTGGCACGGAATACAATCCGTGCCCGCGACAGGTCGTATGGCGTGAGCTCCACTTTGACCTTGTCACCTGGCAAGATGCGGATGTAGTGCATCCTCATCTTCCCCGAAATGTGCGCGAGAACAGTGTGCCCATTCTCGAGCTTGACTCTGAAAGTTGCGTTGGGAAGGTTTTCAACCACTTCCCCCTGCATCTCAATCACATCGTCCTTGGACATGATGCTCAGCCGCCAATAGATGTCCTGAAATTGGCCTTCTTGAGCAGCGACTCATACTGCTGGGACATCATGTAGTTCTGCACCTGGGCCATGAAGTCCATGGTGACCACCACGATGATCAGCAATGAGGTACCGCCAAAATAGAAAGGCACTTGATACTTCAAAATCAGAAACTCGGGCAACAGACAGACGGCTGTGATGTAAATCGCGCCCATCATGGTCAGTCGCACCAAAATCTTGTCAATATGGCGCGCGGTCTGATCTCCCGGACGAATGCCCGGAATGAACGCGCCACTCTTCTTCAGATTGTCAGCTGTCTCGCGGCTGTTGAACACCAACGCCGTATAGAAGACGCAGACGAAGATGATCGCAGACGCATAGAACGCCACATAAATGGGTTGCCCCGGTGACAGGGCGCTGGCGATATCGCGCAACCAGCGGGTCGAGTCGCCCGTGCTGACCCAACTGACCACCGTGGTGGGCAGCAAAATGATCGAGGAAGCAAAGATGGGTGGAATCACACCAGCCATGTTCAACTTCAAAGGCAAATGAGACGATTGTCCTGCATAGACTTTGTTGCCCACTTGGCGCCTGGCGTAGTTCACCAGAATCTTGCGCTGACCGCGCTCAACAAAGACCACAAAGTACGTCACCAAGATCACAAGCGCCACGATGAACAGGCTTGGCAGCACGCCAATCGTGTTGGTCTCGATCAGGGAACCGAACTGTGCCAAGCCGCTCGGCAAGCCTGCAGCGATACCAGCAAAAATCAGCAGCGAAATACCGTTGCCCAGACCGCGCTCAGTGATTTGTTCGCCAAGCCACATCAGAAACATCGTGCCAGCCACGAGGCTGACCACCGCCGTCAGGCGGAAACCCATACCCGGGCTGATGACCAAACCGGCCTGACCTTCCAAAGCGAGCGCAATGCTCAGCGACTGAAAGATGGCCAGTGCCAACGTACCATAGCGCGTGTACGTGGTGATCTTGCGACGACCAGCTTCGCCCTCTTTCTTCAGCGACTCCAGCGTCGGCACAACGTATGTCGCCAACTGCATGATGATCGAGGCCGAGATGTAGGGCATGATGCCCAGTGCAAACACGGTAAACCGCTCAAGAGCACCACCCGAGAACATGTTGAACATGCCGAGGATACCGCTCTTGTTCTCGGAGAACATGGAGCTGAGCACATTGGGGTCGATTCCAGGAACAGGGATATGCGCCCCGATCCGGTAGACCATCAGTGCCAGGAACAGAAACCACAGACGGCGAGTTAGATCGCCGTATTTGCCGGATCTGGCCAGTGTTGCGCTGGGGTTAGCCACGTTAGCTTGCCTTTGTCAGACAGTCAGTACTCAGGCGATCGAGCCGCCAGCAGCCTCAATGGCAGCCTTGGCACCTGCGGTAGCCGAGACGTTCTTGAGCTGAACAGAACGCTTGATTTCGCCGTTCTTGATGACTTTCACGCGCTTGGCCAGCTGAGGAATCAGACCGGCTTGCTTGAGCACGAGAACGTCGACTTCTGCTGCGCCGAGCTTTTCCAGATCGGTCAGGCTCACCTCTGCGTTGAATGCCAGCTTGGCAGACTTGAAGCAGCGCTTGGGCAGACGACGCTGCAAAGGCATTTGACCGCCTTCGAAGCCAACCTTGTGATAGCCACCTGCACGCGACTTTTGACCCTTGTGGCCTCGACCGGAGGTCTTGCCCAGGCCTGAGCCGATACCGCGTCCAACGCGGCGCTTGGCATGCTTGGCACCCGATGCGGGTTGAATGGAATTGAGTTGCATGACGATACGTCCGTTGCTTACAGCACCTTGACCAGGTAGCTGACCTTGTTGATCATGCCGCGCACTGCGGGCGTGTCCTCGAGCTCGCTCACGCTGTTGAGCTTGCGCAGGCCGAGACCACGCACCGTATCACGGTGCGACTGCTTGCAGCCAATTGGGCTGCGGACCAGTTGTAGTTTGACAGTGTTCTGAGTAGTCATGATTGCTCCAATCAGCCCAGAATTTCTTCGACCGACTTGCCTCGCTTGGCAGCGACTTCAGCAGGTGTGGTCGACTTCTTCAAAGCGTCGAGAGTGGCGCGAACCAGGTTGTACGGGTTGCTCGAACCATGGCTTTTTGCCACGACGTCGGTCACACCCAGCACTTCAAAGACAGCGCGCATTGGACCGCCGGCAATGATACCGGTACCTTTGCTGGCGGGCAGCATCATGACGTTGGAAGCGCCATGTTCACCGTGCACAGCGTGGTGCAGGGAACCGTTCTTCAGCGACACCTTCACCATGTTGCGGCGAGCCTGCTCCATGGCTTTCTGGACCGCCACAGGCACTTCACGCGCCTTGCCTTTGCCCATGCCCACGCGGCCATCGCCATCGCCTACCACGGTCAATGCAGCGAAACCGAGGATACGACCACCTTTGACCACTTTGGTCACGCGGTTGATCGCGATCATCTTTTCGCGCAGACCGTCGTCGTTCGCTTCGTTCTTTACGTTTGCCTGAAATTTAGCCATTTTGAATATCCCGTCTGATCAGAACTGCAGGCCGGCTTCGCGAGCCGCGTCTGCCAGGGCCTTCACGCGGCCGTGATAGGCAAAACCGGAACGGTCAAACGCCACTTTCTCGATACCAGCGGCTTTGGCCTTTTCAGCAATGCGCTTGCCGATCAGTGCTGCAGCAGCAGCGTTGCCACCTTTGCCGGAGCCACCGAGTTCCTTGCGGACATCGGCCTCGAGGGTAGAGGCAGAAGCCAGCACTTTGTCGCCTTCGCCAGAGATGACGGAAGCATAGATGTGCAGGTTGGTGCGGTTCACGGACAGACGTGCAGTGCCTTGCTGTGCAATGCGGATGCGGGTCTGACGGGCGCGGCGCAGGCGTTGCTCTTTTTTCGTCAACATGATCCTGGTCCTTATTTCTTCTTGGCTTCTTTGATCACCACGCGCTCATCCGAGTAACGGATGCCCTTGCCTTTGTAAGGCTCGGGAGGGCGAACGGCACGAATCTCGGAAGCGATCTGGCCGACACGCTGGCGGTCGGCGCCCTTGACGACCACTTCGGTCTGTGAAGGGGTTTCGACTTTGACGCCCTCAGGCATCACGATGTCAACCGGGTGAGAGAAACCAACGCTCAGGTTCAGGGTCGTGCCCTTGGCCTGCGCACGGAAACCAACGCCGATCAGGTTGAGCTTCTTCTCGAAGCCCTTGCTGACGCCGGTCACCATGTTGTTCACCATCTGGCGCATCGTGCCAGTCATGGCGTTGGCTTCACGAGAAGCATCAACTGCGGTGAAGGACAGCGAACCGTCCTTGTTTTCAATTTTGACCAACGCATTCAACGGCATGCTCAGTGCACCAAGCGATCCCTTGACGTCGATCTTGTCTGCCTTGAGGGCCACTTCCACGCCTTGCGGGATGGCCACTGGCAATTTTCCAACACGTGACATATCAGTTTTCTCCTTCTATGCCCGCATCAAGCGACGTAGCACAAGACTTCGCCACCAACACCGGTAGCACGTGCCTTGCGATCAGTCATCACGCCGCGCGGGGTGGTCACGATGGCCACACCCAGGCCATTCTGGACCTGAGGGATGGCGTTGCGGCCACGGTAGACGCGCAGGCCTGGGCGGCTCACACGCTCGATGCGCTCAATGACAGGACGGCCAGCGTAGTACTTCAGGGCGATTTCGAGTTCGCTCTTGCCACTGTCTGACTTGACCTGGAAACCATCGATGTAGCCTTCTTCCTTGAGGACTTGGGCAATCGCGGTCTTGAGTTTGGAAGCCGGCATCGTCACGACAGACTTTTCAACCATCTGTGCGTTGCGGATGCGGGTCAACATGTCAGCGATAGGATCACTCATGCTCATTTGTGGTTCTCCTAGTGCTTACCAGCTGGCCTTGGTCACGCCAGGGATCTCACCGGCGAAAGCCATTTCACGGATCTTCTGACGGCCGAGGCCGAAGAAGGCAAACGTACCGCGAGGACGACCGGTGATCTCGCAGCGAGCACGCTGGCGAGTCGGGTTGGCGTTACGTGGCAGCTTCTGCAGGGCCAAGCGGGCAACCTCGCGCTCTTCATCGGAGCGCTTGGCGTCGTTGGCAGTGGCTTTCAGCTCTGCATATTTTTTGGAGAACTTGGCTGCGAGCTTTTCGCGCTTGAGTTCACGCTGGAGTAGTGCTTTTTTTGCCATACGCCACCTCAGTTCTTGAACGGGAAACGGAAACCGGCCAGCAGAGCCTTGCACTCTTCATCGTTTTTGGCCGTCGTCGTGATGCTGATATTCAGACCACGCAGTGCGTCGATCTTGTCGTACTCGATCTCGGGGAAGATGATTTGCTCTTTCACACCGATGTTGTAGTTGCCGCGGCCGTCGAAAGAACGACCAGACACACCACGGAAGTCGCGCACACGGGGGAAAGCCACCGTCACGAGACGATCGAGGAATTCGTACATGCGAACCCCACGCAGCGTCACCATGCAACCGATAGGCTGCTGCTCACGAATCTTGAAACCAGCGATGGCTTTGCGCGAGCGGGTAACGACAGGCTTTTGCCCAGCAATCTTGGTCAGATCGCCCACCGCGTTGTCCAGCACTTTCTTGTCAGCAACAGCTTCGCCAACACCCATGTTCAGGGTGATTTTGGTCAGGCGAGGCACTTCCATCGAAGACTTGTAGCCGAACTTTTCGGTCAGCTCAGCAACAATCTTCTCGCGATACAGATCTTGAAAACGTGCCATGGTCATGCCACCTTGATTTCTTCGCCGCTCGACTTGAAGACGCGCACTTTTTGGCCATCTTCCAGGAGCTTGATACCCACGCGATCAGCCTTGCCGGTGACGCCATTGAAAATGGCAACGTTGGACTGATGGATAGGCATGGTCTTTTCGATGATGCCGCCGGTCTCGCCGCGCATCGGGTTTGGTTTGGCGTGCTTCTTGACGATGTTCACACCTTCAACCACGAGGCGGGTGGCGTCAGTACGGCTCAACACTTTGCCGCGCTTGCCCTTGTCGCGCCCAGCGATCACGATGACTTCGTCGCCTTTACGAATCTTGTTCATGGTGATACCTCAGAGAACCTCAGGCGCCAGAGACACGATCTTCATGAAGCGCTCAGAGCGCAACTCACGGGTGACCGGGCCAAAAATGCGGGTACCGATGGGTTCCAGCTTGGCGTTCAACAAAACGGCAGCATTGCCGTCAAACTTGATCAGTGCGCCGTCAGGACGACGAATGCCTTTAGCAGTGCGCACCACCACAGCGTTGTAGACTTCGCCTTTTTTGACGCGGCCACGCGGCGCTGCTTCCTTGACGCTGACTTTGATGACATCGCCAACGCTGGCGTAACGGCGCTTGGAGCCGCCCAGCACTTTGATGCACATCACGGACTTGGCACCCGTGTTGTCAGCAACATCGAGTCGAGATTGCGTTTGAATCATTTGATATGTGTCCCAACTTGAATCGCCCTGCCTACAAGCGGCGTGGCGCGATCAGTCTTGGGCCCGTCGTCGCCAGCTCTTCCAGTACCAGTGTGTCGAGGGAGCCAATGAGCTCTTGTCTTGACTCACCCCGGCGCTGTGGTTGCAGCCAGCTTCGGTGGGCAGATAGGTTTAACCTCGCCTTTTACAGCGAAGCCCTCGATTATGAGCGGCGTTTTAGGCAATGTCAACACCCGCGATGCATTTTTTACAACTGCGTCGCCAAGCGGTTGATACACGCCTGATTGCTTTGGCTGCGAGAGCCTTCAGCAGTCACGCGGCCAGCGCCCGCAGGCGTTCCAGCGGCAGGTACTGCTCGGCAAGCGAGGCAAACGCTTGTTCTTGGGGGGCCTCCACTCCTTCTTCTAGCAGAACGCTCGCTACTTGCGGCGCCATTTCGCCGGCAAGCCTGGCATCAAGAAAGAGTGAGCGCCAACGTCTGGCCAGGATGTCTTCGACCGTCAGTGCCCACTCATGTCGAACAGCATATCGAACCATGGCTTCGGTCAGCCCCATGCCAATGTGGTTTTCCGCGCCTGGGCATTGTTCGACCTCCATTCGCAAATCGCCGAAGAGATGGATTCCTGGCGCTTCGTACAAAGGGTGTGGCGCGGCACTACCGGGCCCGGGCTTCTGGGCGCCGGCCAGCCGATGCGCTTCCGTGCGAGCGGGAGGGCGCGACGGGAGCAGGCCGGCGGCAAAGCACTGCGCCATCACATCTTCTGCCATCGCCCGGTAGGTGGTCCATTTGCCGCCTGTCACGGTGACCATTCCATGCTGGCCCACCACAATAGTGTGCTCCCGCGACAATGTCTTGGTAGCCCCATCAGACGCATCATTGGCCGCAACCAAAGGGCGCAGACCGACCCAGACGCTGCGAACGTCTTCGGCTCCGATCGGCCTAGCCAGCACTTTGGCAGACTCACGCAACAAGAACTCGAGCTCGGCGTCGAAGGGTTGGGGTTCGCGCGGGATGTCCTGCCGAGGTGTGTCGGTCGTTCCCAGAATGAGTTTGCCCAGCCAGGGCACTGCAAAAAGGACCCTGCCGTCGTGCGTGCGCGGGATGAGCAAAGCATGATCCCGTCCAAGAAAGGACTGATCGACCACCATGTGCACTCCCTGACTTGGCGACACCATGGGTCGGACGTTTTTTCCAGTGCCCGCCTGCGCATGCATGCGCAGATCGTCCACCCAAACACCTGTGGCATTGACCACGCACCTGGCTCTTAGGTGCAAGGTACCCTTGCCGATCTGGTCCTTGACCGCGAGCACGTACCTTTGCCCAGACTGGGAGGACTCAGCACCTTCCACCTCCCGCACGACGTCGTCAACCTTGGCGTAATTGAGCACCAGTGCGCCAGCCTGCTCGGCCGTTCGCGCGAGTGTGACTGCCAAGCGAGCGTCGTCGAACTGACCGTCCCAGTAGCGCACTCCTCCTCTGAGCCCGCGCGGGCTGAGGCCTGGCATGAGCGTCATGGTCTCGGACTGGGATAGGAAGCGGGTGGCTCCAAGACCTGCCTTGCCCGCCATCAGGTCATATAGCTTGAGGCCTGAGCCATAGAAAAGTTTGTGCCACCAACGATAGGAAGGCATGACAAATGGCAATGGCTGGGCCAAGTGTGGCGCGTTGTGCAGCACGTTGGCACGCTCCGCCAGCGCCTCCCGAACCAGAGACACATTTCCCTGAGCCAGATATCGAACCCCCCCATGAAGCAGCTTGGTCGCACGGGACGAGGTGCCTCCCGCAAGGTCATTCGACTCCAGCAGCACCACTTTGAATCCGCGCAAGGCGGCATCAAGCGCAACACCCAGGCCAGTGGCTCCACCACCGACAACAGCGAGGTCAAAGACCGTGTCGGGCTGGGTCAGGCGGTCAACGATCTCTTGGCGTTTCATGGTCTGTGGAAGTGTCAGCGTGGGGGCGGTGCGGTCTGCTCAGTGATTTCATGCCAGTTCTGGGCACAGCTCCGCTCTCACCCCACCCTGAGGTGGGATGCGAGCATCAGGAGCTGTGTTCAGGAGAGAGCCGACTCTTCGGCTTAGCGCACCTTGCCAGCCTTCCAGGCGTCAAGCAGCGTCTGGTAGGCGATGGTTTCGCCCTTGGGCTTCTCGTTGGCCAACTTCTTCCACGGGGCCTGCTTGTCAGAGAGCCACTTGTCGGGCGAGCTTTTCTTGTTCAGCTTGGGTGCGCAATGCGCCATTCCGGCACGTTCCAGGCGCGCAAGAACCTTGTCCATTTCGTCGGCCAGGTTGTCCATGGCTTTCTGAGGTGTCTTCTCCCCGGTGACTGCCTGTGCCACGTTCTTCCACCACAGTTGTGCCAGCTTGGGGTAGTCAGGCACGTTTGTGCCTGTGGGACTCCATGCGACACGCGCAGGGCTGCGGTAGAACTCGACGAGGCCGCCCAGCTTGGGCGCCATGTCGGTCATGGCTTGGCTCTGGATGTCAGACTCGCGGATAGGGGTCAGGCCAACCAAGGTCTTTTTCAGGCTGGTGGACTTGGCGGTGATGAACTGGGCGTACAGCCACGCGGCAGCCGTCTTGTTGGCATCGTGGTCCTTGAAAAAGGTCCAGCTGCCGACGTCCTGATAGCCGTTTTGCATGCCCTGCTTCCAATAGGGTCCATTCGGGCCAGGGGCCATGCGCCACTTGGGCGTGCCATCCGCGTTGACCACTGGCAGGCCGGGCTTGGTCATGTCGGCCGTAAAGGCGGTGTACCAGAAGATCTGCTGGGCAATCTGTCCCTGCGCAGGTACCGGCCCCGCTTCGCCAAAGGTCATGCCAATGGCTTCCTTGGGCGCATATTTCTTCATCCAGTCCACGTACTTGGTGAGCGCGTAGACAGCAGCGGGGGAGTTGGTGGCTCCTCCGCGCTCGACGGACGCGCCCACCGGGGTGCATTTGTCGTCAGCCACACGAATACCCCACTCGTCGATGGGCAGTCCATTGGGGGTGCCGATGTCGGCGGTACCAGCCATGGACAGCCATGCATCGGTGAAGCGCCAGCCAAGAGACGGATCTTTTTTGCCATAGTCCATGTGGCCATAGATAGGCTTGCCGTCGATGGTCTTGACGTCGTTGGTAAAGAACTCTGCGATGTCCTCATAGGCCGACCAGTTGAGCGGAACGCCCAGGTCGTAGCCGTATTTGGCCTTGAACTTGTCTTTCAGGTCCTGACGTTCGAACAGATCAGCGCGGAACCAGTAGAGGTTGGCGAATTGCTGGTCGGGCAATTGATAGAGCTTGCCATCAGGCGCCGTGGTGAACTTGGTGCCGATGTAGTCCTTGATGTCGATGCCAGGATTGGTGTACTCCTTGCCTGCGCCACTCATGTAGTCGGTCAGGTTGAGGATCTTGCCGTAGCGATAGTGGGTGCCGATCAGGTCGGAATCCGATATCCAGCCGTCATAGATGGATTTGCCGGACTGCATGGAAGTTTGCAGTTTCTCGACGACGTCTCCTTCCTGGATGAGGTCGTGGTTGACCTTGATCCCGGTGATTTCGGCAAATGCCTTCGCCATTGTCTTGGACTCATACTCGTGGGTAGTAATGGTCTCGGACACCACGTTGATCTCGCTGACTCCTTTGGCCTTGAGTTTGGCTGCTGCTTCGATGAACCACTTCATCTCGGCCAGCTGCTGGTCTTTGCTCAGGGTCGAAGGCTGAAACTCGCTGTCGACCCATTTCTTGGCTGCGGCCTCGTCGGCCCATACCGACGTGGTGCCCAGCGCGAGCGCTGCAGCGATCGCCAAGGCTGAAGTACGCGATTTCATGGCATGTCTCCTATTGGATGTGTCATTCGTAGTAGTTACCGCTGCCCCTCTTGTGGTCGGATTCCCTCGGCCCCGGGGCAGCGCCGGGCCGGATTCGGTGCGTTTGAAACATGGCTGGGTCACGTTGAATGTGCGCTCCTAACCTTTGCGCATCACCAGCGCAAGTGCGAACAGGGAAAGGACGAAGCTGATCCAGACACTCGGCTCTTCCTCCAGCGCGAACCAGTCGAGCATGTACTCGCCCAACCCGACAAAGGCGAGATTGATGTAGGCAGCCAGCAGCAGTCCTATAAAGAGGCGGTCGCCGCGGGTAGTGGCGATGGGCAGAAATCCCTTGCGCATGGTGGTGGGCGACTTGATCTCCCACACCGTCATGCCAATGAGCATGAGTGCAATGCAGGTAAAGAACACTGCCACGGGAGTGGTCCATGCCATCCAGTCAAGCATGGTCACCCCCTCGCCGGGCTGCGCCCGGCACCCCCTCAAGGGGGCGATGCCATTGGGCCTGCAAAGCCGGACCTTCGGCATCCCTAGGCTGGGTGTTTGATGGTCTGCACATCTTCAGCACACGCTCGATGGATTGAATTCGATCGAACATATTGACTCTTCGCATCTCGATACTCATCACACGCGCCCCATGGCAAAGCCTTTGGCGATGTAGTGGCGCACGAACCAGATGACGATGGCGCCTGGAACAATGGTCAGGACGCCAGCAGCGGCAAGCGTTGCCCAGTCCATGCCAGAGGCGCTGACGGTGCGGGTCATGGTGGCGACGATGGGTTTGGCGTTCACGCTGGTGAGGGTTCGGGCCAGCAGCAGTTCGACCCAACTGAACATGAAGCAGAAGAAAGCGGCCACACCGACCCCGGCTTTGATGAGCGGCAGGAATATGGTGAGAAAGAATCGTGGAAAGCTGTATCCATCGATGTAGGCGGTTTCGTCGATCTCGCGCGGAATGCCACTCATGAACCCTTCCAGAATCCAGACAGCCAGAGGTACGTTGAACAACAGGTGTGCAAGCGCCACGGCCAGGTGCGTATCCATCAGGCCCACCGTCGTGTACAGCTGGAAGAAGGGCAGCAGGAAAACGGCTGGCGGCGTCATGCGATTGGTCAGCAGCCAGAAGAAGACATGCTTGTCGCCGATGAAGCTGTAACGGCTGAAGGCATAGGCGGCTGGCAGGGCCACAGTGATGGAGATCACCGAGTTGATGGCCACGTAGATCACACTGTTGATGTAGCCCGAGTACCAGCTCTCATCCGTGAAGATGGTTTTGTAGTTGTCCCAGGTGAAGTGCTGCGGCCACAAGGAGAAAGATGCCAGGATCTCCTCATTGGTCTTGAAGCTCATGTTGAGCATCCAGTAGATTGGCAGCAGCGCAAAGATCAGATACGCCACCAGAAACAAGCTGCGCTTCCTGAATCGGCGGTCAGACATGACTCCCCCTTCTCGCATTTCGCCCCAAAGCAGTGGGGGAGCAATCGTCCTTGATGCGGATCGTCATCGTGTCAGACACTTTCTGCGCCCTCCTTTTGGGCAGTGCCCAGACGTTGCATCCAGTTGTAGAGCATGAAGCAGAACAGCAAGATGATGAGGAAGTAGATCAGGGAGAAGGCTGCTGCCGGACCCAGGTCGAACTGACCCACCGCTTTCTGCGTAAGGTATTGCGAGAGGAAGGTCGTCGCATTGCCAGGTCCACCGCCAGTCAGGACAAAGGGCTCCGTGTAGATCATGAAGCTGTCCATGAAGCGCAGAAGCACCGCGATCATGAGCACGCCACGCATCTTGGGCAACTGGATGTAGCGGAACACCGCGAATTTGCTTGCGCCGTCGATACGAGCAGCTTGGTAATAGGCATCCGGAATCGAACGCAGCCCGGCATAGGCCAGCAATGCCACCAGTGGCGTCCAGTGCCACACGTCCATGAGCAAGACGGTCAACCAAGCATGCGTCGCGTCACCGGTGTAGCTGTATTCGAAGCCCATCTTTTCGAGCGTGTGCCCCAGTAAGCCAATGTCGGTACGACCAAAGATCTGCCAGATGGTGCCGACCACATTCCAAGGGATCAGCAAGGACAAGGCCACCACCACCAGCGTGATCGATGCCTTCCACCCTTGGGCGGGCATGGCCAAGGCAAGGCCGATGCCGAGAGGGATTTCCACTAGCAGCACCGCAAGCGAGAACTGCATCTGATTCCACAAAGCCGCATGCAGGTCTTCATCGCGCAGGACTTCGGCAAACCATTCCACGCCAACGAACACACGCCGCTCTGGTGAGATGATGTCCTGAACGGAGTAGTTCACAACCGTCATCAAAGGAAGAATGGCCGAGAATGCCACGCATATAAGCACGGGCAGGATCAACAGCCACGCGCGTTGATTGACTGGTTTGCTTTGCGGCGCGCTCATGACACCCACTCCTCATTGGCGTAGAAACAGGTGTGCTCGCCCAGAATGCGAACGCCGACCCATTGGCCGACAGCGGGCGGCACCTCTTCTCCGGGTAGCCGGACCTTGAGCGCTTGCCCCTGGGTTTCCAACGTCAGCAAATAGTAGGTGCCAATGTCCTGAACCTTGTCGACCTGAGCGGGAAGAGCTCCTGTTGTGTCTTCAGCACACAGACTGAGATATTCAGGGCGCACGCCGAGGCGCAGATCGCCTTCAGGCAGTTGAAGATGCGCTGCGTCGAAGTGCATGCCGTTGACCACCACACGCCCTGACTCCGCTCGTGCAGGGAGGAAGTTCATACCAGGAGATCCAATGAAGTGCCCAACGAACTCATGCTGCGGCCTTTCAAACAAAGCGTCTGGCGTACCCACTTGCACCACCTTGCCACGCGTCATCACGACAACCTGATCGGCAAAGGTCAGGGCTTCGACCTGATCGTGTGTCACGTATATCAGTGTCAGCTTGAGTTCGTGGTGGATCTGCTTGAGCTTGCGACGAAGCTGCCATTTCAGATGCGGGTCGATCACGGTCAGCGGCTCGTCGAAAAGAACTGCCGACACATCCGGACGAACCAGACCGCGGCCCAGAGAGATCTTCTGTTTCTGATCGGCAGACAGTCCTGCAGCTCGTATGTCGAGTTGATGGCTCATTTCGAGCATCTCGGCGATCTGGCCCACACGCTGCTTGATCTCTTCCTTCGGAACGCCGCGGTTCTTGAGCGGAAACGCCAGGTTCTGGGCCACGGTCATGGTGTCGTAGATGACCGGAAACTGGAACACCTGCGCGATATTGCGCTGTTGCGGCGTAGCACGGGTGACGTCGATGCCGTCAAAGCTGACGCTGCCGTGTGACGGAGCGAGAAGGCCCGACATGATGTTGAGCATGGTGGTTTTGCCGCAGCCAGAAGGTCCCAACAACGCATAGGCGCCGCCATCGTCAAAGCTCATCTTCAGCGGCAGTAGCGCGTAGTCGCTATCGTTCGTCGGGTTGGCCCCGTAGGCATGGGCGAGGTCAAGGTCGATGCGGCTCATTCCAGCCCCCCGATCACAGACCGGCGCTCGGGCGCCACCTGGAGCGCCCCGCTTTCATCAAAAACGAATATCTGGTTCGGGCTGACGTGCAGGGACAGGTGTTCGCCCAGGTCGAATTCGTGCACGCCGGTCAGTTGGGCCACGATCTCTCCTACAGCAGTCTTGGCGTGGATAAAGGTGTCAGAGCCTGAAATTTCAGCCAGTTCGACTTCCGCCTCCAGGCTGATGTCGCCAGCACGGAACGATTCGCGCAAGGCACTGGCTCGTATGCCGACGGTCAGGCGCTTGCCAGCCTCTGGCGGCAGATCGTGCCTCCACTCAGAGCCTCCCTGAAGTCGCAACCCCCCACCGCCATCAGCCAGGGTCACGCGCTCGGCAGCCAACAGATTCATGGGCGGGTCACTGAATGCCCGTGCAACTCGCACCGATGCCGGGTAGTGGAAGACCTCTGCGGTCGGCCCGTATTGAAGCAATTCGCCCGCATCCATCACCGCTGTGTGACCACCCAGCATGAGAGCTTCCGCCGGCTCGGTGGTGGCGTACACGACGGTCGAGCTGCCGATGGAGAACAACTGACTGAGCTCCTCGCGCAGTTCTTCGCGCAATTTGTAATCGAGGTTCACAAGCGGTTCATCGAGCAGCATCAGGGGGGCATCCTTGGCCAACGCCCGCGCCAAGGCCACGCGCTGCTGCTGGCCACCGGAGAGCTCAGCCGGCAAACGGTCGAGAAAGACTTCGATGTGCAGCTTGGCCGCCAACTCACGCACCCGCTCATCCACTGTCTTGCGGTCGATACCCGCCAGCTTGAGTGGAGACGCGATGTTGTCGTAGACCCGCATCGACGGGTAGTTGATGAACTGCTGGTAGACCATCGCAACATTGCGCTGGCGCACAGGCACGCCGGAGACATCCTTGTTGTCAACCAGTACCCTGCCCCGAGTGGGCGTATCCAAGCCCGCCATGATGCGCATCAGGCTGGTCTTTCCTGCCTGGGTCGCCCCCAGCAGAACCGTGACATCGCCTGGCGCCGGTGACAGGCTCATGGGATAGAGGTGGGCCTCGGGCCCCACCATCTTGCCCACTTGTTCTAGAGATAGCTGCATGAATGAGGAGAGTTATGTCTCGGTCTGAGCAAATGGTCGAGGAGCAAAAGGGCAATGCCACTCCGTTCGTGACATGCATCACCTATCAATCACTTTCCGTTTTCGTTTTGACGATTTTAATGTTCGTTTTTGTTCCTATTGGTTCGGTATTTACCCGAATGTCGATGTGATACTTTTCCGATATGTTCGAATCGATTTCGCTTGCCACGCATGCGTGACAACACTCACCACATCCAAATGAACCTGTCCCCCCGCCATACCCAGATGCTCGATGTGGTCCGCCTGCAAGGGCCCCAGACCATCGAGGCACTTGCCGAACAGTTCGGCGTCACGCTTCAGACGGTGCGCCGGGATGTGCAACGTCTGGCACAGGCTGGCTTGTTGTCGCGGTTTCACGGTGGCGTGCGCCTGCCAGGCTCAACCACGGAGAACATCGCCTACCGGCAACGCCAGGCCATCAACGCCGACGCGAAAGCGCGCATCGCCAAGGCTATTGCCAGTCGCGTTCCCAACGGGTGTTCGTTGATCCTGAACATCGGCACCACCATTGAAGCCGTGGCCCGAGAACTGACACAGCACCGCGGCCTGAGAGTAATCACCAATAACCTTCATGTGGCAGCCATGCTCAGCACCAACCCAGACTGCGAAGTCATCATTGCGGGAGGGCAGGTCCGAGCCGCGGATCAGGGCATCATGGGCGAAGCCACCGTGGAATTCATGCGTCAGTTCAAGGTGGATATCGGCCTCATTGGCATCAGTGGCATTGAGGCCGACGGCACCTTGCGCGACTATGACTATCGCGAAGTGAAGGTGGCAAGAACCATCATCGAGCAGTCCCGCGAAATCTGGCTTGCCGCCGATCAAAGCAAATTCAACCGCCCGGCCATGGTCGAGCTGACCAAGCTGGATGACATCGACGTGGTGTTCACTGACCAGGATCCACCTACCCCGTTCGACACGCTGATGGAGCAGCACAACGTGGAATGTGTGATTGCCACTGGCGTGGAAACCACTTCACAGCCTCACTGAACGCTTCTTTTCAAGAATGTCCTATTTGCTCGCCCTAGACCAAGGTACCTCCAGTTCACGCAGCATCGTTTTCGATGAAGGCGGCCGTATAGTGGCCATGGCTCAGCGGGAGTTCGCCCAGCACTACCCGCAACCGGGCTGGGTAGAACACGAACCGAGCGACCTCTGGGAGACACAGCTGGCCACCGCGCGAGAGTCGCTGGCTCAAGCAGGTCTTCAGGCCAGCGATATCAAGAGCGTTGGCATCACGAACCAGCGCGAAACAACCTTGCTATGGAATCGCCGCACGGGCGAGCCGGTGTACCGCGCCATCGTCTGGCAAGACAGGCGTTCGGAGGACATCTGCGCCAGGCTGCGCGAACGTGGTCTGACGGATACCGTTTTGCAGAAGACGGGCTTGCGCATCGATGCGTACTTCTCCGCCACCAAGCTGTGCTGGATGCTGGACAACGTGCCCGGCGCCCGCGAGCTGGCAGAAAATGGCGAGTTGGCCTTCGGCACAGTGGACACCTGGCTGATCTGGCACTTGACCGGTGGACAGCGACACGTAACCGATGTGAGCAACGCCTCACGCACCATGGTGTTCAACGTTCGCGACCACGCTTGGGACTCCGAACTTCTGGACGCGTTGGGCATACCCTCGACCGTTCTGCCCGAGGTGCTGCCTTCTTCTGCTTATTTCGGCGACATACTGCCCGCCCATCTCGGCAGGTCATTGCCTATCGGAGGCGTCGCGGGTGATCAACAAAGCGCATTGTTCGGTCAGGCCTGCTTCTCTGCAGGCATGGCGAAGAATACGTATGGAACGGGCTGCTTCATGCTCATGCACACCGGCAGCACTTTCCAGACCAGCCAGAACGGACTCGTCACCACCGCCGCCGCACAGCCCGCAGGCCCCGCGCAATACGCGCTGGAGGGCAGTGTGTTTATCGGTGGCGCGGTGGTGCAATGGCTGCGCGACGGACTCAAGGCCATTGACTCCAGCAGCGAAGTGCAGCAACTGGCCGAGAGCGTGCCTGATGCCGGCGGAGTGATGTTGGTTCCAGCTTTCACCGGGCTCGGGGCTCCCTACTGGAAACCCGAGGCCCGCGGCAGCATCGTAGGCATCACACGCGGAACGACCATGGCACACATCGCGCGTGCGGCGCTGGAGAGCATCGCGTATCAAAGCGCCGCCCTGCTCGAGGCCATGAGCCGTGACGCTGTGGCCGCTGGTGGCGTGCCCGTGAGCGAGCTGCGGGTGGATGGCGGCGCGTGCGTCAATGACTTGTTGATGCAGTTCCAGGCTGACTTGCTCGGCATTCCCGTGGTCCGTCCCGCCGTCGTGGAGACGACGGCTCTCGGTGCGGCGTACCTGGCCGGCTTGCACTGTGGCGTGTATGGCAGCCTGAATGATCTGAACCAGTTATGGAAAGCCGAGCGCCACTTTGAACCGAAGCTGTCGAGGGATCAGGCCAGGGAAAAGATGGCCATGTGGGCGCGCGCCGTGCGCCAGGCGGTGGCTGAATAGGAAAGCGCTCGCACGACACCACATAGAGAGTGAAGGCCCGTTGACGCTAACATGGTGGCATGGCTGCGCCGAGATCGCGCAGCTCCACCTTCCCTGAACGAAAGCTTCATGTCTCTCTCCACCAGCATTACTTTCATCGGCGGCGGCAACATGGCCAGCGCCATCATTGGCGGCCTGATCAAGCAAGGCCATTCCCCCGACGCCATCCACATTGTCGAGCCATGGGACGAGCAGCGACAGCGCCTGACGACGCAGTTCCCCGGCGTGGGTCTGCACGCGAGTACCAGTGCCGACGTGCCTCCCACCGATATGGTCGTTTGGGCCGTCAAGCCCCAGATCTTCAAAGAAGTTGCACTCGCATCGGCCCCGGCGCTCAGAGCTGATGCTTTGCACCTGAGTGTGGCGGCCGGCATCAGCAGCGACAGCATCTCCCAATGGACTGCCAACCAACGGATAGTGCGAGCAATGCCCAACACCCCTGCCCTGGTTGGCCTTGGCATGACCGGCTTGTTCGCTCGAGGCTCCGTCACTGTCGAAGACCGTGCTGTGGTGGATGCTGTGGTCGCCACCACCGGCTCTTTCGTCTGGTGTGACGACGAAGCGCAACTCGACGCGGTGACCGCCATCTCAGGCTCAGGCCCGGCTTACGTGTTCTACTTCCTCGAGGCCATGCGCGACGCTGGCGTTGAAATGGGTCTGACGCCCGAACGTGCAATGGCACTGGCCACCGGCACCTTCATCGGTGCAGCCACATTGGCTCAGCGTTCAGACGAACCGCCGCAGGTGCTGCGTGAGCGCGTGACCTCAAAAGGTGGCACCACGTTTGCAGCGCTAAGCCATCTGGAGGCTCAAGGGGTCAAGGACCATTTCAAGCAGGCAATGCGCGCCGCTCGCCAGCGGGCCGAAGAACTGGGCAAAGAGTTCGGCGCCTGACAGGGCTTCAGATCTTCAAAAGGCCAGTCCCAGCACCACACCCGCAAAAACGGTGAAGCCCAACCAATGATTGGTGCGGAAGGCTTGAAAACAGCCTTCCCGTTCGCGTCTGCGAATGAGCCGGTAGTGGCGGGCCACCTGAACCAGCGCCGCCAAAACAGCCACGCCCCATACCCACAGGTTGACCTGCCCCCACAGCACACCGGTCCAGATGGACAAATAGGCGACGTAGCTGGCAATCACAGCAGCCACATCCCAATTACCCAGCGTGATGGCGGAGGTCTTCATGCCGATCTTGAGGTCGTCATCACGGTCCACCATTGCGTATTCGGTGTCGTAAGCAATCACCCAGAACAGGTTGCCCAACATCAGCGCCCAGGCCTGCCACGGCACGCTGTCCCAGGCAGCTTGCATCAAGCCCGCTGGACTTGCGTTGCCGGAGAGCAAGGCAGGCAGTTCCCATGTGCCCCCCCCGTTTACTACCGAGAACGCCATTGGAATACCAAAGCTGAACGCCACACCCAGCACGGCTTGCGGCATGGACACAACGCGCTTGGCGAACGGATACACGATGGCCAAGCCCAAACCCGCAAATGACCAGGCAATCGTGGTGAGGTTGGTCGTCAACACCAACAAAAACGCTGAGAATGCCAAGGCGGCACCGACCAGCAAAGCTTCCTTGACACCGATCCGCCCACTCGTCACTGGGCGCTGAGCCGTTCGCTTCACATGCCGATCGAAGTCGCGGTCGGCGACATCGTTGACGCAGCAGCCCGCGCTGCGCATCAAGATGGTCCCCGCCGTGAACACCAGCAACAGATGAACGCCCGGGAAGCCCTTCGCCGCCAACCACAGAGCTGCCAGCGACGGCCATAGCAGCAACAGCCACCCGGCCGGTCGATTCCAGCGGATCAGATCCAGATAAAGCGAAAGCCGCCCTTGCGCGGGCTCAGGGGTGGGCTCCAGCGATGGCCCGGAGGAGGAGGCTGTGGTCGGATGCATAGGTCAGGACAGACGGGTCACGCCAGGCAGCGCGCACGCGTACACGGCGTTGCGCAATTCGGCAATGGCTTCATAGCGTGTAAAGCTGCGCCGCCAAACGAGCACGACGCGCCGCATTGGTGGCTCTCCCTCGAACGGGAGGTAGCGAATGTACGCAGAGTCGCCGAAATCCTGGCCACAATCCACATTGTCGTCCAGGGCCGACCTCGGTACCGACAGTCTTGGTACCAAAGTGACCCCCATCCCCGCTGCAACCATGTGCTTGATGGTCTCCAGGGAAGATCCTTCAAAACTTCGACGAATTCCCTCAATCTCCTCACTCGCGTATCTTGAAAACTCCGGACACACTTGTAACACATGGTCACGGAAGCAATGTCCAGTACCGAGGAGGAGCATGGTTTCCTTCTTCAGCTCGTCGGCAGTCACACTCCCTTTGGCGGCCAAAGGGTGGTTGACCGGCACTGCCGCCATGAAGGGTTCATCGTACAAAGGGGCCACTGCTAGATTCGCATCCGGAAACGGTTCTGCCAGGATGGCGCAGTCGATTTCACCCAATCGAAGCAGCTCAAGCAGTTTGACGGTGAAGTTCTCCTGCAGCATCAGTGGCATCTGTGGAGACCGATCTATCACCTGCCGCACCAAGTCGGGAAGCAGGTAGGGGCCAATGGTGTAGATCACTCCCAGGCGAAGCGGTCCGGCCAGTGGATCCTTGCCCCGCTTGGCGATTTCCTTGATCGAGGCCGCTTGCTCGAGCACGGTCTGGGCTTGCCGAACGATCTCTTCGCCAAGCGGCGTGACAGCGATCTCGCTGGCATTTCGCTCAAAGATTTTGACTTCAAGCTCTTCTTCGAGCTTCTTGATCGCCACCGAAAGAGTGGGTTGCGAGACAAAGCAGGCTTCTGCCGCTTTGCCGAAATGTTTCTCGCGGGCCACTGCCACGATGTACTTGAGTTCGGTCAGGGTCATGGCCCTATTGTGCGTCGAGATGGCATCGACGCACACCGAGCCATGGTCCGAGGCAAAAAGTCCCGCAACTGGTGACGACTGGTACCTGTCATCCCCTTCTCGCAGTACCTAGAACTAGGTATCGGTCGCATCAACGTGTAACCGTATAGTAGAAACTGGTTAATCCGATTCAGCGGCAATGACACAAGAACAGGCGCAAACACTCTCCGGGACTCGGAGAGTGCGTGCGGGTCAGGCAGAAAATGGGACCCAATCGCCCCCTATCTGGATGACAGGAGGACGCATCCCTCCCCAACCGGGAGGAACCCGCTGAAGAGCGAAGTCAATAGACTGAACTCACCCATTTCCTTTTTCCATACCCAGCCTGATGGAGGGCAGCATGCACCATAAGTTCCCCTTGAAAATAACCCTGTCAGCCCTGCTGGCAGCCTTCGCCCTCACCGCTTGCGGCGGCGGCAGTGACGACAGCGACGACGAGACGCCACCGGCGGCAGCCGAAGCCGCAGACAAGTACGTTGGCACCTGGGCTAGCGCGTGCGAGGTCACCGGCGGTGCATCGTCCAGAAACTTCGTCTGGACACTGAACAAAGCCGGTGCCGCAGCCGTCACTGGCAGCCATGCCATCAACAATTGGGCAAACACCACTTGTACCGGAACCCCCAATGCCGTTAACAACATGGACCTTGCTTTCACCATCGACGCAACGGGTACCGCCAGCGGCAAGATTGTGGACAAAACCTCGGCGAGCGTCAGCGTCGGAGGCCAGGTCAAATTGCTCTTTGCCATTGAAGGCAACACCATGTACTCCTCTGCCTACCTCGGTTCAGCGCCAGACGCAGATGGCTACCCCACCCAGCTCAAGCTTGACCGCCCACTCATGAAGTGACGCCCCAAGCTTGATCTTTGGGCAGACCAAGCCGGAGCTGTCGCGACTCGAGAACTGTCGCGGCAGCTCTTTCGCCAATGGGATCCAGTCAAGCCGGAGGGCAAGTGCTCTGGCTCCCTGACAGCCTGCAAGCACTCTCCTGCACTAGTCGCCCACTGTCTAACGTGCGTACCCTCTGGCGTCGTACGCTCATTCCGAGCACGGCAAGTGCACTCAGCTTTGAGCGTGCTGCCTGCCTGGTCTTACTCCCAAGATCGCCGCGCATGTGCTCCACATTCAACGCTTCGCCCGACTCGCTCTGGCCAGCCTCCTGTCCACCGCCTTACGGGTCTGCGGCGGCAGTGATAAAGAAGACAGCGTCGACGCCGCAAGCCACGCCGCTCCAGCGGCCGAACCCGTACGGAGATCGTCAACTGGATGCATCAGGATTGGCGGCGAGCCTTCTTTCCGGCGAGAAAGCCACTGCAAGAGAACAGGTGATCATTCGCTTCACCTCAGCGGAAAAACCGTTACAGCAAGCCCGATTGCTCGGGCGATGCGTGTACACCAAATTTCGTGGCGGACGTGGTGATCGACGAGCATGGAACCTGGAGAGGCCACATCGTAAACAAAGCGACCATCGAGGTCTCCGTCAACCGATTCACCTCTTGCTACCGCACTCTCATACTCTTACGAGACAATCACTTCAACGGCGCAGTCGAGCTCGACAAGCGCGATGAGCGTTATCCGGCTGACGTCAACGAAAAAGCCTCCTCACGCAAACAGCGCAAGTGGAGCCCGAGGTCGAGACCAAGGCCGTCAGCACGGCCCTCGCCACAACGCTGCCTCAAGCCTTGAGGTAGTCCTGCTTGTTCCCCAGCCATCGCTCGACATGCTGGTCCGCTTCCCTGGGGTGCTCGTCCAGCATGAGTACCGCCGCTTCCCGCGCCCATTGCAACAAATGGCCGTCTGTAGCCAGGTCCGCAAAGCGCAGCATCGGTGCACCTGACTGACGCGAGCCCATGAATTCGCCCGGCCCGCGAATATCCAGATCACGCCGGGCGATCTCGAACCCATCGTTGGTATCGGCCATGGCCTTCAACCTTGAGCGCGCTGTCTCGCCAAGCCGTCCGCCCTCAGGTGGTGTGTACATCAGAACACACGCCGACGCTGCTGCGCCACGCCCGACACGACCGCGCAACTGGTGAAGCTGAGACAGTCCGAAGCGCTCGGCATGCTCGATCACCATGAGCGAAGCGTTGGGCACATCCACGCCAACCTCGATCACGGTAGTGGACACCAGCACCCCCATTTCCCCGGCAGAGAACAACTGCATAACGGCCTTTTTCTCTGCCGGTGGCATGCGGGAATGCAGCAGGCCGACCATCACGCCCGGCAAGGCGTGGGACAGCTCAGCATGGGTGGCTGTGGCGTTGGACAAGTCCAATGCCTCGCTTTCTTCAATCAGCGGGCACACCCAATACACCTGGCGCCCCTGTTCGATCTGAGCGCGGATGCGATCAAGCAGTTCCGCTCGCCGCGAATCAGACACCACTTTGGTGACGATTGGCGTCCTTCCAGGTGGCAATTCATCGATGGTGGAGACGTCCAGATCCGCGTAATAGCTCATGGCCAGCGTGCGCGGAATCGGCGTTGCGCTCATCATCAACATGTGAGGCTCGAGAGTAGGCCCCCACGCTCCGCCGCTTCGCGGGTCGCTGCCCCCCGAGGGGGCTGTGTCTCCTTGGGGCGGCCCGGCGGCGACACGCTCTTGTGGCCCCCACGCTCCACCGCTTCGCGGGTCGCTGCCCCCCGAGGGGGCTGTGTCGCCTTGGGGCGGCCCGGCGGCGACACTGGATGTCAACTTGCTTCTGAGCGCCAAGCGCTGCGCCACGCCAAACCGGTGCTGTTCGTCGATGATGGCCAGAGCCAGGCGCTGAAATTGCACCTGATCCTGGATCACGGCGTGCGTGCCCACCACCAGCGCCGCCTCACCGCTGGAAATAAGCGCCAGCATTTCATTGCGCTGCTTTTTTTTCTGGCTGCCAGTGAGCCATGCCACCCGCTTGCCTAGCGGTTCCAGCAATGGCTCCAGCCAAGTGACGAGTTTGGCAAAGTGCTGTTCGGCCAAAATTTCCGTCGGCGCCATCAAGGCGCACTGCCAGCCTTCGCCCATGGCCACAGCCGCTGCCAACGCTGCCACCACGGTTTTGCCAGAACCCACATCGCCTTGCAGCAGGCGATGCATGGGCACAGGACGGGCCAGGTCACGCGCGACCTCCTCTACTACCCGGCGCTGGGCACCCGTCAACGCAAAAGGCAGTGCCGCCAGCAACTGCTCTTGCAACCCACCCGGCTTCGTTTCCAGCGTGGGCGCCCGCAGAGCATCTCGCTCGCGTTTGGCAGAGAGTTGTGAGAGTTGCTGTGCGAGCAATTCCTCGGCTTTCAGGCGTTGCCACGTCGGGTGCGACCGATCCTCCAACGCTCCCAACGACACATCGGGCGTGGGGTTGTGCAGAAATCGCAGCGACTCCTGCAAACTGACCAATTGCCCTCTTCGCTCCGTCATCAAACGAGCCAGCGAATCACGCACAGGCGGCGGCAAAGTCTCCGACAGGTCGGCTCGGCTCAGGCCACTGAGCACAGCCTTGCGGAGATAGGCTTGAGGCAATTGCGCGCTCGTGGGGTAAACGGGCGTGAGGGCATCGGGCAACTCACCGCCCGCGCTGCGGAAGGTGGGGTGCATCATGGTCCGGCCGGCGAAGCCAAAGCCACCCCTCAGCTCTCCCCGCACCCGAACCCGCGCACCGATGGCCAAGGTCTTCTGATGCGCCGGATAGAAGGTGAAGAACCGCAGCGTGCAGGTATCGCTGCCATCGTCCACCGTCACCAGCAATTGCCGCCGCGGACGGTAGGCCACACTGCTGTCGGTGACCACGCCTTCGATCTGCACCACCTGACCATCACGGGCGTCGGCCAGCTTCATGATCCGGGTTTCGTCCTCGTAGCGCAGTGGCAGGTGCAAGGCCAGGTCGATGTCGCGCACCA
Organism: Hydrogenophaga sp.; assembly: GCA_050293865.1. Classification (GTDB taxonomy): domain Bacteria; phylum Pseudomonadota; class Gammaproteobacteria; order Burkholderiales; family Burkholderiaceae_C; genus Hydrogenophaga. The sequence goes on along the minus strand of JBNKNN010000189.1, from coordinate 6,626 downwards.
GGCCCAGCTTGCGCATGGCCTTTTGGGGAGCGGACAGCGGTTTGTCCTTGGCGGAAGAAGGTTTGGCGGCGGTCTCTGGCATGGGACAATGCAGACTGTAACCGCTTCACTGCGCATTCTTGGCACGGGCCAGTTCAGCCCTCAAGCGACATGACAGAATCTTTCCGCTCCCCGGCTGCCGACTACAGCGTCGCCGATTTCGACTTTGACCTCCCACCAGAGCTCATTGCACAACAACCCGCCCCAGAGCGAAGCGCGTCCCGTCTGCTGGACGGCACCGGCGCGAAACCGGTAGACCGGCACTTTCGGGACTTGTCCAGCCTGCTCTCGCCAGGCGACCTGCTGGTTTTCAATGACACTCAGGTGGTCAAGGCTCGTCTCTTTGGCGAAAAGGCTTCGGGTGGAAAGCTGGAACTGCTGATTGAGCGTGTGCTACTGCCTCATGAATCCAGCGACGGTTCGTCGAGCAACGAAGTGGTCGGGCACCTTAGGGTGAGCAAGAAGCCATTGCCAGGCGGCCTCATGCATTTTGCGGGCGGGCTGAAGGGCGACGGTTTCGATGCCATCTTCTTGGACCGCTGGCCCGACGAGCAAGGCCAGTTGTTCCGCTTGCGTCTGCAAGGACCCAAAGGAGAAACCCCGTATGAGTTGATGAGCCAGCATGGCCACGTACCTCTTCCACCCTACATCACGCACGAAGACAGTGCAGAAGATGAACGACGTTACCAAACCATCTTCGCGAAGGTGCCGGGGGCAGTGGCTGCACCGACTGCCGCATTGCATTTCGATGAATCCGTTCTGGCGGCCTTGAAAGCGCGCGGCGTGCGTACGGCCAGCGTCACACTCCATGTGGGCGCAGGCACATTCGCCCCGATGAAGGTCGACCGCATTGCCGACCACATCATGCATCACGAGCGCTATGCCATTCCCGACAACACACTGACCGCCATCGAGGCTTGCCGTGCGCGCGGCGGAAGAGTCGTTGCCGTCGGGACCACCACTGTCCGCACCCTGGAAAGCTGGGCAGCCAGCGGTGAGACAAGCGGCGACACCGATATCTTCATCACGCCGGGCTATGTCTTCCAAGTGGTGGACCAGCTCGTCACCAACTTTCACCTGCCCAGGAGCACGCTGATGATGCTGGTCAGTGCGTTCGCCGGCTATGACGAGATCCGCAGGCTCTACCGGCATGCCATCGACGAGAAGTACCGCTTCTTCAGCTACGGAGACGCCATGCTACTGGGGCGCAAGAAGCCGCCAAACCACCCAGCCTGATCAACCAAACAACAAGACGAACAAATGACCAGAAGTCACCGCATACTTGTGCTGGGAGGCCACGGAAACTTCGGCGCGAGGATTTGTCGACGACTGGCGGTTGACCCTGGCATTGAGTTGTTGGTGGCGGCCCGGACACTCGAAAAGGCTCAGGCATTCGCAAAGGACTTGCCCGGGGCGGCTCAGGCAGTAGCGTTAGACGCCCATCAGGTCGACCTGCCCCAGACACTGCGTCGCTTGCAGGTCCATACCCTCATCCACACGGCAGGCCCTTTTCAAGCACAGGGCTACGCAGTGGCACGCGCCTGCGCTGAAGCCGCCGCGCACTACATCGACCTGGCGGACGGCCGCGAGTTTGTTTGCGGCTTTCCCAAAGCACTTCATAAGACGTTCGTCGCAGCCGGCAAGCTGGCAGTGTCTGGCGCCAGCACGGTTCCCGCCTTGTCGTCCGCGGTGATCGACCACCTCACAACGGGTTGGCAGGCGATCGACAACATCGACATCTGCATCGCTCCTGCTCAGTCAGCGCCGCGCGGCGAGGCCACCATCGCCGCGGTACTGAGCTACTGTGGTCGCCCTATTCAAGTCTGGCGCCACGGGCGGTGGGAATCGTCCATCGGCTGGGCAGATCCCAGGCCAGTGCATTTCGCGCACATGAAGCCGAGGCTGGGCGCCATTTGCGACATTCCTGACCTGCAGATATTTCCGGAGCACTATCAGGTACGGCAAAGCGTCCTGTTCCGCGCCGCACTTGAAGTGGGCCTGTCTCAACGCTCTTTCGCCTGGTTGGCAGCCTGTGTGCGCCGAGGCTGGGTACAACGCCCCGAACGACTGGCGCCCCTGCTGCATCGCTTTGCCCCCATGTTCGACCGCTGGGGCACTGCTCTGGGTGGCATGGTGGTGTCGGTAGACGGTTTGGACGAGAAAGGCGACCAGATTCACCGGGAATGGCACATCAGCGCCGACAACGACCATGGCCCGGAAATTCCCACCATGGCCGCCATTCTCCTGGCGCGCGAGTTGGCATCTGAAAGACCAGGCACGCACGTCGGCGCCCGCACAGCCACCAGCCTGCTGTCACTCGAGGCCTTCCATCCCGAGTTCAAGCACTGGGGCATGGTCACAGAGGTTCGCTAGCATGAGCATGCCGGCGCCCGATTTCCGAGAACTGCGCTATTTGCGCTGGAGCCTGGTAGCTGTCTGGCTGCTCACTGCCCTCGCATCGCTTCTGGAATGGAACGGTCAAAGCCGAGCCCTTCTGTCAGCATGGGGAGCCGACCATGATGCTTGGAAGTCGGTTGCCATCGGCTTGGGCGCTTCGGTGGATCTCTTGTTGGGCCTGGCTCTGTGGTTTCGGCCTGGGCGCTTCGTCTATGGGACCTGCTTTGTCATGGTGCTAGCGATGACGGCGATGGCCACCCTTTGGGTGCCGGACCAATGGTTTCACCCCTTGGGACCGCTGAGCAAAAATTTGCCGATTCTGGCCATTCTGTGGCTACTGCTACGAAATGCGGCGCGCGAAGGAGGAGCACAACCATGAACACCTACCTGCTGATCAAGTGGTCGCACATTCTTTCCAGCGTTTTGCTGGTGGGCACCGGCTTTGGCACTGCCTTTTACCTGTTTTTTGCCAACAGAAGCCACAACGTTGCAGCCCAGGCAGTGGTCAGTCGTCTGGTGGTCAGAGCTGATTGGTGGTTCACCACGCCCGCCGCCATCTACCAACCCATCTCAGGGCTCTGGATGGCACACCTGGCTGGCTGGCCGCTCAGCACCACTTGGATCGCGGTGTCGTTGGGGCTGTATGTTTTCAGCGGCGCCCTGTGGCTGCCCGTGGTGAAGATGCAACTCGACATGGCCCGTATGGCGGATGAAGCGCACCGTCAAGGCGCCAATGAGTTGCCCGCACGCTACTGGCAGTTGGCCCGCCGATGGGAGTGGTGTGGCTACCCCGCCTTCGTCGCGATGTTGGTCACCTTTGGGCTGATGGTGATCAAACCAGCGTGACCTCTTGCTCAGCCGAGTGACACCCACGCTGCAAGGTTACACATTTTTGTAACAAGTCCAAGCCCTAAACTGGTGCCATTGGCAGCAATTAAAGGCAAAATCTTGCCTGAATCGTGCAACTGCAACCATAACGACAAGTTATCCCGTGATCGAAATTCTGACCCGCCTGGGCTTGGCCCTTTCCCTGTCTCTCGCCATTTCTGTCCTGCTGGCTTGGGGTTGGGACCAATCTGATCATTCAGCAGCACACGCACAGACAACGTCGCTTGTAGACAACGGCACCGACACGAGCGCCTCGCGCTGAAGTCCGATTGTTGGCCGATGGCCACACCCTTGACGTGATCCTTTTGGAGGCAGAGCGCTCCTAGGACACGGCTTGTTGAAGCCCCCATTCGCCGCCGTCCATTCATTTGAACTACTGCGAGCTCGCCTCGCCCAAGACGCCATGCGTTGCGTACTGGGCCGCCAGGGCCTGCCAACTGCTTCACTATGCGACATCCGGGTAGCCATTTGACGTTGATCAATAGCCCCATCCGCAGATCGCCTAGCCTGAGTGCATTCAACTGACTCTTTAGGAGAATGCACCATGAAAACCGACACCATTCGCCGTTTGAACATCATCGGCATGGGCACTTTGCTGGCCGCCGCCGCCAGCTTTGCCCACGCCGAAGCCACCTCTGAGCAAGAAGCCCTCAAGCTGGCGACCAGCGCCGGGTGCATGACCTGCCACCATATCGATCCAGGCGCCAAAGGACCAAACGGCATGGCGCCTATTGGACCAGCCTGGAAAGACGTCTCTGCCAAATACGCGGGCCAGGCCGATGCTCAGACCAAGCTGACGCAAATCGTGCTGGCTGGCAGCAGCCCCTATGAAAGCCATTGGAAGGGCAAAGTGAGCGGACTGTCCATGCCCCCAAACAAAGTCGCCATCTCCGAGGCCGATGCTGGTAAGTTGGTGAGCTGGATTCTGACCCTCAAGTAAGGCAGAAACGCCCACCTCCAGCCAGGGGAAGCCGACAATGGCTTCCCCCGGGTCGCGTTGCTTTGAGACAATGCGGTCCATCATGCTGCAATTCGAACTGCTCAAAACCGACGGACACGCGCGCCGCGGTCGTCTCACGCTCAATCATGGCGTCGTCGAAACCCCCATCTTCATGCCGGTTGGCACCTATGGCACCGTCAAGGGCGTGATGCCCCGTAGCCTGGAAGACATGGGTGCCCAGATCATCCTGGGCAATACCTTCCACCTGTGGATGCGCCCCGGGCTCGACATCATGGAGAGCTTTGGTGGCCTGCATGCGTTCGAGCAATGGCACAAACCCATCCTGACCGACTCCGGCGGATTCCAGGTCTGGAGCCTGGGCGACATGCGCAAAATCACCGAAGAAGGTGTTCACTTTGCGTCTCCCGTCAACGGCGACAAGCTGTTCATGTCGCCCGAGGTGAGCATGCAGATCCAGACGGTGCTCAACTCCGACATCGTGATGCAGCTCGATGAGTGCACGCCCTACGAAACCAAGGGCCACCTCACCACGGAAAAGGAAGCCCGGGCGTCCATGGAGATGAGCCTGCGCTGGGCGCAACGCTCCAAAGACGAATTCGAACGACTGGAAAACCCCAACGCTTTGTTCGGCATCGTGCAAGGCGGGATGTTCGAGAACCTGCGCCAGGAATCGCTGGATGCGCTGGTTGACATGAATTTCCCCGGCTATGCGGTGGGTGGTGTCAGCGTGGGCGAACCCAAAGACGAGATGCGGCGCATCATGGCGCACACGCCGCACCGCCTGCCCGCAAACAAGCCCCGCTACCTGATGGGCGTGGGCACGCCGGAAGACCTGATCGAAGGCGTCGCCTGTGGTGTGGACATGTTCGATTGCGTCATGCCAACCCGCAATGCACGCAACGGCACCTTGTTCACCCGCTACGGCGACCTGAAAATCCGCAACGCCCGTCACAAATCGAACCACCGCCCGCTGGACGAAACCTGCACCTGCTACGCCTGCGCCGGCCAATCGGACGTGTCCTACGCTGATGGCGGGCGAGAAGGCTTCAGCCGCGCCTACCTGCATCACCTCGACCGATGCGGCGAGATGCTGGGCCCCATGCTGGCCACGGTGCACAACCTTCACTATTACCTGAACCTGATGCAGGAAGTGCGCAACGCACTGGACGCGGGCCAATTCCACACTTTCCGACAGCAGTTTGCAGCTGATCGGGCTCGGGGCGTGTAGGGTTCTCGACCACTACCGTTGCACCGACACTTGTTTGAAGAAGGCGCGGTCTGAAATCGGGACTGCGCAGCATCAGGGAGGATGCATGAAGACGTCTTGGATATACCGTTTGGCCAGCACCACGCTGGTCTCAGGCCTGCTCGGCGCCTGCGCCACCCAGGTTGATCTGAACCCGGCCTCCCCGGAACCGGTCGTTCAGGTCCAGCAACGCCTGATGGTCACCCCCGGTGAAGGTGTCAAAATCACGATGGACGACCTCAAGCCAGGCGACATCGTGTTGAGCTCCACCCATGGTGTCACATCGTTGGGCATTCGCTTGCTGACGCTCTCTCCGGTCAGCCACGCAGCTCTGTACATGGGTGACGGCCAATTTGCCGAGGCCGTCGGCAGCGGCATCCAGACGCGACCCAGTGAAGTCTTCCTGGCTGAGGAAGCGACCATCGTCGCGTTTCGGCATCCGGACATGACAGTGGAGGGTGCGCAAGCCATCCAGGCTTTCGTCGACACGCAAATGGGCAAGAAGTACAACGTCGCAGGCGTGGTGCTGCAAGCCCCGTTCAGTGTCAGCCGGCAGATTTGCGAATTGCCATTGGTGCCTGGCGTGATTCGGGATGCATGCATTCGCGGCATGGCTTTCGTGCACCTGGGTGCGATCCGCAACGACCGCTTCTTTTGCTCGCAGTTCGTGCTGGAAGCCTATCGGCAAGCACAACTGCCTTTGACGACAGCCAATCCTCAATGGGTGAGCCCGGCCGATTTGCTGCACATGCGAGATGGTGATGTGCCGTCCATTCGCACCGAGCAGACCTTGCAGTATGTGGGTTATCTGAAGGCTGATGTCTCACCAGCCTACGAGGTAGAGGTGAGCGAGGCGGCACCGATTGTGCGCACGCCTCGCCTCTGATCATTGCGGTGGGCAGAGCAATCTGTCAGCCGCCCACATGCATGTTGAAAACCGAACCGTCCGACAGCTCGCAAGTGCCTGACCCCAGTGTTTGCGAGTTCATCTGGTAGCGACAGCGCAAATAACTGCCGCGATTGCCAGCACCGTTGGCCGTGCCTTCGTGCATCTTGCCTGCGGTTCGGGTGGCCTCTCCGGTAAACGACTCTCCA